>CAMAQL010000028.1 GCA_945860605.1 Chitinophaga pinensis
TAGCTCGCGTATCAAACGCATCCCCACTACGCCACCTAAAAATCTTTTACCCCAACTAAGGTCTTTGATACTTAATGTATAAGCTGTATTGATACCATATACTTTTAGTTTTTCACTATAACTAAAACCCACACCCCAAATATCTTCTACAGGCGTTTGTTGTAATGCCGCTTGTATTTTTTTAGTCGTATCCAACACGACGATACAATTGGTTTTAAGTTTATTTTTTTTCGCTAATCGGTTGGCTACTTTACTCAATACTTTATTAGGCGCTGCACCAATCGAAACAGAAATGCCTGTCCATTGTTCAATCTTATTTTTGAGTTCCAAACAAAAGGATTGGACATTTTCTGTAGCTAGATGAGAGAGGTCTACAAAGGCTTCATCCACCGAATACACTTCTACATGACCCGGTGGTAGCAATAGTCTCATGGTTTCCATCACACGCCAACTGAGGTCGCCGTATAAATGATAGTTAGAGGAAAAAGTAGTGACGCCATTTTTTTCAATTAAATCCTTCGCCTGAAAATAGGGGACGGCCATGGAGATGCCCAATTGTTTTGCTTCATCCGTGCGCGATACAATACAGCCATCATTATTACTTAACACTACTATCGGACGGTGCATTAACTGTGGCTGAAAAAGTCTTTCGCAGGTACAGTAAAAACTATTGCAGTCAACAATGGCTTGCATTTTTTTGAATTAAGAATAAATATAAATTGGCTAAGTAAATATTACAAAGCGTGAATCACAAAAGTGACAATGCCCCAAGTGCTGTAGTCCGACAATTGTGCCACTTGAATACTGCCATATTTTTTATTTTCTGGTAATAAACTAATGCTATGTTCCTGTATCTGTAAACGACGTACTAAAAATTCTCCATTCAATACAGCGACCACCACATTCCCCGATCTTGCTTGAATGCTTCTGTCTACAATTAAGGTATCGCCAATATGAATACCGGCGCCAAGCATGGCATCGCTGTTGACCCTAAAGAAAAAAGTAGCGGGCTTGTTGCGCACCAATTGTTCGTTGAGGTCAATCCCTCTCTCCATAAAATCGTCCGATGCCGCACCAAATCCGGTGGCATTGGCTTGTACAACCTGCGCCGACTGGTAGTTTTTAGCCCCCGTATAGCCTGTTTTTTGTTCGTATGCTTCCTCTTGAAATTCCATTTAGCTAAATTTATTAGCAATATTAACTAAATAATTTAGTATTTAATCAAACTGAGGGAGAAATTTATCCTCATTTTTAAGCCTTCATTACCAATGGATTGTACTAGTTGATGTTGTATCTTGGGGGTGAAAATCCACCTGTTATGTCGACTTTTTTTATTGATCCCAATATTGCGAGGGCTAAAACCATCGATACCAGCTTTTACCTAGATCCCGCTTGTTTAGAAAAAGCGAAGGAGCAGATTTTTGCACCTAGTTGGCAATATATTGGTCATACAGGGATGGTGCCGAATGCGGGGGATGCGTTTCCGTTTAGGTTGCTGGAAAATTATATCGACGAGCCACTGGTGATTACGAAGGATGCCGATGGGGGTGTACATTGTTTATCGAATGTATGTACGCATCGCGGCAATTTAATGGTGTACGAACCTTGTACTGGATTAAAACACCTGCGTTGTAAATACCATGGCAGGGCTTTTCATTTGGATGGAAAATTTATTTCCATGCCGGAGTTCAAGGAAGTAGAAAATTTTATTCCAGAGAACAATCATTTACACGATTTGCCTTTATACCAATGGGGTCCTTTATTGTTTACGCAAATTAAAAAAGGGTTAGGCCCTGAATTGTTTTTTAAGGAGATGGAAGCGCGCATTGGTTTTTTACCAATCGATCAATTAGTGCATGATCCAAGTAGAACAAGTGATTATTATATTAAAGCGAATTGGGCATTGTACTGTGAAAATTATTTAGAGGGATTTCATATTCCATTTGTGCATCCGGGACTCAATGCATTTTTAGATTTTAAAGATTATACCACAGCTATTTTTAAGTATTCCAATTTACAAATTGGTGCTTCTAAATCTCCGGAGCATTGTTTTGATTTACCAGCAGGACATGTGGATACAGGAAAAAATATTGCAGCGTATTATTTTTGGGTCTTCCCGAATATGATGTTTAATTTTTATCCATGGGGATTGTCATTGAATATTGTGACACCTATCGATGCAGGCAATACCAAAGTGACTTTCTTAAGTTTTGTGTATGACGCAAGCAAGCTAGGTTCAGGCGCAGGCGCAGGATTGGAGAGTGTAGAGCAAGAGGATGAAGAAGTGGTAGAAAATGTGCAACAAGGTATCCGCTCAAGATTCTATCATCACGGAAGGTATGCGACCAAGCGTGAACAAGGCACACATCATTTTCATAGTTTGCTCGCGGAGTTTATGAATCAATTGTAATCAATTGTGTTATTCATGGGGGATATTTTGTCTTAATTTAATACTTTTTGGGGTTTTTGTGAAGGGTAGAATATAATTAATTACTTTTAGAGCTAAATAACCCCCTTTTTTTTGAGCATATGGAAGCAATCAAGGAATCGATCAAAAATTTATTTTCATCCTACGCAGGTAAGGAATGGGAGCATATTGAAAAAATTCCACAAAGTGGCGGGGATAGGATCTATTTTAGAATCAAAGAAGGGGCTGATTCCTATATTGCTACCTATAATTTGAACCTTAAGGAGAACGAGACCTTCATATATTTTGCGCAACATTTTCATTCAAAAGGATTACCTGTTCCAAAAGTGCTAGCAGTGAGTTCCGATCAGAAAATATATTTACAAGAAGACCTTGGCTCGGAATCTTTATTAGACGTATTAGAAAAAGAAGGCAAGACTGAAAGGGTGTATCAACTATTCCAAAAAAGTTTAAAGGCATTGGTGCAATTGCAAGTAAAAGGCAGCGAGGGATTAGATTTTTCAAAATGCCTTACTTCAAAAACATTTGGCAAGCATGCTGTGTTGACGGACTTGTTGTATTACAAATATTATTTTTTAGATACTTTACAATATCCTTATGACAAACAAGCATTGATCAATGAGTTTGAATTATTAAGTGATCAATTATCTGATAGTCATTTTAATTATTTCATGTTCCGTGATTTTCAGAGCAGAAATATCATCGTAAAAAACGATGAAGTGTTTTTTATAGATTTCCAAGGTGGAATGAAGGGCGGCATGCCTTATGATGTAGCGTCTTTATTATGGCAAGCAAAAGCAGAACTATCCAATGAATGGAAGGAGCGATTGTTAAATGATTATATTCAAGAAGCAGAAAAAGTTTTAGGTGAAACCATTGATACGACTTTATTTAAAAAACAATATCATGGCTTTGTTTTATTAAGACTGTTACAAGTTTTGGGCGCTTATGGATTTAGAGGACTCTTTGAACGTAAAGCGCACTTCTTAACCAGTATCCCATTGGGTTTAAAGAATCTTCGTGCTTTCTTAGAAGTACATACTTTAGACAAAGACACGCCAGTTTTTGCAGGTATTTTAAAATGGATGGTAGGCGATGAAGTGTTGAACAGGTTTACGCCTATGCAAGCCACTGAAAAAACACCATTGATGATTACTATTAATAGTTTTAGTTATAAAAAAGGACTGCCTTTGGATGCTACAGATAATGGTGGTGGATTTATTTTTGATATGCGTGGTATCTTAAATCCGGGTAGGTTTGATCCGTATAAAAATCAATCAGGATTGGATAAGCCTGTACAAGATTTCTTAGAACAAAAAACAAAAATGAATACTTTTTTAAATAGTGTTTGGGATTTAATTGATATCACGGTTGAAGATTATTTAGCTAGAGACTTTAAGTCTTTACAAATTAATTTTGGTTGCACAGGTGGCCAACATAGAAGTGTGTTTGCTGCAGAACAAACCGCAAGACATTTAAAGAATAAGTATAAAGTGAAGGTCGTTTTAGCGCATACCAACCAAACGAATTGGGTAAAATAATTTTTTATGAAGGCAATGATTTTAGCTGCAGGATTAGGGACTAGGCTCAAGCCCTTTACAGATGCTCATCCTAAGGCTTTGGTGATGGTGAATGGCAAATCTTTATTACAACGCAATATTGAATACATACAAGATTATGGGATATACGAAGTGGTGGTGAATGTGCATCATTTTGCGGATCAAATTATTGACGCTATTGAAAAAAACAATGGATGGGGATCGAATGTAACCATCTCAGACGAGTCGGACGAAGTGCTTGAAACGGGTGGTGGATTATTAAGAGCGAAGGCCTATTTTGAAAACGAAGCCAAGTGGTTGGTGATGAATGCAGATATCTTAACCGACTTAGATTTAGGTAAGATGATGGAAGCAGATAATGCTTTTGATGCCTTGTCTGAAGGCGAGATGGTGTCCACTTTAGCAGTAACCAATCGCAGTACAAGTAGAAATTTAATTTTCAATACATCAGGTACCTTATGTGGCTGGAGGAACAATACAACCAATGAAGAGAAATGGGCCAATCCTTTAAAAGACCCTGCCATGGCGGTTCCAAAAGCGTTTAGTGGTATTCAAATTATGCATGCTAACTTTTTTGAAGCCTTGAATATGCAAGGCAAGTTCTCATTAATAGATGCGTATTTGCAAATTGCGCAACACTATGCCATTCATTTTTATGACCATAGTGATGGAATATTATTGGACGTAGGTAAACCAGAAAGTGTAGAAAAAGCAGCAGGACTTTTTAAGTAGCCACAGAAGACTCAAGTTTTTAATTCCTATATTTTTATCAATAAACTTATTGGTGTTCTATACTTTAATGTAAATTTTTTTCCTGTCTAAGATATTTGCAAGCACTGCAAAGAAGGCTATAAAGCAGATGGCATATACAAAAGAGCCCACACGCAAATCGCTTGAAATATTTTTACAAATATGTTGGTAAAACCAAGGTAGGGCAGAAGTGTATACTGGTTCTCCTTTCTCATCTGTATGATCTACCCATCTTAGCAATGCAAGTACACGTGGTAAAAATCCGCTAAGTACAAAAATGAATAAAGGGTTTTTGCCAAACACATCAAAGAAATGGCTCCATTTACCTTGGCTATTTTTGAATTCTAATAAATAGATGAGTACACTTAAAGTAATGATGGCTAAGCCAGAAGTGTACAAGACATAACTACTGGTCCATATTTTTTTATTAATAGGGAAACTAAAGTCCCAAATATATCCAGCCAAAACCAATACCACACCAGCTAATAATAATTGAGCGAGCATCTCAAAACTCTTTCCCTTTGCTTGAATGTATTCACCCACTAAAAATCCAAAAATCACTTGTACAATCGCAGGTATGGTACTAATCAATCCTTCTGGATCAAATGGGACACCCTCGCCTTTATAAATATGGGTCACACCTAAAACAGTTTGATCTATCGCATTGCCAAAAAATCCAGACAGACTATAAGGATGCCCTTGGCTGCCTAATAAAAAACTCAAGATCCAATAGGCAATTAGAATGAGTCCGCCAATATAGAAAGCCATTTTAGATTTTCCATAATAGACTATAATGGAAGCGAAAAAATAACAGAGTGCGATTCTTTGCAGGATACCTAAAATGCGAATGTTCTCCCAAGTTTTTGCAACTAAATGTCCGTCCGACCACTTCACAAATGGACTCCAATTTAAAAATAGCCCAATTAAAAAAATCAACACCGTTCTCTTCACTACTTTTTTCCAAAAATCAGTCGGCGTTCCTTTTTCAAATTTTGGCATCACAAAAGCCATGGCATTACCTACAGCGAATAAAAAGAAGGGAAAAACTAAATCGGTAGGCGTGCATCCATGCCAGCTAGCATGTGCTAATGGACTAAAAATATGTCCCCAAGAGCCAGGATTGTTTACAAGAATCATTAAGGCCACTGTAGCACCCCTAAAAACATCCAATGCATAATATCTTTCCTTTTGTATCATATTGCCCATTTAGTATTTAAATGTAGTAAGAATCTTGGGTTAATGCGCCATTTATGGTCAAATTACTTTCCAATATATATGTCGTTATTAATATCTTTGTCCCTCATAATTGACCATGAAAAAGAATATTTTAATTACAGGGGGAGCAGGCTTTATTGGATCGCATGTAGTGCGTTTATTTGTCAATAGCTACCCTGACTATCAGATCTTTAATTTGGATGCATTGACCTATGCAGGCAACCTAGAAAATTTAAAGGATATTGAAAAAGCGGCAAACTACCATTTTGGAAAAGCAGATATTTTAGATGCAGCTGCATTGAAAGAAATTTTCACAAAACATGCCATTACAGATGTGATTCATTTAGCAGCAGAATCGCATGTAGACAGAAGCATTGTTTCACCTTTGGATTTTGTGTACACGAATGTGATTGGCACGGTGAACTTATTAAATACAGCGAAGGAATATTGGAAGGATGATTTGAGTTACGACAAAGCGCATGATGGATCTTGGGATAATCAAAGAGACCATTTGTTTTACCATGTCTCTACAGACGAAGTCTATGGTAGCTTAGGTAAGGAAGGTTTGTTTACAGAGACCACACCGTATGATCCAAATTCACCTTACTCGGCAAGTAAAGCAGCGAGCGATCATTTTGTAAGAGCCTATGGCGAGACCTATCATTTGCCAACGGTGATTTCTAATTGTTCTAATAACTATGGCCCGAACCATTTTCCAGAGAAATTAATTCCATTGTTCATCCATAATATCATTACTAAAAAACCATTGCCTGTATATGGAGATGGATTATATACACGTGATTGGTTATTTGTAAAAGACCATGCACGTGCGATTGATTTAGTTTTCCATCAAGGGAAGCGCGAGGACACTTATAATATTGGTGGATTCAATGAATGGACCAATATTGATTTAGTAAAATTGTTGTGTACGCAGATGGATAAAAAATTAGGTAGAGCAAAAGGAGAAAGCGAAAGCTTGATCACTTATGTGAAAGATCGTCCGGGGCATGATCGTCGTTATGCAATAGACGCCACTAAATTAAATAAGGAATTAGGATGGTCACCTTCTGTTACTTTTGAGCAAGGCTTAGCAGAAACGATTGACTGGTATTTGAATAACGAAGAGTGGTTGACGAATGTAACGAGTGGTACTTACCAGCAATACTATAACGAAATGTATACTAACAGATAATGACTATAGAACAGACCCCATTGAAAGATTGTTTTATTATACACGATAAAGTGCATGGCGATGCCCGTGGTTATTTTATTGAAACCTATAATAGTAGGGACTTTAAAGCAGCTTCAGGATTGGAGATTGAATTTGTGCAAGACAATCAATCCAGGTCTTCTAAAGGTGTTTTAAGAGGATTGCATATGCAAAGAGGTGCAGCAGCACAAGCAAAATTAGTTAGAGTATTAGAAGGTGCTGTGTTAGATGTGGCTGTGGATTTAAGAAAAGGTTCTCCAAGTTTTGGACAGCATGTTGCCATTGAATTAACAGCAGAAAATCGCAAACAATTTTATGTACCTGCAGGATTTGCGCACGGATTTGTAGTGTTAAGTGAATATGCCACCTTCTTTTATAAAGTGGATAAATTTTACGAGCCAGGCAACGAAGTGGGCATCATGTATAATGACAAAGATTTAAATATTGATTGGCAACTGCCAACCTCGGAATTAATATTTTCAGAAAAAGACAAAACATTAGGCAGCTTCGCAGAATATGCAGCGAGTTTATAAATTGGCAACAACAATTAAATAAGATTTTATGAAGGGAATTATATTAGCAGGTGGATCAGGTACAAGATTGTATCCTATTACCAAGGGAATTAGTAAGCAATTGATGCCTATCTATGATAAGCCAATGATCTACTATCCCTTGTCTGTGTTAATGTTAGCAGGTATCAAGGAAGTTTTGATTATCACCACGCCCGAAGACAATGATCAATTTAAAAGATTACTGGGTGATGGTGCTGAAATAGGTTGCAAATTTAGTTATGCAGTACAAGCTGTGCCGAATGGATTAGCGCAAGCATTTGTGATTGGGGCAGATTTTATTGGTAAGGATAAAGTGTCTTTAGTTTTAGGAGACAATATATTTTATGGTGCAGGTTTTAGTAAACTAGTACAATCCTTTAACGATGTAGATGGTGCTGCGGTATTTGCTTACGAAGTGAATGATCCAGAGCGTTATGGTGTAGTGGAGTTTGACGAAAACAACAATGCACTTTCTTTAGAAGAAAAGCCAAAAGCGCCTAAATCAAATTATGCGGTACCAGGTTTATATTTTTATGACAATACTGTGGTTGAAATTGCTAAAAATATCCCTGCATCTCCAAGAGGGGAGTTTGAAATTACAGACGTGAACAAAGTCTACCTAGAGCGCAAGCAATTACAAGTGGGTATCATGAATAGAGGTACCGCTTGGTTAGATACAGGTACTTTTGAGTCCTTGGCCGATGCTTGTGAGTTTGTCCGTGTGATTGAGAAGCGTCAAAGTCAAAAAATAGGTTGTATAGAGGAAGTGGCCTTTAGAATGGGCTTCATTGATAAGGCACAATTGCTTGTTTTAGCCGATAAATATGCTAAAAGTGGCTACGGAGAGTACTTGCGCGGGTTAAAAAAGTAGTTTTTTATAAAAAAATGAACTTTTCCGTAAGATTATTGTTTTTGTAGTATGTCATCTTATACTATCAAGGATTTAGAGAAAATTTCTGGAATTAAAGCGCACACCATTCGTATATGGGAGCAGCGTTATAATTTCTTGCAACCTCAAAGAACTGAGACCAATATCAGGTCTTATTCTGCTGATGAATTAAAGGTGATTTTAAACGTTTCTTTATTAAATAAATACGGATTCAAGATTTCTCATATAGACAAGATGTCTTTTGAGCAGATGGAAGATAAGATCATGTCCCTAAGCCAGTTAGATGCTCAAAAGGAGCGTGTGGTGAATGCCTTGATCAAAGAAATGGTGAGCTTAAACATGGTCGCTTTTGAGCGTCAATTAGATTTATACATAGGTCAAAAAGGCATCGAAAAAGCAATTAACGAAATCATTTTCCCTTATTTAGAGCGTGTAGGAATCCTTTGGGTAACCAATCATATTAACCCTGCACAAGAACACTTGGCGACTAATATTGTACGTCAAAAAATTATTCTAGGGATTGAGCGTCTAACCCCATTATTAACTTACACTAAGCGAATCGTATTATTCCTTCCAGAAGGAGAATACCATGAATTGGGCATATTGTATGTACATTTCCTATTAAAGCAAAAAGGGATTTATGTAGACTATTTAGGTACCAATGTGCCAATGGTAGACTTAAAGTATTTAACAGAATTCAAGAAAGTAGATTACTTGTATTGCCATATAACCATGCCTGCAAGAAATTTCAAATTGGATAAATTCTTCACCAATTTAGCCACCATCAATCAGCAGATCCCGATCATTTTGTCTGGTCTAATGATCCAAGAATACAAGGGTAAAATCTCTCCAAATATTCATTTGAAGCGAAGTTTGTCCGAGACCATTGCCTTTTTACAGGATATTTAAGGTTCCATTCGACCACATCCCCCTGCATCCTTCTTCCATTTACAGCTTTATTCCTGCTTAATTAAGCAGTTCTCTTTCAATGCTTTATGTATTTTAAGCCAGAAATCTACCGCTCTGATCTAGTTCTGTTTAATATTTTTTAAAAATAATTAAACAAAAATGAGCTTTTGTCAATTTATTATGTTTAACTTTAATCTTCAAACATTAAACATAATTGTATGTCAAACGCAGAATTCAGCTTGTTACTTACCGAAAATGCGGAATTTTTAAGACCATTTGCAATCAATCTTACAAAGGACCATGAGTCTGCGAAAGATTTATATCAAGACACTTTATACAGAGCAATTTCCAATAAAGACAAGTACAATGTAGGAACCAATATTAAAGCCTGGTTGTACACGATCATGCGTAATATTTTTATCAATGATTATCGCCGTAAAGCCAAGCAATCAACTGTGTTGGACAATAGTCCGAATGATTTTTTAATTGATCAAACTTTTAATAAGGTGGTGAATGATGGAATAACTAACTTAAATTTGAAGGAAGTAAATCAATTCATACATGATTTACCGGAGTTATTTAGAACACCATTTAATTTATACTACGAAGGGTATAAATACAATGAAATTGCTGAAGCACTAAATGAGCCTCTTGGTACAATCAAAAGTAGAATTCACTTTGCTAGAAAAATTTTAAAGCAAAAAATTCAACGATATTAAATTCATGTCATCGACATCAAAAAAAGTAATTGTTATAGGAGCGGGTTTTGCAGGATTATCTACCGCAAGCTTCTTGGCAAAAATGGGTTGGGAAGTCACAGTAATTGAAAAGCATAATTTGCCAGGTGGTAGAGCAAGAAAGTTTAAAGCAGAAGGTTTTACATTTGATATGGGTCCAAGTTGGTATTGGATGCCAGATATATTTGAAAGGTATTTTAATTCCTTTGGTAAAAAAGTAAGTGATTATTACGCACTTAAAAGACTGGATCCTTCTTACAGAGTTTATTTTGAAAAAGAAGGTTGGGATATACCAGCCAATTACAACGAATTACAAAATTTATTAGAGTCGGTGGAGCCTGGCGCAGCTAAAGCATTGGATGCTTTTATGGCGGAGGCTAAATTCAAATACGACGTAGGTGTTGGAAAACTAGTACATAATCCGGGTCTGTCATTGACAGAATTTTTGGATATGGATTTAGTGAAAGGTGTTTTTAAGTTAGATGTTTTTCAATCGATGAAAAAACATGTAGGTAAATTTTTCAAACATCCATCTATTCAATCTTTAATGGAATTTCCTGTGTTGTTTTTAGGAGCATTACCAGAAAAAACGCCAGCATTATATAGCTTAATGAATTATGCAGATATTAAAGGGGGTACTTGGTATCCTGAATTTGGTATGTATAGTATTGTACAAGGAATGTATGATTTAGCAATTTCTTTAGGGGTCCAATTTAAATTAGGCGAGGAAGTGACTTCGATTGAAGTGCAATCTGGTAAAGCAGTTGCTGTGCATACTTTGAAAACGGCTACAGGTGAAAAGCAACAATACACTATGGATGTAATTGTTGGTGCAGGCGATTATCATCATATTGAAACTAAATTATTAGCACCTGCATATCAATCTTATTCTGCTACGTATTGGGATTCAAGGGTAATGGCGCCAAGCTCCTTATTGTATTATGTAGGATTGAATAAAAAACTAGAAGGGGTATTGCATCATCAATTATTTTTTGATACTGATTTTGGATTACATGGGCATGAAATATATTCCGATCCAAAATGGCCTACAAGACCTTTGTTTTATGCAAGTGTGCCTTCGGTGACAGATCCGACTGTGGCACCAGAGGGCTGTGAAAATTTATTTTTATTAATCCCCATTGCAGCTGGTCTAGAAGGAGATACTGAGGAGATTAGAGATCAATATTTTGAGATGATCATTCAACGTTTCGAAGAACGTATTGGACAGTCCATACGAAGCTCCATTGTATATAAGCGTTCATTTGCTGTAAAGGAATTTAAAGAGGACTACCATTCATTCAGGGGCAATGCATATGGCTTAGCAAATACATTATTGCAGACAGCAAATTTAAAGCCAAGTTGTAAAAGTAAAAAAGTAAATAACTTATATTACACTGGTCAATTAACAGTGCCTGGTCCTGGCGTGCCGCCAAGTTTAATCAGTGGGGAAGTGGTGGCGAAGCTTGTGGATCAAAAACATAAAGCATAATTCAGTATGTCTTCATTAACATTATACAACGACGTCACCGCGCAAAGTAGCAAGTATACCACTTTAATGTATAGTTCTAGTTTTTCTTCTGCGATTGGACTATTGGACAAGTCGCTGCATCAACCCATTTATGATATTTACGGATTTGTGCGATTTGCAGATGAAATTGTAGACACTTTTCATGAGTATGATAAAGCAACATTACTTGCAACATTCAAAGCAGATACTTATGAGGCATTAGACAATGGAATAAGCTTGAATCCAATTTTACATCGTTTTCAATTAACCTATAATCAATTTAAAATTGACAGGGCCTTATTAGATGCATTTTTATATAGCATGGAGATGGACCTTTCTCAGCAGTCTCATGACGAAGCAAGTTACAATCAATACATTTTTGGAAGTGCCGAAGTGGTGGGCTTAATGTGTCTTAAAATATTTTGTAATGGGGATGAAGGGCAATATGAAACATTGAAACCATCTGCACAACGCTTAGGTGCTGCTTTTCAAAAAGTGAACTTTTTAAGAGATATCAAAGCAGATTTTGTGGGCATGGAGCGTATGTATTTTCCAAATTGTGATTTTAGTAATTTTAGCCTGGCAGATAAGCAAGCAATAGAAGCAGATATTCAAGCAGATTTTGATGCAGCTTTAGATGGTATTAAGGCCCTGCCGCTTCCTTGTCGCTTTGGGGTTTATGTAGCGTTTAAATACTACTATGCTTTATTTAATAAGATTAAACAGACCAACCACGGGGCGCTTTTAAGCACCAGAATCAGGATACCAGATTATGGTAAATTATTTATTGTATTCAATGCAAAAATTAGAGCAAGCTTAAATTTGTTATAGTACCTTTACATCCTAAACGTTCCTATATGATTTTCTTAATTTCTATGTTATTGACTTTTGCCATTATGGAAGGTGTTACTTGGTTAACGCATAAATATGTCATGCATGGTTTTTTATGGTATTTACACGAAGATCACCATCAGCCTACTGGCCATATTTTTGAAAAGAACGATGCATTCTTCTTGATCTTTGCGCTTCCTAGTATGGCATGTATTTTTTATGGTACATTCAACGCCATGCCGTGGTTATCGGGTATTGGAACAGGTGTGGCCATGTATGGATTGGCTTATTTTATTATACACGAAGTGATTATACATCAGAGAATTAAATGGTTTACGAAATCTAATAATAGATATATCAAGGCTATCCGTTGGGCACATAAAATGCACCACAAACATTTAGGAAAAGAAGACAGTGAGAGTTTTGGGATGTTGATTGTGGCCAAAAAATATTGGGACAAAGTAAAGCGTGACGAAATGATACAAAACAAAGCATAACGCATTGCAAGTCGAAAATAAATATGACTATATAATAGCCGGTGCAGGTTGCGCCGGCTATTCTTTGTTATACCATTTATTGCAGGATTCTATCTTAAGCAAAAAAAAGATATTGGTGGTGGATGCTAATTTTAATAAAGGGAACGATCGCACCTGGTGTTTTTGGGAAGATCAAGCTGGACCTTTTGAATCCATTGTTTGTAAAAAATGGTCAAATATAGAAGTATTAAAAGGGACTATGCAAAGGTTATTACCGACAGCACCTTTTGAATATAAAATGATTCAAGGGATTGATTTTTACCAACACATTAGTGCTTTTGCAAAAGGCTTTGACAATGTGGAATGGGTTGCTTCTAAAATCTTAAGCATTGATGTAGAATACAAAGGCGCAAGGGTCAATTGGGAAGGCGGTGCAGCCAATGCAGACTATGTATTTTCAAGTATTAACGGGGAGCGAATCCAATCAAAACTTTGGCAACATTTTAAAGGGATCGTCGTGGAATTTGATGCCCCTGTTTTTGATGCCCCAATATTTGATGAGCGTATTGCAAGATTAATGGACTTTAATGTGCCTCAAATGAATGCAACAGCTTTTATGTACTTGCTTCCTTTAACAGATAAAAAAGCCTTGGTAGAGTATACTTTATTTTCACCCACGATTTTAGAAACGGCCGAGTATGATCATGTGTTGAATGCATATATGGAGGAACATTATAAAGGTCAAGCCTATACCATTGAACATACCGAACAAGGTGCCATTCCAATGACTACAAAAAAGATGACATCAAGAACAGGCAATGTCATTTCAATTGGGACGATGGGGGATGCAGTAAAAGCAAGTACTGGATATGCTTTTCAGTTTATCCAACAGCAAACACAGCAAATAGTAGATCAATTAAAATCGAATCAAGCTTTGAATGCTGACGTGCATTATACAAGACATCAATTTTATGATGCTGTATTATTGTATATCCTTGAACACAAGAAAATGGCAGGCGATGAAATCTTTGCGCGCATATTTAAGAAAAATAGTGCAGCCACTGTATTTAAATTCTTATCCAATACATCTACCTTAATGGAGGATATCCGCATAATGCTTAGCCTACCTACCACTATTTTCCTGCCTGCAGCTATTAAAGTAATGTTTCGACGGTAGATGGTTCTCAAAATTTGCTAGAATGCACTAATTTTATACCATGGCCTTGTCGTACAATGGTTAGTACAAGCGTTTCCGAAGCGCTAAATCCCAGTTCGATCCTGGGCTTGGCTACAGATAGGACTTTTATACCTATAATTTACCAATTACAATTTCGTTGCATTTTCCGTACCTTAGGTTTCTTGAAAAAAGTGATTGCCATATGTTGTTTTGCAGCCTTGTTATTATCAACAAGCAGTCTAAGCTATTTTTATTTGCTTCAGGAAAAAGTGCATGAACAAGAACGCTTTGCAAGTATTGACACAGGTAAATTTGAAGAAAATGATGACAATGACAACAAGGATCAAATCACACTCATAGTAAAAGATAAATCTATCTTACCCGAAGGATATCATTGGGAGGAAAAAGGCCGAGAGTTTAGTTATAAGGGGATGTTTTATGATATTGTTTCCATCAAAAAAACTGCTAAAGGTTGGGTGATTAAAGCTGCATCGGATGAAGAAGAAGCTGCTATTGTTGCGAATCAACATAAAGTACATTCATTCAACAAAGATCCAAAGTCTAAAACAAGTTCGGAGTCTTCTAAGATTAAATTGAATCTTAGTTTCGCGGTCTATGATTGCAATCAACTATTTGATTACAAGTACAGCGATATTATACAAGATAAAAAAGGCTACTTTTTTTATACTACGCTTATTTTGAATACCTATTCAGGTGAAATCACCCATCCGCCAGAAGCTGTCTAATACATAAGACAGTTCAATCAAATTGGCTATATGCTATTTGATTGATTTTTCATTTTCATTTAATTTATATTGAATGCGTTTAATATTAAGCGTATTGGTATTTTTTAGTATGAGTTTGAATCTTTTGGCGCAATCTGATACCACGATGAAGCAATTAAAAGACGTCGTAATCTATGCCAATAAGTTTCCAACGCTTTCTAAAAATATCGTACAAAGGGTGGTTGCCTTAACCGATAAAGTGTTGTTGCAACAGCAAGCTAACACGGCAGATATCTTAACAGCTTCTGGTCAGGTCTTTGTGCAAAAAAGCCAAGCTGGTGGTGGAAGCCCCGTTGTCAGAGGCTTTGAAGCGAGTAGGGTATTGTTAATGGTAGACGGTGTACGCATGAACAGTGCTATTTTTAGAGCTGGACATTTACAGAATATCATTACTGTAGATAATATGATATTAGATAGAGTAGAAATTATTTATGGACCAAGTTCTACTTTATATGGTAGTGATGCATTGGGTGGTGTGGTGAATTTATTTACCAAACAGCCACAGTTGTATAAATCTAATCTTGTTTCAAAAAAAGCACCATTGAAAGTGAATGGCAATCTAGTGTATCGATACGGTAATGGTCAAAATGAAAATCGTCAACATATAGATATTAATATTGCCAATAACAAATGGGCTTACCTCACTTCATTTACCAATAGCAGTTTTGGTGATATGCGTCAGGGGAATAAAAGACTGGCTGCTTACCCAGACTTTGGTAAAAGACTTTTTTATGTAGCACGTGAAAATAATACAGATGTGGTGAAGGACAATAGTGCTAAAGTGAATATCCAAAAATTTAGTGGGTATAATCAAACCGATTTGTTACAAAAAGTATTGTTCAAGCCGAATGAAAACACAGAACATGTATTGAACATACAACTCTCTAATTCTTCTGATATCAATCGTTATGATCGTTTAACAGAAACAAGCAATGGTTTACCTGAATTTGCTGAATGGTATTATGGACCACAGGTGCGTAATATGGTTGGTTATAAATTGACTAAATCAAATTTGAATGGCTATTTTCAAAAATTAACTTCGAATGTCAATTACCAGCATCTAGAAGAAAGTAGGATCAGTAGAAAGTTCAAATCAAATGATAAGGATTATAGATTTGAGGCGGTGGATATCTTTGTTTTAAATATAGATTTATTGCATCAAGGAAAGTCTAGTGCATTAAATATAGGTGTTGAGTCTTATTACAATAAAGTGGGTTCGACTGCCTATCGTAACAATATTGCTACGAATCTGCGAAGCACTATTGCGACTAGGTATAGTGATGGGCCTACCAATATGGCCAATTATGCGATATATGCGCAACACACTCAATTTTTAAAAGGCAATTGGGTTTTGAATACTGGTTTGCGTTTGAACAATGTGCAATTGAATGCCAATTTCAAAGACACTGCACTCATGCATTTTCCATTCACAGATGCCAATCAAAATAATACTGCCATCACGGGTAATCTAGGCATGGCCTACAATGGCGCAGATGGACTTAGGGTGACTTTTGGAGTAAGCAGTGGATTTAGGGCGCCGAACGTGGATGACTTAACCAAAGTATTTGATACAAGAACGGGTTATGTAGTCGTACCCAATAAGGCTTTAAAACCTGAGTATACTTACAATACAGAATTGAATATATCTAAAACAACATCTAACTATAGCATTGGAGCTTCCTTATTTTATACTTTGTTTAGAAATGCACTGGTGGTAGATAATTTTAAATGGAACAATGCAAGTGTTATTCTATATCAAGGTATCATGAGTGATGTGTACGCGACTCAAAATAAAGCCAAGGCTGTTGTTTATGGATTCAACGTCAATGGATCTGTCAACTTTACACCTAATACGACTTTGGCTGCAACCTATACTTATACCAAAGGAAACTATGCCGATCGTAAACTCGATGGCTTAAATACTGCATTGCCTCTAGACCATATCCCCCCAACCTATGGTAGAGTGGGATTAAAGCAAGATATAAAAAAGCTTACTGCAGAATTGTTTACGGTATTTAATGGATGGAAACGTAAAGAGGATTATAATTTAAATGGAGAGGATAATGAAATTTATGCCACCAAGGATGGTATGCCAGCTTGGCAAATTTGGAATATCAACACCAGCTATCAGCCAACTAAAAAACTGAATCTAAGTTTTCAAATCGAAAACATCGCCGACCTAAATTATAGATACTTCGCGAGTGGGATATCTGCTTTGGGTAGAAATTAT
>CAMAQL010000029.1 GCA_945860605.1 Chitinophaga pinensis
GGAAGTACACATGCAAAAAGATTACTAAAAGAATATTTTGATGGAAAACAATTGAGCAAGCAATTGGTGTCTGCCTATATTGTAGGCATGGCGATTGACCCTGCTGAATTTACAAATTTAAAGGCTTGCGCTACACCAACCGAAACAGGTTGCATTTGTGCTTGGAGAACTTACAAAGAAGGATATACTCCTCCATTTATTGCAATTGAAAAATTCACTTCTATTGTGACCAACCCATTAACATGGAGCAGCAATCAAACAGCTGTTGATAGGAAATCGAATGAAGGATCCGTTTTATACAACTTTACAAAAGTCATTCCAAATGTCGCTGGAGCCACTAATTACAAAGGAATTTTATGGACACCCAGGCCAAAGTTTTTTGGCAGTATATTATACACTACACCTAATTACCATATTGCAGATTATAATTTGTATTACATGAGTGTACGAAAAAATGCGACAGACAGGGCTTTGCAATTTTCAAATCATTCATCAAATTAAAGTCAATTAATAGTGACTGCTTTAATTGCCTACAACGCTTAAAAATTTAATACGCATTATTTTAAGTTGCTCCCAGCTGTAGTCATTTTCACTCAGCTCTTGTTGTGCAATTTGTAAAGAAGATGTTTCACAGCTTTTGAAATATTCCAATATTTCTTCTTGATCATATTCATCTAGCCATTCATCAATGGCATAATCTAAATTTAGCTTTGTACCACTTGCTGCAATGGTTTCCATTTCCTCTAGTAAACTATCTAGCCTTAGGTCTTTATTTTTCGCAATTGTTTCTAAAGGAATTTTCTTATCTACATTTTGAATGATATAGATTTTATTACTTGATTTATTAGCTACGGACTTCATTACAAAGTCATCTGGCTTTTCAATGTTGTGCTCTATAACATATGCTTCTATCAGCTTAATAAATGCTTCCCCATATTTGATAGACTTACCCTTGCTGACACCCTGACAACGCTCCAATTCTGTAAAAGAGGTAGGATACAATGTGGCCATATCTTGCAATGAAGTCTCAAGGAAAATAACAAATGGCGGCAACCCGATTTTTTTAGCAACTACTTGGCGCAGGTCTTTCAATAACTCAAATAAGCGATCGTCTGTGGTAACGGCATCTTCGGCCACTTCGCTTTCTTCGTCATCGCCCAACTCGGCTGCAAAAACATTTTGCAAGACCACCAAAAATGAACTAGGTTTTTTCAAGAATTTTTGCCCTTTGGTAGTCAGTTTTAAAAGGCCATATTCTTCGATGTCTTTTTCAATCATTTCCTCCAGCATTGCTTGACGAATTAAGCTATTCCAAAATAAGTCATCATGCGTTTTGCCAATACCAAAAACAGGCAATTTTTCATGTCGATACAATCCAATTTGTGGCGTATAATGTCCTGTAATAATTTGCACGATATAATCTGCCACAAACCTTTCATCCAATGCTTGTATTGTTTGTAATAATTGTACTATTTCAGATTTTGCTTGGAATTTTTCTTTTGGATGTAAACAGTTATCACATTTGCCGCAATTTTGATCGGGCCATGGTTCTCCAAAATAATGCAATAAACTTCTTCTTCTACAAACGCCACTCTCTGCGAATGCCACAGTTTCATCTATTAATTGTGCACCCACTTCTCTTTCGCTCAATGGCTTATCTCTTAAAAAATGTTCTAGTTTAGAAACGTCTTTTTGTGAATAGTATAAAATACAATTTCCTTCTAAACCATCCCTACCGGCTCTTCCCGTCTCTTGGTAATAATTCTCAATGGATTTAGGGATATTATAATGAATCACAAATCGAATGTCTGGCTTATCAATACCCATGCCAAACGCAATAGTGGCAACAATCACTTGCACGTCCTCGTTTAAAAATTGATCCTGTCTGTCGGCTCTTAATTTTTGATCTAGTCCAGCATGGTAAGCAACAGCTTTGATGTTATTGGCCTTTAAAAGGTCGGCCAGTTCTTCTGTTGTTTTTCTATTCAGGGTATAAATGATACCACTTTTCTTTTTATGCTTAGTGATATACTTGACAATACTTTTAACGGTCTGATCCTTTTTAATTTTCGGCTGCACTTCGTAATAGAGATTATCCCTATTAAAAGAAGAAATTAAAATTTCAGGATTATTAAGTGATAGGTTTTTTACAATATCACTTTGCACTTTAGGTGTGGCTGTTGCAGTCAATGCAATAATGGGTGCAGATGGATTGATCTCTTCCATCATCTCTTTTAGTCGACGATATTCTGGTCTAAAGTCATGCCCCCATTCAGAAATACAATGCGCTTCATCTACTGCAAAAAAAGATACTTTCAAGTCGCTAAAAAAATCTAGGTTTTCTTGTTTTGTCAAAGTCTCTGGCGCAACATATAATAATTTAGTCTTACCACTTAAAAGATCCTCTTTAACCACTTTGACTTGACCTTTGTTTAAAGAAGAATTTAAAAAGTGGGCCACTTCGTCATTCTCGCTATAGCCTCTAACAAGATCTACTTGATTTTTCATTAAAGCAATGAGTGGAGAGACGACGATGGCACAACCTTCCAACATCATCGCTGGCAATTGATAGCACAAACTCTTACCACCTCCAGTTGGCATAATCACAAAAGTATCCCGGCCACTCAATAGGGATAGGATGGCTTGTTCTTGGGTACCCTTGAACTTGGAGAAACCAAAATATTGCTCTAAAGCCGCTAGTATCTCCTTATTTTGAGGCGTAGCAGTCTTTTTAATCGTTTTTTTAGGCGTGGGCATCTTAATAAGCTTGAAATCAACCGTTTATTATCTCTACGTACTATTAAGTTAACGCATTTTGTTGACCAAAAGTGCATTAAAATAGTTAATTTTTTAAATTAAACCATTTAACAAAGGATAGATTAAAAATGGAGTACGAAGTTAATGAAGTCTTACCTTTGCTGCATCTATATTATGCCTATGTCATCTGATATTAAATCCATTGCCAAAAACGCTTTATTGATTGAAACAAAAGCGGTAGCAGGATTGGAAAAATTTATTGACGATCAATTTGTTGCTGCAGTTCAAACTGTGATGCAATCCAAGGGTCGTTTTATCGTGAGCGGCATTGGTAAAAGTGCGATAATTGCACAAAAGATTGTTGCTACTTGTAATTCTACTGGTACTCCTGCAATTTACCTACATGCAGCAGATGCGATTCATGGAGATTCAGGGATGATTGGTCCAGAAGATGTGGTCATGATTATTAGTAAAAGTGGAGAAAGTCCTGAGATTAAATTATTGGTAGACTTGATTGCCCATTTTGGAAACCCATTCATCGCCATGGTAGGCAACTTGGATAGTTATCTAGGTAAAGCAACGCCACTTTTGATTAATACTACAGTAGATCAAGAAGCATGTATGCATAATTTAGCACCCACTTCATCTACCACTGCACAAATGGTGATGGGCGATTTAATGGCTATTACATGTATGGAATTAAGAGGATTTAAATCCACTGATTTTGCAAAATTTCATCCTGGAGGTAATCTTGGAAAAAAATTAACCTTAACCACGGGTGCTATTGCAAAACAAAATACACAACCAAGTGTACAACCAACAACTAGTATTAAAGAAGTTATTATAGCAATCTCCAAAAGCAGGATGGGCGCAACTGTTGTCTTAGATGATGCAGGAAATATTGTTGGCATCATTACAGATGGAGATATTCGCCGAATGCTAGAACAACACAATAGCATACAAGAACTTAAAGCAGCTGATATTTTTCATAAACAGCCCATTACAATTTCCTCCGATACATTAGCAATAGAAGCGTTTGATCTAATGAAAGCACACGATATTAGTCAATTGATTGTTGCCGATAAAGGTCAATATAAAGGAATGATTCATATACACGATTTAATGAAAGAGGGGATTTTATAATCTATATCTATGCAAAATAAAAATTACTATGTAGCCATTATGGCTGGAGGTATTGGAAGTCGATTTTGGCCAATGAGTAGGACTGCACTTCCTAAGCAGTTTTTAGATGTATTGAATACGGGTAAGACATTGGTGCAATGGACTTATGAACGTTATGCAAAATTTATTCCTGCAGAAAATATTTTTATTGTTACTTCCGAAGAGTACGTTGATATTGTGAAAACACAATTGCCGATGCTACCTATTGATAATATTTTAGCGGAGCCAAGTAAAAAAAATACAGCCCCTTGTATTGCGTATATCTCTTTTAAATTGGCGCAGATGAATCCTGATGCAAAATGTATTGTTGCGCCAAGTGACCATTTAATTTTAGAAGAAGACCGCTTTCAGACAATTGCTTTAAAAGCATTGGATTTTGTAGAAAATATTAAAGCATTGGTGACATTAGGTATTCAGCCAACACATCCCAATACAGGCTATGGTTATATCCAATACGAAGGACTAGAAGTTGCCAAAGAGGTATTTAAAGTCAAAACGTTTACTGAAAAACCAGATGTAGAAATTGCTAAATCATTTTTAGAAAGTGGTGACTTTTTATGGAACGCGGGGATTTTTGCTTGGAAAATAAGCTCCATCTTAGCTGCCTTCGAAAAGTACCAACCAGAAATGTATGAATTATTTGATCAAGAGAAAATGCATTTTAATACACCAGCCGAAAAGACTGCGATTCAAAAAATCTACCCACAGTGCACCAATATTTCAATTGACATAGCAATTATGGAGAAAGCAAATAATGTATATGTGATGCCATCTTCATTTGGATGGAGTGATTTAGGTACATGGAATAGCGCTTATGAGAATATGGAGAAAGACTATTTAGGCAATGCAGTGGCTTCTGATAACGTGATTGTAATTGATGCCACAAAATGTATGATCAATTCCCCTAAAAACAAACTAGTGTTAGTTCAGGGATTGGATGACTTTATTGTGATTGATACAAAAGATGTTTTATTGATTTGTAGTAGGGATAAAGAACAGTCTATTAAAGAATATGTAGCCGAAGTAAAGAGGAACAAAGGCGATAAATATATCTAAATTACTTATCTTAGAGAGGTTGGGAGATAGCTTATAAACTTTAATTACCCCCTCTATGGCCACAATTATAACCGGCACTGGTAGCATTATACCACACCATGTTAAATCTAATCAGGATTTTGTAGCAAACACTTTTTACGATGAGCAAAGTGAATTGATCAAAACTCCTAATCAAGAAATTGTTGAAAAATTCAAAGGCATTACTGGCATCATGGAAAGAAGGTATGCCGATGTTCAAGTCAATACTTCTGACTTAGCCGCAGCTGCAGCCAAATTAGCGATTGAGGATGCAGGGATAGATCCTGAAACGATTGATCAAATTATTGTTGCACATAATTTTGGCGACGTTAAAAATGGCACCATACAATCTGATGCCATTCCTGCAATTGCATCAAGAGTTAAACATCATTTAGGGATTGTCAATCCAAGCTGTGTGGCTTATGATATTTTGTTTGGCTGCCCTGGGTGGATACAAGGGGTCATTCAAGCAGACTCTTTTATTAAATCTGGTATGGCAAAAAGATGTTTAGTCATTGGTGCCGAGACTTTAAGCAGAGTAATTGATGTACACGATAGAGATAGTATGATTTTTAGTGATGGTGCAGGGGCTTGTATTGTAGAACATAGCGAAGATCCTAATCAGGGTATTTTATCCTTTAGTGTACAAAGCCATTGCAACGAAGAAGCGTATTTTTTATATCTGGGGAAATCCAATCATCCAGAAGCAGATGATGCCACAAGGTATATAAAAATGAAGGGCCGAAAAGTATATGAGTACGCCATTAAGAATGTGCCTATTGCTATGAAGGCCTGTATAGAAAAAGCGGGTGTGGAGATTCAAGAAATAAAAAAATTCTTTCTACATCAAGCCAACGAAAAAATGGATGAGGGTTTTATTAAAGCCTTGTACAAATTATATGATATCAAAGAAATCCCTGCAGCTATTATGCCTATGAGTATTCATGAATTAGGCAATAGTTCTGTAGCAACGATTCCAACTTTATACGATTTGGTGCTTAAAGGAAAGTATGCAGAGCATGCATTAAAAAAAGGCGATGTGGTTATTTTTGCATCTGTTGGAGCGGGGATGAATATCAACGCGATTTGCTATCGGTTATAATTATATCAATAACCTCTTTGGTTATTCCCCTCGATATAGTTGGTATATGCTTTATTGCAAACCTTATTCCCTCCTGGCGTAGGATAATTACCTGTAAAATACCAGTCACCTGTATTGGTTGGACAACATGCATGCAATCCTTCAATCGTCTGATAAATCACTTCAACAGGAATTTGAATATTATCGGGTGTGATGAGTTGCGCAATTTTATCTGAAATTTCTTCGGTTGTAAAAGGCTTATAAAGTTCTCGTACCACATTTTGGGTGTGTAGTTCGTTCTTTGCTTCAAGTGTTTTTATCTTTTGATACACATCATCCATCACCTGCTCCATGCCTCTTTCTTTCAACAAGGCAATGGTCGCTTTAAATGCAATAAAATCGCCCATTTTACTCATGTCAATACCATAACAATCGGGATACCTAATTTGAGGTGCAGATGAAACAACAATGATTTTTTTAGGCGAAAGTCTGGATAACATTCTAATGATACTTTCTTTTAAAGTCGTGCCTCTTACTATGCTATCATCAATCACCACCAAGCTGTCTTCATTTTTACGCACAGTACCATAAGTAATATCATACACGTGTTGCACCATTTCATTACGATTCGAATCCTCCGTAATAAAGGTTCTTAATTTAACATCTTTGATCGCAATTTTTTCTTGGCGAATTTTTCGATTCACCATTGCTCCTAATTTTTCTGCGTCCAGGTCCTTACCCCAACTTAATATACGTTCCACTTTAATGGCGTTCAGGTATTCTTCCATGCCTTTTATTAAACCGTAAAATGCCACTTCTGCCGTGTTTGGAATATAAGAGAAGATGGTATTCTTTAAATCTTTTTCAATTCTGTCTAAAACAATTTTACTTAAATAATGTCCAAGTGCGATACGCTCTCTGTATATTTTTTCATCCCCACCTCTAGAAAAATAAATACGCTCGAAAGAACATGCTCTTCTTTCCTTCGGTGCAATAATTTGTTCAATCGTATACCCACCTTTATCGTCTACAATCAATGCATTACCTGGCATCAACTCATGCACTTCGTTCTCTCCTACATTGAATGTAGTGCGAATTGCAGCTCTTTCGCTAGCAGCCACAATCACTTCTCCGTCAATGTAATAATATGCTGGACGAATACCATGTGCATCGCGCATAATAAAACTATATCCATTACCAACTAGTCCACCAATGGTAAAGCCACCATCAAACATTGGGATAGCTTGCTTTAATACTTCCGAAATATTTGGGCTATTGGGATTTTTACTTTCTTCTACTACCAAAAAGTGATGAATCACTTCCATCATAGCTGCTAAGTCACTTTGTTTTTCAAAAGGACCTGGTTCATGCTGTATTGATTTGAATAATTCATCTGTATTGACCAAATTGAAATTACCTGCTAAAGCAAGATTCTTTCCTGGTGCTAAATTTTTCTTAATAAATGGATGGCAAAATTCAATATTATTTTTGCCTTGTGTGCCATACCTTAAATGCCCTAATAACAATTCACCCATGAATGGTAAATGCCCTTTCATTAGTCCTGGATGCTTGGTAATATCAGGCTGTAATTTTTCTAGTTCTTGTATTTCTTGACCCACTTTAAAAAAAATATCTGCAATGGGTTGCTGTGCACTACTTCTTATTCTATATAAAAAAGGATTGCCTGCTTCTATATCTAGTTTAACAGTTGCAATCCCTGCGCCATCTTGTCCACGATTATGTTGTTTCTCCATCAAAAGGTACAACTTATTAAGTCCGTAGGTGACTGATCCTCTGTTTTGTAAATAGTAGGACAATGGTTTTCTTAACCTAATGAATGCTAAGCCACATTCGTGTTTGATTTCGTCGCTCATGATGAAATTTCTAGTATGTTTTTTCCTTTACTATCGCATTTGCCACTTTTGTCCAATCTGTCAATTCTTTACAAGCTTGGAAATCGTTGTCTATAAATACATAGTAATTAGGTACTCTATCTTTAAACCATGATTCTAACACTTTTGCTTTTTTCTCCTCTAGTGCCCTTAATGAAACACGGTTATAATCTTCTCTTAAATTTTCTTTATGTGGCTCTGTTCTCTCTTTATAATACACAATGCGAACCGTTTTTCTACCTCTATCATCCACATACATTTGTGGTTCGGAGATGTCTCCTGGCTTCATCTTCTGAATCAAAACCACCATTTCCTTGTCTAACTGATCAAAGTTGATATAAGTAGATCCATCACGACCAGTGACTGCTCCACCACTAAACTTGCTGGATTCATCGTCACTATGTTTATTCACTGCTTCACCAAAAGTTGTTTTATTTGCTAAAATCGCTTTTCTAACACTATCTAACAAGTGCTTAGTTTCATTAATTTCATCGATGGTGATTGGTGGAATTCTTAAAATATGCTTTACTACAGCTTCATCCCCAGATCTAGAAATTAATTGGATAATATGATAACCAAATTTAGATTTTACAGGAGCAGAAATTTGACCTTCTTTCAATCTGAAAGATGCCGCCATAAATGCAGGATCAAACTCTCTTATATTTCTATTTAAGCTAAACTGCCCTAAATTTTCTTTTGAACTTGGATCTTCAGAATATAATTTTACCAATTGTTCAAACTTGTTCACGCCACCTTCTACTTGCTTACGATATTCTAACATTTGCTGAATCACATACTCTTCGATGTCACGATTTGCTTTAGGATGCATGATGATTTCTGAAATCTGCACTTCACTTTCATACAAAGGCAAACTATCCACTGGGATTTTTGCATAAAAAGATTTTACCTCATTTGGTGTAATCTTTACCTTTTCAATGATTTTATTTTGCATCTCCTCTGCTAAACGTTGTTCTCTAATTAAAAGTCTGAAATCGTCTTTTAATTGAAAGATAGTTCGTCCAGCAACTTCCTCTAAGACTTCCTTAGATCCAAATTGTTGTATGAAATTTCGAATACGTCCATCAATTGCCACTTCAATTTCTTCATCTGTAACTAAAATGGAATCTTTTTCGGCTTGTAATACTAAAGCCTTACGAATCAATTGCCCTTCGATCACCTGACAGGTGGATGGTAATTCAATGTTTTCTTGACCCTGTGCTTGTCTTTTATAATCTGCAAGTGCATTGTCAACATCGGAACGAAGAATATATTTATCTCCGACGGTAGCAACTATTTTATCTGCTAAAACTTTTTTGATTTGAGCTGACGCTACAGTAGTCATAGCAATTAAACCTAAGGCAAATAAGATGCGAATTATTTTCATCAAATATGAATTAAGGGGCTAAGTTCCGATAGCTGGGGCAATACCCCAACTATCAAATCTTAATATTTTTATAAAGTACGTTTAACTTCTTCTTCCTCAAATGCTTCTACGATATCGCCTGGTTTTAAATCGATAAAGTTTTTGATGGTCAAACCACATTCCATATTGGAAACAACGTCTTTCACATCATCTTTGAAACGCTTCAAGCTTCCTAATTCAGCGGCCTGTCCTTCTCCTCTTGGGAACTCAACAATACCGTCACGAATAATACGAATCTTGCTGTTTCTACTCAACTTGCCATCCAATACATAACATCCGGCAACAGTCGCTTTATCGAATTTGTAGACTTCTCTAACTTCAACGTTGGCCACAATTTTCTCTTGAATTTTAGGTTCCAACATACCTTCCATCGCGCTCTTGATTTCATCAATCGCGTTATAGATAATAGAGTACATTTTAATTTCAACGCCTTCTGTTTCGGCTAAGCGACTTGCTTGCATACTTGGACGAACGTTAAAGCCAATGATGATCGCATCAGAAGCAGCAGAAAGTAATACATCAGATTCAGAAATCTGACCCACTCCTTTTAATACTACTCTAATTGCAATTTCCTCGGTAGATAATTTTTGTAAAGAGTCACTTAAGGCTTCTACAGAACCATCCACATCACCTTTAATAATGATATTTAATTCCTTAAAGTTACCTAAAGCCAAACGACGACCAATCTCGTCTAATGTAATATGTTTTCTAGTTCTCAAGCCTTGCTCTCTTAATAATTGAGAGCGCTTAGTTGCTAATTCTTTTGCTTCTGACTCGTCGTCATATACTTTGAATTTCTCACCAGCTTGTGGTGCACCATTCAAGCCTAATATCACCACAGGGGTTGATGGAGGTGCCACTTCGATACGTTGGTTACGTTCGTTGAACATCGCTTTTACACGACCATAAAACTGGCCTGATAAAATTAAATCTCCCTGACGTAAGGTTCCGTTTTGAACAAGTATGGTAGCAACAAAACCACGACCTTTATCTAAAGAGGCCTCGATAATAGTTCCTGTTCCTTCTCTATTTGGATTGGCTTTTAAATCTAAAATTTCAGATTCTAACAATACCTTTTCTAATAAAGCGTCTACATTCAATCCTTGTTTAGCAGACAATTCTTGGTTTTGGAATTTACCGCCCCAAGCTTCTACTAAAATATTCATTTGAGACAATTGCTCGTATATCTTTTGCGGCTGCGCACCGTCTTTATCAATTTTATTGACTGCAAAAATCATTGGCACATTCGCCGCTTGAGAGTGACTAATGGCCTCTTTAGTTTGAGGCATTACCGCATCGTCTGCAGCTACCACAATAATTGCAATATCAGTTACTTTGGCACCACGCGCACGCATGGCTGTAAAGGCTTCGTGACCTGGTGTATCCAAGAAAGTAATGGCTTTACCATTTGGCAAAGTCACCTCGTATGCACCAATATGCTGCGTGATACCACCGGCCTCACCTGCAACCACATTCGCGTTACGGATATAATCTAGTAAAGATGTTTTACCATGATCTACGTGACCCATGATGGTTACAATAGGAGGACGTTCTACTAAATTCGCTTGGTCTTCTGCTTCCTCTTCCTCATCCATTTCTACTACATCTTCTAATCCTACGAATTCAACTTCAAATCCAAATTCACTTGAAACCAATTCAATTACCTCCGCATCTAAACGTTGGTTGATTGAAACCATGATACCCAAGTTCATACACTTGCTAATGATGTCTGCGAAACTTACATCCATCAAGCTTGACAACTCACTCACGGTTACAAATTCTGTTACCTGTAATTTATTATCTTCTCTTTGTTCGTTATTATCATTTTCAGCAGCTTCCTCTCTTCTTTGACGACGATACTTAGATTTCGTGCTTCTACCACGACCACCTTGGCCTGATAATTTCGCTTGTGTTTCCTTGATCTTATCTTGAATTGCTTTCTGATCGATTTCTTTTTGCTCAGCTGTTTGTGGCATATTTCTTCCGCGTGCTCCACCTTGTCCCGGACGTGTTCCATTGTTAGGACGATTGCCTTGATAGCCACCGCCTTGTGGACGATTGCCTTGGTAACCACCACCTTGTCCTCCCTGAGGGCGATTGCCTTGATAGCCACCACCACCTTGAGTTTGACCACCTTGTCCTGTTTGACCAGGTTGATTTGGTCTACCTTGAACTGGGATACGCTTACGAACACGTTTTTCTTCCTGAGTTAAAGGTTTTGGTCTAGTATCACTATTGGTTGGCAAATCAATCTTGCCTAAAATTGTTGGACCGGTTAATTTATCTGCTTGGATATTGGTAATGGCACCATGTACATTTTCTGGAGCAATTGAATGGTCTACTGGCGGTGCTTTTGGAGCCGGCTCTGCTTTTTTAGCCGCTGCTTTTGTAGCAGTAGCTTTAGGGGCAGCCTCTTTAGGTGCAGTCGTTTGAGATGCTGGTTCCTCTGTTTTATTGGTTGACTTTTTTGGTCTTGTAGACGAGTCAATTAAAGAAAGATCAATCTTATTCACCACTTTTGGTGCTTCTACCTCGGAGGCTGCTGCTTTCGCTTTAGCAGGCGCTGCTTTCGCAGGCGCTGGATCTGCTGTCACTTTTGCTGGAGCATCTTCAACCACTGGAGCAGCTGCTTTTGGTGTTTCCACAACTGGCGTTTCAGCGACAACTGCTTTTTTTGCTGGAGCAATTTCTTCCTCCGCTTTTTTGCCTTTGTCTGCTATTGCATTTTTTGGCAATTCCACATGGTCTGCCTTATCCTTGGCCACCTTGTCGCTTTGGAATTCTGCCTGCAAAGCATAATACTGACTTTCAGTTAATTTGGCCGTTGGCTTAAGGTCATCCTTAGGAAAACCTTTTGTACTAAGGAATTCAATCAAGGTATCTTGACCGATGTTGAATTCTTTAGCAGCAGCTAACAGTCTTGGTAGTTTCAATTCTGACATTTGAATGTTTTTTGTCTCTTTTTTTTGAACAGAGACGCGTTCCTTTTACAAATATACTTCTATTTAAAGGTTATTCACCTTTAGCAAACTCTTCTGTCAAGACACGGCGGACTTCCGCAATGGTCTCTACTTCTAAATCAGTTCTTTTTTCTAATTCTTCTGCGCTAAGTTTCAATACACTTCTTCCTGTATCACAACCAACACGCTTAAACTCATCGATGATCCATGCTTCAATCTCATCGCTAAATTCATCTAAATCGATATCAAACTCATCTACAATTTCTTCATCTTCACGATACACATCTAATTCATAGCCTGTTAATTCAGAAGCTAATTTAATGTTCACGCCACGACGGCCAATTGCTAAAGAAACTTGATCTGATTGTAAGTAAACTTCTGCACGCTTACGATCGGCATCAATATTCATATAGCTAATTTTTGATGGCGTCAATGAACGTTGAATCAATAATTGCGTATTCGTAGTAAAATTAATGACATCGATATTTTCATTCTTTAGCTCTCTTACAATACCATGAATACGAGAACCTTTCATACCCACACAAGCACCCACTGGATCAATACGATCATCGAATGATTCAACAGCGACTTTAGCACGCTCACCTGGCTCACGCACAATTTTTTTAATGGTGATTAAGCCATCGAAAATTTCTGGCACTTCTATTTCTAATAATTTTGCTAAGAATAATGGGCTTGTTCTAGATAAGATAATTACAGGTGAATTATTTTTCATATCCACTCTTGCAATCACCGCTCTGATTGTTTCTCCCTTCTTGAAAAAATCCTGAGGGATTTGTTCTGTTTTTGGAAGAATCAATTCGTTGCCTTCTTCATCTAATAACAAAACTTCTTTCTTCCAAACCTGATAAATTTCAGCATTGATGATTTCACCAATTCTATCAGAATATTTTTTAACTAAAACGTTTTTCTTTAAATCGTTGATACGAGATGCCAAGGTCTGCTTTGCAGCCAAGATAGCACGACGTCCAAAATCATAAATATTCACTTCTTCTAATAATTCCTCACCTATCTCAAAGTCAGGCTCTATCTTGATTGCGTCAGAGTAAGAAACTTCTGCTAAAGGATTGTCAACATCATCATCAGGTCTGATTTCACGACGGCGAATGATTTCCAAGTCACCTTTTTCAGCATTCACGATTACGTCGAAGTTTTCATCGCTACCATATTTTTTTCTCAATAAGGTTTTGAATACATCTTCTACTACTTTCATCATCGTAGGACGATCTATATTTTCAGCGTCTTTAAACTCCGCGAAAGCTTCAATTAAATTTATACTTGCCATAACATCATTTTTTTATCAAGCGATCAAGCTTGAGATTTGTTAAAATTGAATTTGTACTATAGTTGATTTTATATTATCAAATGGAATAAGCATGGATTCTTGGGTTGCCTTTTTCCCTTTTCCAGCTGTCCACTCTATTAAAATATCCTTGTCAGTTACTTCTTTCATCATGCCCGTAAAAACAGATTCATCATTTAATATCACTTCTACGGTACGTCCAATATTTTTTACATATTGTCTGTTTAAAATCAAAGGCTCCTCCACACCAGGCGAAGACACTTCCAAGGCAAAGTCACCTTCCGGAAACCATGCCGCTTCCTCTATTGCCTTATACAATCTCCTATTAAAAGAAGTGATTTGCTTGATAGGCAAACCTTGGTCGCCATCAATATAAACTCTTATTATATGACCAGGCTTTACTTTGATGTGCACCAAAAAATAGCTTGGATCCTCTTGTAAAAAAGGCTCTAATAAGGTGTGAATCCTATCTTTTAATTCGTTTACTTCCATACTTAAAAAAGAAGAAGGGAACGATTTCGTTCCCTTCATTTCTTTGCTTATTCTAGACCAAAGGTAATAAAAGAGGATGAATTCACCCAATTTTATTCAATCTCATCGTATTTTTGTGCTATGACCAAGCTTTTGATTTACGGATTTCTGATCTATCTACTGTACAAATTGATATTTAATGTGGTCCTTCCTGTGCGCAAAGGGGTCAAGACCGTTCGCCAAAATATGGAGGAAATGCAACGAAAAATGGCCGAAGCGCAGGGTCAAAACGCCAATTATACGGGATTTGCTAGTCAAAATGCTCCAAAAGAGGCACCAAAAGCAGCACCAAAAGTGACTAAGGACCCAGTTAAAAAAGACGCCGATTACATTGATTTTGAGGAACTTAAGTAATTTTTTACCCTTTTTGAACCCATTCGTCCCCTTTTAGCCCCTTTGTTAGAATTAAGGATGGATTATTGTCCTAGTAACTTAGGTAATTCCGTTTCAATGAACATCCCTGGTTGCAAATACAAGACCTGCAAAGCCACAGAAGCAGCCCCAATCACATTAGGTTCATTGTCATCTATGAACAGAGTTTCGGAAGCAATCAATCCTTCTTTGTCTAAAATATATTGAAAAGAAGCGGGGTCTGGCTTGCGCATCCCAATTTTATGAGAATAATAAGGGGTTTTAAATAGCTGTTCAAAATTTCCACCTATTTCCCGTTCAAACTGAGGAAGTACATAATCGCAATGAATTTGATTGGTATTGGAGTATAAGAACATGGGATATGCATGTTGATGCTCTTTGATCCAGTCCATGCTCTCTTTTCTAAATCCTATGAGCAAGGAATTCCAAGCAGATATAATTTGATGATGGCTCAGTGATAAATTATACAATTGATTGAAGCCCTCGCAGAATGCTGTTTCGCTAATTAAGCCTTTTTCAATATCATAAAAAAGTGGATCACATTGATTGAGTGTAAAGTGGTTTTGAAAATTAGGAACACCTAATTGATCAAATTCATTGTACATTTTTGTAAAATCAATATCATACAAGACATTACCAAGATCAAAAATGATGTTTTTTATAGGAGTCATAATTGAGTGAACAAAATTAAAAGGAAGACGAAGGGTTTATGTGCGTACAAATATACAAATACTTAGATGGAAGATCTGTATACAAATTGTATATTTGATACATGCAACAACATCTAGCTCATATTGCTGTGGTGGTTCGTGATTATGATGAAGCCATTCACTATTACACAACCGTACTTGGATTTAAATTAATCGAAGACACGGTATTATCTGAAACCAAAAGATGGGTAATGGTGCAACCAACTGGAGCCAATAATGGTTGTATGTTATTGCTTGCAAAAGCAGCTACACCCGAGCAAGAAAAAGCCATTGGTTACCAGACTGGGGGGCGTGTGTTTTTATTTTTATACACCGATGATTTTTACCGTGATTTTGAAAACTATACTTCTAACGGCGTTGAATTCACCATCCCTCCGCATGTCGAAGCTTATGGAACTGTGGCTGTCTTTAAAGATTTTTATGGGAATCTTTGGGACTTGATTGAGCCTTCATAGCAGCTGCCATATGCTTGCAAGCAGCATCCCCTTTATTTAATTCGTTTTGAATATTTGTATGAGAAGCTTCGTCTCGGTTTTGACTGAGCTTAAACACATGCTGTAAATCATTTACTATTATATCAAATGAATAAATGGCTTTCATGTTTTGTTCCATATATTCTTTAGATAAATTTTTTACTTGTGTGGGCGCATCTGCGTCTTTTTCAAAATGCAAAGTCAATTCGGTGAGCAAATTTCTTAAATGCGTTTCGTCTTTTATTTCTAATTGTCCTCTGGCATGCACGGTTTGATAATTCCAGGTACTGCCCATATCTTTTGTCCTATACCAATTGGCACTCACAAATGCAGAAGGTGCCGAAAAAATAACCAATACATTTTTATTGACTTCAAAAGCATTGCTATGATCCTGCTTGCGCATGATATGTCCACTAATGGTGATGATATCATTTTCTACTTTCATTAAAACGGGAATATGGGTAGCGACTGGAAATCCTTTGCCGTCTGCACCACAAATGGTTACAAAAGGATTTGCCTGCATAAAATCAAGGACCTGTTGGTGATTGCTGGCTTTGAAATGAGGAATATTGTACATAAACTATTTTTAAATTATTCGAAATTTGATTATAAATACATTTTTAATTGCAGATAACTTTTTAATAATAAATACATTCTTAAAATCGTCATACTCAATTTTAAAGTGGCAATGCAGTGGTCGATTTAATCTCATCCATCACAAACAAACTATTGATATGCGCCACCATTGGAAGGACCGCTAATTTTTCTTGGTAAAATTGATTGTAGGTCTCTACATCTTTGCTAACCACTTTTAAATAATAATCAAAACTACCACAAACCAAACTGCATGAAATGATTTCATCAAATTTCAAAATGATTTGTTCAAACTCAGCGAAATTATTTTTTGTTTGCTTATCTAATGTAACATGACAAAATACGACCATCCCTAAATCAATTTTTTTTCGATTGATCAAAGCCACATAATTAGCAATCACGCCATCCGCCTCCATTCTTTTGATGCGGTCATGGGTGGGACTAACAGACAAATTGATTTCGGCGCTGATGTCTTTTAAAGTGGCCAATGCATTTTTTTGCAAAATGCCTAAAATGGCAAGATCGGTAGGGTCTAAGTTCATGAGCTAGTAATATTATAAGCGTAAGAATTTCGGTGAAAAGGCTAATTCTAGCCCAAATTTACTGCTAATTTCTATTTATTGTTAATTTTAAAGCATTTTTTACTGTATTTATTCAAATAATTAATAATATTTCCTTTTTGCAGAACTTTATACAGAAATAAAACTAATACTATGATTATTGGCGTTCCTAAAGAAATTAAGATCCAGGAGTACCGTGTAGGTTTAACTCCTGAAGGTGTGGATGCATTGTCAAGACAAGGCCATACTGTTTATGTTGAAACCAATGCTGGTGGTGGATCAGGATTTTCTGACGAGGCATATGTAGCCGTTGGTGC
>CAMAQL010000030.1 GCA_945860605.1 Chitinophaga pinensis
GGATTTATTAATGCCACAGCAGTTGTAGATACTAATTCAGTAGCATTGTCATACCAGGTTCCAAGCCAGAATTTAAGTTTTCAATATCAACCAATTGCACTGGTTCCTAGGGCAATTAAAATTGATTCTAGCTTAAAAACAACCCGATCTGCCAATCTTAAAATTGGAATGGGAAATTATTTTAATCAATTCATTCAACTAGAGGGAAGTTTTGTAGATCAAAAAGACCAACAACATCATCTGCGCATTCTGAATGAATCAATTGCTGGTGCACATCCTATTCAAAAATGGAATACGATTGGACTAGATTATAGTGGCAGATTGTCAATGAATAAGAGTAAAAATTTAGTCACACAATTCTACGTTAACCAATCCAACAGATACCGCTATGGCCTAGTCCCAGATACCACTAATCTACCACTTAAAAATTTCGAACAAAAATTGACCGTCATTGGTGTTCATTTTTCACTTGCCAATAAACAGATTTCTACTAAGCCAATCAACTATACCCCAGTTTTAAAGTTAAATCATAGTCATTTATTGGATCAAGCTAAAAATATTGCGATTGATTTGAATAGTCCAATTCAGTATAAATTGAATAATAATATCAAATTACACGCCGATTTCAATCTTAGTTACAACCAGTATCTTCCTACGAACAAGCCATCCGTACAAAATACAATTATCCAAATAGATCCTTCCTTCGAAATAAATAAAGCTCAATTTCAGCTTAATTTGGGCATAAGACCAACTTTAGCAAATGGCGAATTTGCTTTATACCCTAAACTTGAACTGACTAAGAAATTAAAAGATACCAATTATGTTTTACAAGCTGGATGGCTTACTAGTATAACCAATAATCAACTAATTCAGTTTATTGGACAAAACCATTGGATAACGGCACCGAGTAATTTGCCAATTAGTTCTATTGAAAGGAAATACTTCGATATACAAGTGACGGTCAATAAGCGAGTAAATTATAGGTTCAACATGGCTTTAAATGATTATCGTGAACTTCCTTTTTTCAATCAGACTAAATTATTAAACAACCCAATTCAGGAAGGTTTAAAATTTGATGTATTATTTGAAAAAAGAGCTATTGCAATTGAATTAAATGGGGATCTTAGATATCAATTCAGTGACAAACTATTATGGAAGAATCATTTTAAGTACATTCAATTTAATTTAATTCGTGAAAATACTCAAGCATGGGGCGTATTGCCTTTTGAATTCAATACACAGTTGAATTGTGTTTACAATAAAAAAATTCAATTTGATGGCTCTGGACAATTTTGGACCGGTGCTAAAACCAGTGCTGGTTTGGGGAATGCTTACCAATTAAACAATACTTTTGTTCTTAATGCAGGAATGCAATATGCCATTTCAAATCATTGGACCTTCTGGGCAAAAGGGGAGAATTTATTAAACCAACAATACCAACGTTGGGCTAACTATCCTTCACTAGGGGTTCAATTTATTGCAGGTGTACAATATAAATTTAGAAAATAATGATGCTACCAATTTTAGAGAAATATTTTTTAGCATATGGGCAATTGGTTTTACCAGGTATTGGTCAATTAAATCTAACCCAAACAGATTCTATTCATTCGAATGGTGCATTTCAACCACCAGTGCATCAAATCATTTTCGATGCGATTATAGAACCAACTAACAAGCCAAGTAAGTTATTTTATATTCATTTATCAGATCATTTAGATTGTACCATTGAACAAGCAATCATAGATTATTCAGCTTTTTTTACCAATCAATTAGCAGTGTCTAACAATATAGATTTAGGTAATTTAGGCCAACTAACTATTTCTAATGAAGCCTATACCTTTAAATCCAATTTTGATAGCGCTCATTATTTTCAACCCATCCATTTAGAAAAAGTACAATTAGAAGATCAATCTCAAAATAAATTCAATACCACATCAAAGCAATGGTGGATTCTGCCTTTGGTGATTGCTATCATCGCCATTCTTGCAATCTTATTAAAATAAAAAGTATGAATTGTCCAGTTTGCAATCATTCCAATTCGCAAATCGCATTAGAAAGTCAAGACTATTCATTAACGCAAACATTTTTTTCAATTGTACATTGCGCCAATTGCAGTTTAAGATTTACATCTCCTGTTCCAAGTCAAGATGAAATAGGGCAGTACTATCAATTCAAAGAATATATTTCACATACGGATGTAAAGGAGGGATGGATGAATCAGATGTATCATTATGTTAGAACTAAAACCTTAGCTCAAAAAACAAAATGGGTTCAATCACTCTTTACAGGACATAAGGGACATTTATTAGATATTGGAGCTGGAACAGGTGCTTTTGCGCATGCTATGCAGCAAAAAGCATGGAAAGTAACTGGTTTAGAACCAGATGCGACAACAAGAGCAAAGGCATTAGAAATTCATAAATTGAATTTACAATCGACAGAAGCCATCTTTGAATTACCTGAAAATGAGTATGAAGTCATTACCATGTGGCATGTTTTAGAGCATGTACATGCATTAAAACCTTATCTACATCAATGCTTTAAAAGTTTAAAATACAATGGTAAATTAATTATTGCTGTACCCAACTATACCAGTTTTGACGCAAAATACTATCAAAAATATTGGGCTGCTTATGATTTACCAAGACATTTATACCATTTTTCACCTAAAGCAATGACAAGGCTTTTAAATGAAATAGGATTTGACCTGGTTTCCATAAGGCCAATGTGGTACGATAGTTTCTATGTAAGTTTATTGAGTGAAAAATACAAACAATCTGGAAAATTAGGCATGCTGGTAGCAGGTGTAATTGGAGTGCTATCTAATATATTTGCAATGAAGGATGCTTCTAAAGGAAGCAGTATCATTTACGAATTTAAAAAGCAATCTAGTCCCAATTAAAAGCTAGTTGATTTAGTTCAATTTGACTTCAATCATCACTGGCCAACACTTGCCTGTTAAAAAATAGGTATCGGTAGATTTCCTGTAAGCTATCCCATTTAACACATAACCAGCATCAATCAATAGGGGATTGTAACTTGCTTTTGCTTGTGCTAATAAATTACTGCAATCTATCTTATTGGTAATTTTTCCTGTATTTGGGTCAATGACAACAATATTATTTTGACCATAAATATTTGCAAATATTTTTCCATCCACATATTCTAACTCATTGAGCATACTTTGATAGCCATATTCATTAAATACACCTAGTGTTTTTTGAATTGAAAAATCATTTGGGTTTACAAAGTATAGATTACTACTGCCTGTAGAAACGATTAATGCAGTATCATTATGTGTTAGACCCCATCCTTCATATGGCCAGCTAAGTGTTTTGATCTTCTTAAATGTAGTTGCGTCATATACAAAAACAACATGTTCTTCCCAAGTTAATTGATAAATTTTACCATCAAATACGGTAATGCCTTCACCAAAATAGGCAGGGTCTAACTTATTTTTTTTGCCAAATGGTTTAAGTTGGCTATCCATCTGGTATAAAATACTTTCGCCTCTTAATCCTGTACCTTCTATCAATGAATTATTATGCCATTCGATGCCTTGTGTATAGGCTGTTGTATCATGTGCGTATACTTTTTGAATTGTGTAATTCAAGGCTGTTGGTGCACTAATAGTAGTATTCCCTTCACTTTCATTATTGGAATTAGCAGTATCAGTATTGTTTGTATTGTTACAAGCAATTGCAAATAAACTAATTAGGACTATTAATTCTTTTTTCATGTTATATTAAACATTAAATCGAAAGTGCATTACATCTCCATCTTTAACAATATGTTCCTTTCCTTCTATTCTTAATTTACCATTATCGCGACAAGCAGCTTCACTTTTGAATTTAATATAATCATCAAATGCAATCACTTCGGCTTTAATGAATCCTTTTTCAAAATCCGTATGAATCACACTCGCTGCTTGAGGTGCTTTCCAGCCAGAACCTATTGTCCAAGCACGTACTTCTTGCACCCCAGCTGTAAAATAAGTTTCTAATTTTAATAATTTATAAGCTGTTTGTATTAATCTATTCAAAGCAGGCTCCTTCATTTGATATTCTTCCATAAATAAAGCCTTGTCATCTGGGTCTTCCATTTCAGAAATTTGTGCCTCGATATTATTACACATCACAATGACTTCGGCACCTTCTTGTTTTGCCATAGTCACCAATTGATCAGAGTAGGCATTGCCTGTATGCATTGAAGCTTCATCTACATTGGCCACATACATGACTGGTTTAGCAGTTAATAAAAAGATATCTGCAATGGCAGTATGATCTTCCTTAGATAAATCTAATGAACGGATACTTTTACCAGCTTCTAAATGGGTTCTACATTTTTGTAAAACTTCTAGTTCTACTTTAGCTTTTGGATCTGTTTTGGCCATTTTCTCCGAACGTTGCATCTTTTTTTCAACGCTATCCAAATCTTTTAATTGTAATTCTGTTTCAATGATGTCTTTATCACCAATGGGATTGATTTTTCCTTCTTCTCTTAACACATTTTCATCTTCAAAACAACGGATCACATGAATAATGGCACTCACTTCTCTAATATTGGCTAAAAATTTATTACCCAAACCTTCGCCCTTACTTGCACCTTTTACTAAACCTGCAATATCCACAATTTCTAATTGGGTAGGGACCACTCTTGTTGGATTAATCAATTCGGCTAGTTGGCCTATGCGCGTATCAGGTACATCTACAAGTCCAACATTTGGCTCGATGGTACAAAAACGATAATTACTTGCTTGTGCTTTTGCACTATTACTTACTGCGTTAAATAAGGTTGATTTGCCCACGTTTGGTAAACCCACAATGCCTGCCTGTAAAGCCATGTTATTTTAGATTGTTAAGGATGCAAAAATACAATTCTAATCGCAAAATGGGCTATATTAGTACCATAAACAATTAGATATGGCATTGAATATCATCTGGATAGCATTTTTTGTAATTGCTTTTGTTGTGGCACTCTTTAAATTGATCTTTTTAGGAGATACAGAGATTTTTAAGCTATTAGCAGATGGTTTATTTGATTCCGCTAAATCCTCGGTGATTGATGTGGCTTTCCCTTTAGCTGGTACAATGGTGTTTTTCTTAGGATTGATGAATATTGCAGAAAAAGCGGGGGCGATTCAAAAACTAGCTAAATGGATGAATCCATTCTTAAGTCGTTTATTTCCGGAAGTACCACAAAACCATCCTGCTATGGGGCAAATGGTGATGAATTTTAGCGCCAATATGTTAGGTTTAGACAATGCAGCCACACCATTTGGTTTAAAGGCGATGGAAAGCTTACAAAGTTTAAATCCTGAGAAGGAAAGAGCTACCAATGCACAGATCATGTTCTTAGTCTTGCACACAAGTGGACTCACTATTATCCCATTGACAATCATTTCTTATCGTTTGGCGGCAGGTTCTCAAGATGCTGCAAGTATTTTTATTCCATGTGTTTTGGCAACCATTGGCACCACATTAGCATCTATCATTGTGGTGGGAGCATACCAAAAGTTAAAATGGGATAGGGTATTGATCAGTTGGTTATTGGGACTAGTACTTTTTATGGGTACTGTTTTATTTGCTGTCAATAGTCTTTCACCTATTCAAAAAGAATTATTTTCTAAAATAGCAGGGTCAAGTATTTTAATTGGTATTGTAGTTGCTATTATTTTAGGTGGGGCTTATAAAAAAGTATCTGTTTTTGATGCATTCATTGAAGGTGCAAAAAATGGATTTGATGTCATTGTGAAAATCATTCCTTATTTAGTGGCTATGTTGGTTGCTATTCGCGTATTTAGAGATAGCGGTGCCATGATTTATGTATTGAATGGCATTAGTTTCTTAATACAGTTGACAGGAATGAATACGGATTTTGTTGGGGCTTTACCTGTTGCTATCATGAAACCTTTAAGTGGGAGTGGGGCAAGAGGGATGATGCTGGATATTTTTCAAACACAGGGGCCAGATTCATTTGTAGGTAAATTAGCATCCATCTTTCAAGGGTCTGCTGATACCACTTTTTATATTATTGCTTTGTATTTTGGAAGCGTTGGTATTAAGAAAGTTAGGTATGCAGTATGGGCGGGATTATTTGCAGATTTAATAGGCGTGGTCATTGCCATATTCATTGGCTATTCTTTTTTTCATTAAGAGGATGGCCAACAAATATTCATTAAAGTATTTTATTTACCCTGACTCATCTTCATCACTTCTTCCCATTCAGCATCTGTAACAGGCTGAACGGATAGTCTACCTAATCTTACTAAAGCCATAGCCTTCAAATTAATATTGGCTTTTACATCCGCTAATTTAACTGGATGTTTTAGTTTTTTGTGGGGTGCAAAATCTACCGCCAACCATGCAGTCTCTTCGGTAGTTGGATCCTGATAGCTTTCCTTCACTACTTTTGCAATGCCTACTATCTCCATTCCTTCGTTACTATGGTACCAAAATGCTAGATCCCCTTTTTTCATGGATCTTAAATTATTTCTTGCACTATAGTTTCTTACACCGTCCCAAAAAGTACGCTTGTCTTTGTTAAATTGATCCCAAGAATATTTAAATGGTTCTGATTTGATTAGCCAGTAAGCCATAGGAAGTTTTTAAATGAAAAAAAATATTGTTTAATATTACCTCATTAGCAAATAAAGCTAGTAACCACTTGCAAGTATATCTGCTAAATGAATGACTTTAATTTGTTGTCCATTATGATTGATGCGTCCATCTAAATGCATTAGGCAGCTCATGTCTGTGCTTATTATAAATTCCGCTTCGGTGGCAATTGCGTTGTCAATTTTTTGATCGGCCATGGCCACACTAATGGTGTCATATTTTACAGCAAAGCTACCTCCAAATCCACAACAAGTTTCGGTATCATTCATTTCAACCAATTCAAGACCTGCTACTTGACTGAGTAATGCTCTTGGTTCTGCTTTAATATTACATTCCCTTAATCCAGCACAACTATCGTGGAAAGTGACTTTACCATTTAAGCTAGCACCTAAGTCTGTAATACCTAAAATCTTCACTAAGAATTCAGATAATTCAAAAATTTGTGATGATACTTTTTTAGCTGGACTTTGAAAAGCATTGTTTTCGAAAAGTTTACCATAATTATTTCTAATAAATCCAGCGCAACTTGCACTTGGACTTACAATATAATCTGCACCATCAAAATCTTGTACGAATTTAGTACAAACATCTTTTGATTCACCCCAAAAACCTGCATTGAAAGCTGGCTGTCCACAACAAGTTTGTTGTGTATTGTAAGCCACTGTACATCCCGCCTTTTTTAATACTTTAACCGTATTAAATGCAACCTGAGGGTACAATTGATCTATAAAACAAGGAATAAAGAGTTGAACTTTCATAGTCTAAATTAAGGATTTCTTTCCAAAAAAATAAAAAGGCATCCTTTAAAGAAAGAATGCCTTTTTTATAATGTACCCAGCAAATTAAGGTTGAACTTGAAGTCTGGAGATATATTTATCAATACTAAATCCTTTTTCAGATTTTGGATAGTTTTGCTTGATTTGCTTATAGATGTCTAAAGCTGCATCGTTTTTACCGTTTAATTCTAAGAATGAAGCAGCACGGAATAAATATTCAGATGAAATGGCTTCATCTTCTGGAAAATGTGTTCCAGCTTTTTTATAGTATTCTATTGCTTCATCATTTTTCTTTAATTCAGAATAAGCGTCACCAATAGAACCAAAGGCTACTGCTTGAACTTGTTTAGCATCAGATGAAAAGTCTTTTAAATACTCAACTGCCTTATTGTAATCCTTTAATCTATAGTAGCTCATACCTGCATAATAGTGTGCAAGATTAGCCGCTTTTGTTCCACTAAATTCTTTAATGATGTATAAAACACCTTTACTTGTACCATCACCTTTTAAAACCAATTCAGAAGAATCATTGGCAAAATACTTTTCTGCAACATACATTGCATCTGCTGCTTTTGCTTCTAATGGTTTTTGGTATAATTCAGTATAGCCAAAGAAACCTGCAACAGCAATAATTGCTCCTGCAAATAAATAAATAATTAGTTGTTTGTTCTTTAAAGCAACTGGTGCTTGTTCTTGTTGTACTTCGCTCATATAGGTTTGTTAAAATAATTAGTCTACAATAAATGGATAATTCTGATCAATATATACATCCTTCAATAGTTCGCTATCATCTGGCCAAGGACTATACTCAGCAAATTTTACTGATGCTTCTACAATGCCATTGATTTTTTCATCAATCTCTTGTAAGGCCGCTTCTGTTGCAAATTGATTGTCTAGGATGGTCTTTCTAACTTTGATAATTGGATCTTGATCTTTGTATTCTTCTACCTCATCCTTGGATCTATATTTTTGTGGATCCGAAACAGAGTGACCTCTGTAACGATAGGTTTTCATTTCTAATAAAGTAGGACCTTCACCATCTCTTGCGCGCTTAACCGCTCTTGCCACACCTTCATGAACTATTTCTGGTGTCATACCATCTAATTTATCAGAAGGCATTTCGTAAGCGTCCGCTAATTTATAAATATCAATCACATTGCTTGTTCTTTCTATAGAGGTACCCATGGCGTAGTTATTGTTTTCACAGATAAATACAACAGGTAATTTCCACAACATGGCAATGTTAAATACTTCGTGCAACATACCTTGTCTTGCAGCTCCATCCCCAAAGAAACACAATACCACATTTTTAGACCCTCTATATTGTTCTGCAAATGCTAAACCAGCACCAGTACCAATTTGAGCACCCACAATCCCGTGTCCACCATAAAAGTTGTTTGCTTTATCAAAAAGGTGCATACTTCCGCCTTTACCTTTTGAACACCCTGTTGCTTTACCATATAATTCGGCCATCGCAGCATTGGGACTCATCCCCTTAGCAAGTGCTAAACCGTGGTCACGGTAACCAGTAATAAATGGATCCTCATGATTAGTAGCTGTCATACAACCTGCAGCAATTGCTTCCTGGCCATTGTAAACGTGAAAGAATCCACGGATTTTACCCGCCATTTTATACATTTCCTCTGATTTTGATTCAAATTGACGTATTAATTGCATCAATTCGTACCAATATAGATAGGTTTCTTTAGAAAATTTTTGCGCCACAGTCCTTATTTTTTGAGTAGCAAATATAGTATTTTAAGACTATAATTTGGCCTTATGATTCGTTTAAAAATGGATACTTATAATCGGTAGGAGGGTTGAATGTTTCCTTAATTGTTCTAGCACTTAACCAACGGTATAAATTCAATGCACTTCCAGCTTTATCATTCGTACCAGAGCCTCTTGCTCCTCCAAATGGTTGTTGTCCAACCACGGCACCAGTTGGCTTGTCATTGATATAGAAATTTCCAGCTGAATGACGTAATACATTGGTTGCCAATTCAATAGAAGCTCTATCTTGAGAAATAATTGAACCTGTTAGAGCATACTTAGACGTACTATCCAATACCTTTAAGGTTTTCTCAAACTGATTTGCTGGATATGTATATATCGTTAAAACTGGACCAAATATCTCTTCACACATCGTGAGGGATTTTGCTTTCTTTGTATCAATCACAGTTGGCTCTACAAACCAACCATTTGATTTATTTAAGTTGCCTCCAACTAAAATCTTTGATTGCTTGTCTTTTTTCACAGCTGCAATGTATTTTGAGATATTATTGAACGACTTTTCATCAATCACTGCATTCACGAAATTGCTAAAATCTTCAACAGAACCCATTTTCATGGTTTGAACTGTTTTAACCAATTTTGCTTTTACAGCTGCTGCTATATTACTTGGTAAATAAGCTCTTGAAGCAGCAGAACATTTTTGACCTTGGTATTCAAATGCGCCTCTAGCTAAAGCAGTCACAACGGTATCTACATCCGCAGTTGGATGCACCATGACAAAATCTTTACCACCTGTTTCGCCTACAATTCTTGGATAAGATTTATAGTTTGGTATATTTTCTCCAATCTGCTTCCACATATGATTAAATACACCAGTCGATCCTGTAAAGTGCACTCCTGCAAAGTCTGGATGCTTAAAGCACACATCACCCACAGTAGGGCCACTTGTATAAACAATATTAATAACGCCATCTGGTAATCCTGCTTCCTTTAAAATACGCATAAACAATTGAGCAGAATAGATCTGTGTATTGGCGGGTTTCCATACCACTACATTTCCACACATGGCAGTAGAGGCTGGCAAATTACCCCCAATGGCTGTAAAATTAAATGGCGTAACAGCCAATACAAATCCTTCTAAACCTCTCCATTCCATTCTGTTATGTATTCCAGGTGAAGAGATAGGTTGTTGTTGATAGATTTGACTTAAAAAATGCACATTGAATCTTAAGAAATCAATTAATTCACATGCAGCATCAATTTCAGCTTGATAGGCATTTTTACTTTGCCCTAACATCGTCGATGCATTCATCTCGAATCTATATTTTGTAGCCAATAATTCTGCCGCTTTTAAAAAGATATGTGCTCTAGTTTCCCAGGTCATATTTGACCATTGCTCACGCGCTTTCAAAGCAGATTCAATCGCTTTTTCTACATGCACTTTAGTTCCAATATGGAAATGCCCAAGTACATGCTTGGTTTCATGTGGTGGATGAATCGACATTGTTTTACCTGTTCTCACTGCTTTTCCATTGATATACATTGGTATATCCAATGTCTTTTTCTTTAGAGAAGCCAATGCTGCTTTTAAAGCTTTTCTTTCTGGAGAATCCGGAGCATAATTTAAAACAGGTTCGTTTGCTGGTAACGGATAATTAAAATAACCTAGTTGCATAGTGTAATGATTAGATCACAAAAATAAGCATTAAATTAACATGCGTTAGGAACTTATCAATTTTGATTTTGACTTTAACGTATTTTTGTTCCTAAATCATCCTTTATGCAATTTGTCTTGGTCGACCTGCCTGATCGTGTCCATTTTTACCCATTTAGCTTAATTAGAAGTTTGACTGAAATTAGGGTGGGCATTTATACTATAAAAGAGCGTTGGGATGCCTTATTAACTAGCGAATCTCAAGTGTTTACAATTCCCTATTTACAAGGTTTATATCAAGCACCCTTTTTAGAACAGGAGGATGTCGTTATATATATCAATGCCACTTGCATACCTAATGAAGCCATTAAAAATGCCATCTTGAATTTGAAAGAAGGAGAAAGCTTATTAGATGAAGATGGAAAATGGATTGCCTCCTATACAAAAGAAAGGGCGATTGGTAATATTTTATTAGGCGACCCAAACGCAAAAAAGACCATCACCGCAAATTTTATTAAAAGCGCGATGCATTTATTACAATTAAATGCAACAATGATTCAATCAGATTTTAATCAAGTGATTGCAACTGGTAGTTCCTTAATGGTAGATGCTAGTAATCGGTTAATTTGTCCTGAAAATATTTTTATCGAACAAGGAGCAGTCTTATCAGGGGTGAGTTTAAACGCAACGGAAGGCCCAATTTATATTGGTAAGAATGCATTGTTAATGGAAGGTGCCGCCATCAGAGGCCCCTTTGTATTGGGAGAAAAATCTGTGGTTAAAATGAATGCATGTATTTATGGTGCAACTTCAGTTGGGCCTTATTGTACCATTGGGGGTGAAATTAAAAATAGTATCCTAATGGGCTATTCCAATAAAGCACACGAGGGTTATCTTGGGGATAGTATAATTGGACAATGGTGTAATATTGGTGCAGGTACCAGTAATAGTAATGTAAAAAATACAGCAGGCCCGATTCAAATTTGGAATCAACACCAAAAGTCATGGGATACGATAGGAAACAAAATGGGCATGTTGGTGGGAGATTACGCCAGATTTGCAATTCAATCGAGTATCAATACTGGTTCTTATATTGGAGTATCCTCGAATATTTACGGCAATGGACTACTTCCAAAAATGATCCCAAATTTTAGCTGGGGCGTAATAAAAGGGTATGTCTTGGATAAAGCAATTGAAGACATCCATAACTGGAAAAAAATGAAAGGATTTCAAATCACTGCTGCCGAAAAGGAGGTCTTAACGGCCTTGTTTCATATGGAATAGCACCATTTTTTTATTACCTTTGAGCCTTCAAATTGATATTTATGAGAAAACAAATAGCTGCAGCAAACTGGAAGATGAATTTAAGCCATCATGAAGCTGACAGCTTATTAGATCAATTACTAGCAACTGAATATCATTTGTCCTCCAATCAAGCAGTCATTTTTGCAGTACCCGCTATTTATATTCCTTTAGCAGTGCAGAAATTGAATGGTAAACCAAATATATTTATAGCAGCTCAAAACTGTCATCAAAAAGCCAATGGTGCTTATACTGGAGAAATTGCAGCTTCCATGTTTGCTTCGGTTGGTGTGCATCATATCATTCTTGGACATTCCGAAAGACGTGAATATTTTGCGGAATCTGATAGTGAACTAGCAGAGAAAACAGAAGCCGTTTTAGCCATTGGAAGTACACCAATTTTTTGTTGCGGAGAACCATTATCAATTAGAGAAGCGGGAACTCAGAATAGTTTTGTTGAAGCACAATTAAAAAACGCCTTGTTTCAAATATCAGCAGATCAAATTGTGAAAGTAGTGATTGCTTATGAGCCAATTTGGGCCATCGGAACTGGTAAAACTGCAACCAGTGAACAAGCGCAAGAAATTCATGCCTATATCAGGTCTGTATTTGCTGCTCATTATGGTCAAAATATTGCGGATCAGATTTCTATTTTATATGGTGGTAGTGTAAAAGCTTCCAATTCAAAAGAAATTTTTTCTCAACCAGATGTGGATGGCGGATTGGTTGGCGGCGCTTCATTAATTGTAACTGAATTTGCAGCCATCATCAACGCACTTAAATCGTAAAATAAAGAACCCTAATTATTACATGAAGCATATAAGAAACTTTTGTATCATCGCCCATATTGATCACGGTAAGAGTACCTTGGCAGATCGCTTATTAGAACATACCAAGACCATTACAGAACGTGAGATGATGAATCAAGTGCTAGATGATATGGATTTAGAGCGAGAGAAAGGGATTACCATTAAGAGTCACGCAATCCAAATTAATTATGTCCATAAAGGAGAGACCTATACTTTAAACTTAATTGATACCCCGGGACACGTTGACTTTAGCTACGAAGTGAGTCGTGCATTGGCTGCCTGTGAAGGTGCTTTGTTGTTAGTAGATGCCTCTCAAGGGATACAAGCACAAACCATTAGTAATTTATATTTAGCACTAGATAATAATTTAGAAATTATCCCAGTGATTAATAAAATTGATATGGATGGTGCAAAGATTCCAGAAGTGACGGATCAAATTATTGATTTGATTGGATGTAAACAAGAAGATATATTATTGGCTAGTGGTCGTTCAGGTATTGGTATCGAAGAAATTTTAAAAGCCATTGTGGAAAGAATACCCTCACCAAAAGGAGACACAGAAGCCCCGTTACAAGCATTGATTTTTGATAGCGTATTCAATAATTTTAGAGGGATCATCGTTTACTATAGAATCATGAATGGGGTCTTAAAAAAGAATGACAGAATTCAATTTGTAGCATCTGGTAGAGAATATATTGCAGATGAAGTAGGGGTTTTGAAATTAGCCATGACTCCAAAGGCGGAAGTAAGGGCAGGTGATGTAGGGTACATTATTACTGGTATTAAAGTGGCGAAGGAAGTTAAAGTAGGAGACACCATCACTTTGGCCAATAATCCTGGTCCGATGATTCATGGTTTTGAAGAAGTTAAACCAATGGTATTCTCTGGTATCTATCCAGTGAACACAGATGAATTTGAGGAGTTAAGAGATTGCATGGATAAATTACAATTGAATGATGCCTCTTTAACTTTTGAATTAGAAACATCACAAGCTTTAGGTTTTGGATTCCGTTGTGGATTCCTTGGACTATTACATATGGAGATTGTTCAAGAGCGGTTAGAACGTGAGTTCAATCAAACAGTGATCACAACGGTACCTAACGTAAGTTTTATTGCGTATACTACAAGAGACGAAAAAATCATTGTAAATAATCCCTCAGAAATGCCAGATCCAGTTAAGATCAAGCGCATTGAGGAACCATTTATTAGAGCACAAATTATTACTACCCCTGACTATATTGGTAATATCATCACTTTATGTTTGGGCAAAAGAGGGATGTTGATTAATCAAAGTTATTTAACGCCAACAAGGGTAGAATTGATTTTTGAAATGCCATTGACAGAGATTGTATTTGATTTCTATGATAAATTAAAGAGTCAAACAAGAGGCTATGCTTCTTTTGATTATACGCAGATTGGATTTAGAGATGCAGATATTGTGAAGATGGATATCTTATTGAATAATGAAAAAGTAGATGCCTTGAGTGCTTTAATTCACAGAGGTAAATCAGCAGAGTTTGGTCGTAAGCTTTGTGAGAAATTAAAAGAGTTATTGACGAAGCAACAATTCCAAATTGCGATACAAGCGGCAATTGGAGCCAAAGTAGTTGCAAGAGAGAATATCTCTGCCATGCGAAAAGATGTTACTGCAAAATGTTATGGAGGTGATATCAGCCGTAAACGTAAATTATTAGAGAAGCAAAAAGAAGGTAAAAAGAGAATGCGTCAAATTGGAAATGTAGAAATTCCACAAGAAGCTTTCTTGGCGGTTTTGAAATTAGATTAAACTTTATAATGCTTTAGCAAACTGCAATAGATGATCATAACGGTCATCTATTTTAGTATCTGGAAAAGGTGCTTCCGGATTAGTTGTTGCTAAGTATACAGTATACATTCCTGCATTACGTCCGAATTCCATATCTGACATTCGGTTACCCACCATGATGGACTTTGTAAAATCAATTGAAGGGAATTGCTCCTTGGCTTGAAAAGCCATACCAGGTTGTGGTTTCCTATTATAAGATGCATTATCTAAGTCCGAACAATAAAATATAGCGTCTATTCTGCCACCCAATTCAATAATAGACTGTGTCATATTATCGTGAATACTGGCTAAATCGGCATCGGTCATCCATCCTTTACCAATGCCTTTTTGATTGGTTATGATAATAATTCTAGAAAATTTTTGAGCGAGTAAGGGTAAAGCAGCTATACTTTCTGCATAAAATTTGAATTCAGACCAATTACGAATGTAATCGTCTTTTTTTTCATGATTGATCACGCCATCACGATCTAAAAATAAAGTCCAATCTTCTGTGATATGTAAATCGCCTAACATTTATTTACCGAAAATATTTTCTTCAACTAGTTCACAAATAATATGACCAACTAATATATGCGATTCCTGTATTCTTGGAGTAGTCGTAGAAGGTATATTGATTAAGAAGTCGCTTAGTGATTTCATCTTTCCTCCTGAAGCGCCAGTGAATCCAACAGTGACAACGCCAATCGATTTTGCCATTTCAAATGCTTTAACAATATTTCCTGAATTACCAGAAGTACTAATACCCACCAATACATCTCCTGGTTTTGCAAGCCCTTCTAATAATCTTGCATAAATCACATCATAACTATAATCATTGGCCACTGCAGTTAAATAAGAACTATTACAATGTAAGGCGTCCGAAGGAAGCGCTTTTCTGTCCTTGTAAAAACGACCAGAGAATTCTGCGGCTAAATGTTGTGCATCTGCTGCGCTTCCACCATTACCCGCAAAATAGACAGCATTCCCTTGTTTAAAAGCATGGGTTATAGCTTGTACAATCTTCTCAATTTCTAACATCAATTGTTCGTCCTTCAATAAAGCTTGCTTTACTTCAATTGAACCTTCAATAATTGTCTTTATATTTTGTGATGACATTGCTTAAATAATTTAATTGGTCTAATTGGATAAAATTTAATTGGCGTATAGAAATTATAATTGTTGATACAAAGTTAAAAAAGATTGTCTCATTTGTTCCCAACTATATTTTTTCTTTTCTGATATTAAATGAGGCATAAAGTGTCCTGTACCTCTTTCATATAATTGAAGAATACCTTCTGCAATGGATTTTGGATTAGGCTCAACAACTAAGCCAACTTTATCATGAGGTACTGTATCTGCTAAACCACCTACATTGGTCACTAACATTGGCTTTAAAAAATGATAGGCCATTGGAGTCACACCACTTTGTGTTGCATTCCGATAAGGCTGAATGATAAAATCTGCTGCTGAAACATATAGTTTTACATCTCTTTCACCTATATATTCATTGTACATTGAGATTGTATCAGATAAGCCTAGTGCTTTAATTTGGTCTAAATAAGGGGTAGGAGACTCATAAAATTCACCTGCAATCACTAATTTAATACCTGCAGCTTTAATTGCAGGTTGCGACATGGCTTCAATCAATAAATCTAAACCTTTATAAGCCCTCACAAAACCAAAAAATAAAATGACTTTATCAGCGTCTTCTAGATTTAATAATTTTCTTGCATCAGCAGTAGGCAGGGCTACTCCAAAATGGTCATAAATAGGATGGGGTGATACGCAAGATGGTTTATTGGTAAACAATTTTACATCTTCTTGTACTTTTTTACTCATGGTTAAAAAACCATCCACAGCGCGCACAAAATACTTTGTCAATAATGTATCCCCAATTCTTTTTTCATGTGGAATCATATTGTCCACTATGGCAACGACTTTGGTATGTTTATTCCATTTTACAATACTTAGAATAGTCCCTAAAGCAGGTGCTAAAAAAGGTATCCAATAACGTACGATAATTAAATCGGGACGTTCGTTTTTAATTTTTAAACCAACCTTAATCCAATTGAAAGGGTTAATTGAATTGATTGCTACTTCAATCGAAAGCCCTTTAGGAGCTGGATCAGTGGAATATTGTGTGGATCCTGGAAATAAAAAATTGGGGTATTGTAAGGAGAAAGTATATAGCTTGGTTTTGATGGATGCTTGCATGAAACTTTGGGCTAGTTTTTCATCAAAAGCAGCAAGGTTGCCTCTTAATGGCCAAGCTGGCCCCATAATGATCAATTGATCTACCATCCTTGTGTCTCCTCAATTAAATATGTA
>CAMAQL010000031.1 GCA_945860605.1 Chitinophaga pinensis
TAAAAAATCCCATCTCGTAAAACGGATGGGATTTTTTTATTTAATTATTTATAGCAATTAGAAACGCTTTTTAAAATTGCGGTTATTGTTATTTCTTCCTCCGCCTCCGCCACCTGCATTAGGCCTGTTGCGGTTGTTCTGCCAACGGCCACCTGCTGGACGATAATCTTCGCGCTCAAAATTTTGATTACGATGTTTAATAAAAGGTGTGTTGCTAAATTCTAATTCACCACCAGTGATGGCATTTAACTCGCTACGAATAGCATCGTCTTGTACCAATTCTTTATGCCAGTTACTATAAGCTAGTTTCATGTAATGCGCAATCGTGTGAGCGAAACCTGTTTTCTTTTCAGGATCTTGCTCCGCCATCGCTTTATCAATTACCAATTCCAAATTCTTACCAAGGTGCGCATATTTGATTTTGCGTTGAGGATAAGGTAAAGGATCGGGCTTTTGCTTATAGGTTTCCTTTGTAGGAATAGGATAAGGACTTTCCACATCTAATTTAAAACCACTCATAAAAAATAAGTGATCCCATAACTTATGTCTATAGTCTTCGACATTCTTTAGTTGTGGATTCAGGAATCCCATCAACTCAATTACGACTTTTGCTTGTTCTAATCTTTTTGTGCTATCCTCAATGGTTAATAGATGATCCACCATCCTCTGAACGTGACGGCCATACTCTCTCATCCCCATGATGCTTCTTGCTGTATTGTACTCCATGTATATATTACTTCAACGAGTAACAAATGTAAGGTTTTTTGCGGTATAAATAGGCAGCACATCGGGTGCTTTCGCGCCTTCTTCTTATCTTCGTAGTATGGAGCAACTATTAAAGCAAATAGAAGACATTAAAAAGGAAATCACTGCCTCAGAAGCAGCCAATGCAGCCGCTTTAGAGGAGTTTAGAATTAAATACTTGGGAACCAAGGGTTTGGTAAAGCAAATCATGGGGGAGATGAAAAATGTACCCAACGACCAAAAAAAGGAATTTGGGCAAATTTTGAATGCATTTAAAATTGTAGCCGAAGAAAAATTTGAAGCATTACAAGCCGGATTAGGAGACAGTGCAACGATTGATACTGGCATGGACTTTAGTTTACCAGGCGACCCAACACCAGTTGGCACAAGACATCCATTGAACTTAGTGCGCAATCAAATGGTATCCATTTTTAAGAGATTGGGATTTGCAGTTGCAGAAGGACCAGAGATCGAAGATGATTGGCACAATTTTGGCGCCATGAATTTACCAGAAGATCATCCTGCGCGTGATATGCAAGACACATTTTATGTAGAAGAAAAAACCGCAGACCATTCTGCATGGTTATTAAGAACACATACCTCTAGTACACAAGCGCGCGTGATGGAATCACAGAAGCCACCTATTCGCGTTATCTGTCCAGGGCGTGTGTATAGAAACGAAACAATTTCTGCAAGAGCGCACTGCTTTTTCCATCAAGTAGAAGGATTGTATATAGACGAAAATGTAAGCTTCGCAGATTTAAAACAAACGCTTTATTTTTTCGTACAAGAAATGTTTGGCAAAGAAGTGAAAGTACGTTTTCGTCCAAGTTATTTTCCATTCACAGAACCAAGTGCCGAAATGGATATCAGTTGTCAAATTTGTGCAGGCAAGGGCTGTAATATTTGTAAGCACACGGGTTGGGTAGAAATTTTAGGATCAGGTATGGTCCATCCAAAAGTGTTAGAGAATTTTGGCATCGACCCTGAAAAGTATACTGGCTTTGCGTTTGGTATGGGTGTAGAAAGAATCGCACAATTAAAATACCAAGTCAACGACTTACGTTTATATTCACAAAATGATATTAGGTTCTTACAACAATTTAAAAGTGTATAGGGACACCGTGATTTAATTATCTATGTTACACAACACCAAGGGGATTGTTTTACGCGTGACCAAATACGGCGATACAAGTGTCATCGCTTCTATCTATACAGAACTTTTTGGATTGCAACAATACATTGTAAAAGGCGTTCGAACCATTAGTAAAAAAGGCGCAAGTAAGGGTGTATTTTATCAACCCGGTGCCATCCTGCAAATGGAGGCCTATCATTACCCAATGAAGAGTATGCAGATGGTCAAGGAAGTCAATTGGTCCTATGTGTATCAAAATGTGTATTCGGATGTATTACGCAATGCAGTAGCTACCTATATTGTAGAGATCTTACAACAAACATTGGAACCCGAACCCCACCCTGAATTATTTTATTTAATCGAGGATACCTTTAAGCAATTAGATAAAGGAGGTCCTGGTTTAGTGAGTAACCTACCTATTTATTTTTTAATTCACTTAAGTCAAACCTTGGGCTTTGGATTACAAGGCGTGTATTCGGCAGAGACGCCCATACTAGATGTACACGAAGGTAATTTTGTTGCGAATAAGCCGCTGCATCCTTATTTTTTAGAAGGACTAGAAGCACAAACCGCATCAACTTTTTTAAGCCTACAATTATACAATGAATTGGAAACGATCCATTTAAATGGCGCACAAAGAAAAAAAATATTGGAACTATTTCAGCTCTCTTTAAGCTGTCACTATAAAAAATTTAGTGAAATCAAATCCCTGCCTATTTTACAAGCAGTGTTGCATTAGATAGGTCAGTCGTTATCCCTTTTGCTATTTCGGTGTCTACGCCAAAGAATAATTAAGATTGCGATGATGCCAAATAAAATAGGAAATTTCATGTTGGTAGATTTATAAAGTAAGCTACAAAATTTTATGACTAGATGCATTCTTTAAGCCATTTAATGCATCAATTCCTTTTATCATCACTACACCAGGTTTTTTACCTTGTTCAAAACTACCTAAATGCTTGTCCATCTGTAATGCGCGCGCACCATTGAGTGTGGCCCATCCAAGCATTTCTTCTAAAGGAATTTGTGGATGATGTTGTTGAATTGTTTTTAATTCATCTAAAACATTAAGACTCCAATTACTTGCATAGCTATCGGTCCCAATCACCATCTTCGCATTTTTGGAACGCAGTAGTTCAATCGGGGGCATGGTTTGTTCAATGTACTGATTTGCATTAGGGCATAAACACCAAAAGGCATTGTCCATTGCAGCATGCACTGCTTGTATGTCTTCGGCTGATGTAAAACTATTATGCACTAAAATGCCATGATGTGCTTTTTTGAAAATTGGTAAGATAGATTGCAATGAGCTTAATCCTGTCGCTTCAAAAAAATCTAAATTCACTTTTGTTCTTTCGTACATGCCTAAAAAACTCCCCGTCTTGGTTTTAAAAAAATCATTTTCGTCTGGCGTTTCTTGATTGTGTATGCTAATGGTGTGGATTCCAAAATGCGCACTTAACAAATTCCATAAATTATTTGTTACCGAATAAGGTGCATGTGGTACAAGGGATGCACGAACACAATTTTCTTGAAATTTTTTTTGAATTTCTAGTCCTGCTAAAATCTTATCGGCTGCACGTGTAGGATCTAAATCATATAATTCTACAAAACTGTAATAGGCTAGATTGTGTTTTGCTTTTTGACTTAGTGTGTCTAAAGTGTTGGAAATATCTCCCACCGCAACAATCCCATTCGCCATCATTTCTGCTTCGGCCGAAACAATAGCTTCTTGAATTGATTCTGGATCCACATGACGTAAAGCCACAATTTGTTTTACAAATTCTTGTAAGCCTGTATGTGCTGGAATCATCCCCTTCATGTGGGATAGTTCCAAATGACAATGCGCATTGATAAAACCAGGTGTAATTATCCCTTCGAAATTTTGCACTTCATCTCCTGCATCTTCTATCCCCACCATGGCTTCAATGGTCCCATCTTTTTGGGTGATTAAAACCAGCTGGTCCTCCAAAAGCTCGGTTCCGGTAAAAATTTGTGTTGCTTGGAATTTTTGATACATATATATAAGTAGGGTCAAAATTAAGACTAATAAGATGCAGAACACAGCTAAAAAGACTTTTAAAGGCTATTTTATTGGTTTTTCCGATAAACAATCATTTCATAACTAATTGATAGTCAGCACTTATTTAATATCACTTATTTAATGATACAAAAATATTATTGATAATCAATTACTTACAAAGCAACGCTAAAAAATAGTCCATAAAAACGCGTAAAAACATCCAATCCCTCCTTACCTTTGCCCTCCCTTATAAAAGGGGATATTTTATGGCTGACGGGATAGCGCAGCCTCATTAAAACAAAGAATTATGAGTAAACTACATTTCACCACGAAGCACGCCAACGCGGCTACCGTTAAACATGGCTGGTACATTGTTGACGGTACTAATCAAACCGTAGGACGTATTGCTTCAAAAATCGCAGCTGTTCTACGTGGTAAGAACAAAGCTTATTACACTCCTCACGTTGATTGTGGAGATTATGTAATCATCATTAATGCAGAAAAAGTACAATTGACTGGAAACAAATTCCACGATAAATTATACTTGAACTATTCTGGTTACCCAGGTGGTAAGAAGGAAGAAGCTGCAGAAGATTTAATCAAGCGTCGTCCAGAAGTAATTATGGAAAGAGCGGTAAAAGGGATGTTACCTAAAAACCGTTTAGGTCGTAAGATGGTTAAAAAATTGTTTGTATATGCTGGTGACAAACACCCTCATACTGCACAACAACCTAAAGAATTTAAATTTTAAATCATTCCAAATATAAATAAATGGAAAAGCAAACAAATGCAGTAGGTCGTCGTAAGGAAGCGGTAACACGCGTCTTCGTCAGCAAAGGTTCTGGTAAGATCACTGTGAATGACAAAGATTATAAAGCATACTTTCCTTTAGTATACTTACAAAATCAAGTAGAAGCGCCTTTAAAAGCAGCTGGTGTTGAAGGTAAATACGATATCGTAATTAACGCAACAGGTGGTGGTATGAAAGGTCAAGCAGAAGCAGCCAAATTAGGCATTGCTCGTGTATTGGTAGAGTTAAACCCTGAAGTTCGTCCAACCTTAAAAGCGGCTGGTCAATTGAAGCGTGATCCAAGAAGTGTTGAACGTAAGAAGTTCGGTCACAAGAAGGCACGTAGAAGCTTCCAATTTAGCAAGCGTTAATACAATAACATTAATTCATTATTACAATTTATACAAATGGAAAATAATACTTCACTTCAACAGCAACTTTTAGAAGCTGGCGTACACTTTGGTCACCTTAAAAAGAAGTGGAATCCAAAAATGTTACCTTACATTTTCGCTGAAAAGAAAGGTATTCACATCATTGACTTGAACAAAACTGTAGAGCACTTACAAGAGACTGCTGCTGCTTTAAAGCAAATTGCTAAGAGCGGTAAAAAGATCATGTTTGTAGCTACAAAAAAGCAAGCAAAAGAAATCGTTAGCGAGTGTGCTAAGAAAGTAAACATGCCTTACGCTACAGAGCGTTGGTTAGGTGGTATGTTGACTAACTTCAACACAGTTCGTAAGAGCGTTAAAAAAATGCAAAGCATTGAAAAAATGTTGGGCGACGGAAGTGCTGAAAGCTTAACTAAAAAAGAGCGTTTAACATTAGGTCGTGATAAAGATAAAATGGAAAAAGTATTAGGTGGTATCGCTCAATTGGGTCGTTTACCAGCAGCTTTATTCTTAGTAGATATCGGACATGAGCATATTGCATTAGCAGAAGCTAAGCGTTTAGGAATTCAAACTTTTGGAATGGTTGATACCAACTGTGATCCAAATAAAGTAGATTTTTCTATTCCTGCAAATGATGATGCTACAAAATCAATTGCAATCATTACTAACTACATCACTGCTGCAATCGCAGAAGGTTTGGCTGAGCGTCAAGCTTCTAAAGATGACGAAGGTGAAGTAGAAGAAGGTAACAACGAATTAGAAGCAAAGGCTAAGAGAATGGAAGCCGAAGCAAACGCAGAAGGCGGAAGAGCTAAGCGTGGTGCGGGTGCTGCTCCATCAGCTCCAGGTGCTCCTAAGCGTCGTACTACTACTGGTTCTCGTGGTCCAGTAAGAAAATAATACATTATCCCAATTGGGTTATTGGTATCCGATGGGTACTAATGACCCAATTGTATTTAATTTAAGTTACCAGATTCAATAAAATAAGTCTGTTATCATTAAGTTAACCAACGAAATAAAAATTGAATTTTCATTATTTTTAAAAAAAATTTTATGAGCGCAATAACTGCTGCAGAGATTAATAAATTACGTCAAGCTACAGGTGCTGGTATGATGGACTGTAGAAAAGCTTTGACAGAAACAAACGGAGATTTTGAAGCTGCGATTGATTGGTTACGTAAGCAAGGTCAAAAAGTAGCTGCTAAGCGTAGCGATCGTGAAGCAAAAGAAGGTGTGATTATTGCACAAACTTCTGCTGATAATAAAACAGGTTTTGTAGTATGTATTTCTTGTGAAACAGATTTCGTTTCTAAGAACGCTGACTTCGTTGCATTCGCGCAAACTATTGCTGATGCTGCGGTTGCAAACAATGTAAAAACAGTGGACGAATTAAATGCAGTAAGTATTAATGGTACAACAGTTGCTGATATGATCAATGATAAATTAGCATCTATCGGTGAAAAAATTGCTGCTAAATTAGAAAGAGTAGATGCGCCTTATGTGGCTTCTTATATTCACGGTTCTTACAGAATGGGTGTGTTGGTAGGATTATCTACCGAGGCAGCTGAATTAGGTAGAGACTTAGCAATGCAAATTGCTGCAATGAATCCTGTAGCAGTAGATGCTGAATCAGTACCTGTTGAAACAGTAGATCGTGAAAGAGCGATCATCATTGATACCATGAAAGAAGATCCTAAAATGGCAGGAAAGCCAGAGGAAATGATTGCAAAAATTGCCGAAGGTAAGATAGCAGCTTTCTTTAAGGAGCAAACTTTATTAGCACAGTCTTTTGTTAAAGACGGTTCTAAAACAGTGGGTGACCACGTTAAGAGCGTTGGTGCAGATATTAAAGTAACTGAATTCAAGCGTGTAGCATTGGGATAAGTATAAAAAAAGTGTAAAGAATTTACTTTTTTATACTTTAGATCTTATGATTTTTTCAAAGCCCCCCATAAACGGGGGCTTTGTTGTTCTAATGGGTTAAAAGGGAGGTCATTGACCTCCCTTTTTCTTTTTAATCCTTATTCAAAATTTGTATCTTGCAAGTATAAATCTCAACGACTATGGAGCCAAAGTACAAACGCATCTTGTTAAAATTATCCGGGGAAGCCTTATTGGGAAATGAAAGAAATGGTGATCCATTTAATCCAAAAATCATAGAACAGTACGCGAATGAAATCAAGCAATTGGTGGACTTAGGTGTTGAAGTAGCGATTGTGATAGGTGGTGGTAATATTTACAGAGGTATGAACGAGGCGGATAGTGGTATTGAAAGAGCACACGGAGATTATATGGGCATGCTAGCAACTGTGATTAACGCCATGGCAATTCAAGCCATGCTAGAAAAAATTGGTGTGTATACAAGACTACAATCTGCAATCAATATGGAGCAGGTGGCAGAACCTTATATCAGAAGAAAAGCATTAAGACATTTAGAAAAAGGGCGTGTGGTCATTTTTGGCGCAGGTACAGGCAATCCTTATTTCACCACAGATACAGCAGGTTCATTAAGAGCGATTGAGATGAAGGCGGATGTGATCTTAAAAGGCACAAGAGTAGATGGTGTATATGATGCAGATCCAGAGAAAAATCCAAACGCAAAAAAATTCGAGACTATCAGCTTCCAAGATTGTATCTCTAAGAATTTGAAAGTAATGGACATGACTGCATTTACCCTTTGTATGGAGAACAAATTGCCAATCATTGTCTTTGACATGAATCAGCCAGGTAATTTAATGAAGATTGTACAGGGCGAATCGGTAGGAACCCTCGTAAAATAGAATTTAACTCAATGTGAATCCGCCGCTGATGTAAAAAACCTTGCCAAATCGTATTTTTTACAACCGGTGGATTAAATTTATAGTATGCAAAAAAATAGTTTTATCGTCTTATTATTGGTGCTTTTATTTTCACAAGAAAAAATTGCTGCACAAAATAATTTAAGTTTAAAAGAGGCAGTGACCATCGCCATTCAAAATAGCTACGATATTAAGTTGGTAGAAAACTCCTTGTCGATTGCCCAAAATAATAATAATTACGGTGTTGCTGGAGGACTTCCAACTGTAACAGCAAATGGTACCAATAACAATACGCTTACAACGATCAATCAAACATTTCCGGACGCCTCTAGAAATACGACAAGAAGCGGCGTGGATGGATCTACCTTAAATGGCGGCTTATCGGCAACCATGATTTTATTCAATGGCTATAGAATTGCTGCCACTAAAGATCGCCTAGAAAGTATTCAAAAGCAGACAGAAGCTGTATTGCAAACACAAATGTTGAACACAAGTTCCACAGTGATGCAACAATATTATAATGTCATTAGACAGCTTGCGTTTTTAAAAACAATCGAAAAATCAATCGAAGCTTCTGAACAAAGGGTTGCGATTGTAAAAACAAGACAAGAACTTGGTGTAGCCAATCAAGCAGATTTACTACAGTCTAGTTTAGATTTAAATGCATTATTACAAGCCAAGCAAAATCAATTACTGGTATTAGATCAAGTAAAAGCAGATTTATACAATACTATGGTGCTGCCAGCCAATTCAAATTATATTTTCACTGATAGTATTCAGGTAGATCAAAAAATGATTTTGTCTGATGTAGAATCTAAAATGAAAGCGCATCCATTGTTACAATCTGCACAGCAATTGATTAATGTGAATCAGTTTTTAGAAAAAGAAACAAAGGCTTTGATGTATCCAACCTTAAGAGCCAATACAGGATTCAATTACAATAGCAATAAATCGGCAGCGGGTTTCATCTTATTAAATGAAAGCTATGGTCCATTCTTAGGATTTAATTTGAGTATTCCAATTTATGCTGGAACTTCAAGTAAGCGTGCATATAAAAATGCACAAATCAATACAGTGAGCGCAAAAATACAATACGATAATACTGCACAAAGTTTAGCAACAGAATTATTTAAAACCTATCAGAACTATCAAAATAGTATAAAGCAAACGCCAACAGAAATACAGAACTATGAAATGTCAGATGCGTTATTGACCTTAGTGATGGATAGATTTAAATTAGGAGAAGCAACTATTGTAGATGTAAAACAAGCACAACAAAGTTTTGAAACAGCAGGCTTTAGATTAACTAGTTTAAAGTTCAGTGCAAAAATTGCAGAGATTGAATTAAAGCGTTTATCGAATCAATTGAGTTTTTAAACGCATACTATATAGCATTAAAAAGGGCGCATCTTGATGCGCCCTTTTTAATTATTTCCATCCGTCTCCGTCAAGGATATTACCAATCCCGCCTAGAATGCTTCCTTCCTCCTTACGTTTATAGGTTCCATAAGCTAAGATGCGACCCGCTAAACGGCTGATAGGTAGAGTTTGTATCCAAACCTTACCTGGCCCAGTGAGTGAAGCAAAGAATAAGCCTTCTCCACCGAATAAGGTGTTTTTAATTCCACCTACAAATTGAATATCATAATTTACGTTAGAAGTAAAACCAACAATGCAACCAGTATCTACTTTTAAGACTTCACCAGCTTGTAAATCTTTTTCTACCACATGGCCACAAGCGTGTAAAAATGCCATGCCGTCGCCTTCTAATTTTTCCATGATGAATCCCTCTCCACCAAATAAGCCTGTACCTAGTTTACGCTGGAACTCAATGCCAATATTCACTCCCTTTGCAGCACATAAAAAAGCATCCTTTTGACAAATCACTTTTCCACCTAAATTTGGCAGGAACATTGGAATAATTTTTCCAGGATAAGGAGATGCAAAACTTACTTTCTTTTTTCCATATTGTGTATTGGTATAAGCCGTCATGAACAAACTCTCTCCAACCAATGCACGCTTACCTGCCTGGAATAGTTTATTTAAAATACTACTGTCTTGTTGAGTGCCATCTCCAAAGATGGTTTCCATTTGAATACCTTCTTCCATCATCATAAATGCGCCGGGCTCAGCAATCGCTGTTTCTTGAGGATCTAATTCAATAGAAACGTATTGCATTTCTTCTCCAAAAATTTGATAGTCTATTTCGTGTACTGACATAAATTATAATTTAATGATACAATTTAATTTAAAACCATGAACCATTGAAAACGGCATCACCGTTGGCATTGTTCTTTGCAGCCCTTCTCTTTACTTGTTTATTATGAATCCAGGTGCTTACAAACATCAATGGAATGAATATAAATGTTAAAGGAGGAATACCCAACATACTAATCCACTTGCCACCAAATTGACGACGCATTGGTCGACGTAATCTTTCCGCAATTAAATACATGGCAGGAACAATGAACAAGGTCATAAAGAATGCAAAAGCCAATCCAAAAATGATGGTCCAGCTTAAAGGCTTCCAGAATGCCACGTTATCGCCACCAAAGAAGATATGCGGATTCAATTCGCTAAATAAAGTCACAAAGTTGATATTGAAACCCACTGCAATTGGAATGAAACCAAGGATGGCGGCAAGTGCAGTTAATAGTACAGGAATAATCCTAGTCTTACCAGCTTGAATCACCGCTTCTCTTGTTTTGTATCCACGGCTTCTTAATTCATCCGCGAACTCAATCACAAGGATACCATTTTTAACCACGATACCTGCTAGTCCAACAATACCAAGACCAGTCATGATACCAGATACTTTCATGCCTGTTAAAGCAAATCCTAATAATACCCCAATGATACTAAATAAGATCTCAGTTAAGATAATCACCGACTTAGAAATGGAATTGAATTGTAATACTAAAGTGAATAAGATCAACATCAATGCAATAATCAAGGCTTTACCAAGGAATGCAACCGTTTCTAATTGTTGTTCATTCTCGCCAGTTTGTTGAACTGTCACGCCTTCTGAGATGCCTTTGTAGTTTTGAATATATTCAGCGATCACCGCATTCACAGCAGTTGGGTTATACCCTTCGTTCGTTAATACATTAGAACGTAATTGAATTTGCCTTTTTTGATTCTTTCTTTTTACGCTACCTAAAGTACTTGTAGGTTCTACTTTTACTAAAGAACTAATTGGAATATTTTTTACCATTCCACCCGCAGCCATATCACGGAAAGACAAACGCATATTTAATAAGTCCACTAAATTTTTGCGTTGCATTTCTTGATTACGTAATTGAATTTTATATTCGTCTTTGCCATCTTTGATTTTAGAAACTTCTTTACCAAATAATGCGGTACGAATTTGCATTCCCACTTGAGCAGAAGAAACACCTTCAATCAATGCACGGTCTCTGTCAATTGTTAAGGTTAATTCAGGATTTTGTAAGTCTACATCCATCTTTAATTCTTCTATACCAGGAATCTGTGCTGCATCTAAATAATTCTTTAATCCCACAGCGGTTTTAATTAGTTTATCAAAATCATCTCCCTGTATTTCAATGTTTACCGGAGGGTCTGTTGGGGGACCGTTAGACTCTTGTGTTACTGTAATTTCCGCATCAGGTATGCCTTTCATCTCCTTACGAATAGCATCTAAATAAGGCATAGTAGAAACACCATCACGTTTTTCAAACTCCACAAAATTCACTTGTATACGACCTAGTTCAGATCTTGTACTTCTGTCACCAGTCTTTGGATCGCCTGCGCCCACTGCAATATTGGCAATGGTGGATTCGACCAAGGGATTCTTTTTACCATTATCCGTACCCAATACTTTATTCACTTTAGCTTCCAACACTTTCGTGATTGAATCGGTATGTTTCACTTCGGAACCTACTGGTAATTTCAAGTAAACATATATTTCGTTAGGATCTGCTTGAGGGAAAAATTCAATTCCTGTTCTGCCTGTTCCTACACTAATACCAAATAGGATAAAGGATAAAATTAATAATCCAAAAGTGGCAAATAATAATTTTACCGGTCTCCATCCATTCAAAGACCTTCTCAAAATACGCTCATATAAATCCATCATATTTGGTAAGGTCTTTTCTTGGAATTTCTTGATCGCGGCAGCAATAAAATATTTATTGGCTACGACTAAGAACATAAAGAAAATCGTTAAGTTACCTAAGAAGGTAAAGCCCATGATATCTAATACAATTCCAAAACCAATTGGAATCCAGAAATTCTTTTTCTTGAAGATGGCAGACTTTGGCGCATTGCCATCCTCCTCCTCGTGGTTCATAAAGTCTACTGCAAAAACAGGATTCATAATAAATGCGACCACTAAGGATGCAGTTAATGTAAAAATTAACATTGCAGGTAGGTAGACCATGAATTTACCAATGATACCAGGCCAGAACAACAATGGGAAAAACGGTGCCAAGGTAGTGATGGTTCCCGCTAATACAGGTATAAACACTTCACCTGCAGCCATTTTAGCCGAAGTGGTAGCAGTTAGTTTACCCTTGCCTTGTACAAAAATACGATGGGTATTTTCAATTACCACAATCGCATCATCCACAATAATCCCCAATCCAAATAATAGGGCAAATAGCACCATAAAGTTCAATGTAATATTGGTGCCTATTAATAAGTTGCCTGCTGGTAAAAATACAAATGCAACAAACATACTCAATGGCACAGATAAGGCCACAAAGAAGGCGTTTGTTACGCCCATAAAGAACATCAACACAATCAATACCAATATAAAACCAATCACAATGGAGTTCACTAATTCTGTGAAGGAAGATCTTGTTGGAATACTTTGATCACCTGTGATCACTGTTTTAAGGTCTTTTGGTAAACTTGTTAACTTTGCTTCATCCACAATTTTCTTCACTGCATCAGAAGTTTCAATTAAATTTTCACCACTACGTTTGATAATATTTAAAGTCAATACATTCTTTCCATCTAAACGCGCATAGCTTTCATTTTTCTTTACGGTATCTACAATGGTTGCTACATCTCTTAAATAAATAGGTGCCCCACTTGTATTGCGAACAATGATATTCGCAATGTCGTTGGCATTTTTAAGCTGTCCTTTTATTTGAAGATTACGTTGCATGGTGCCTACTTCTAAAAGACCACCAGATAAATCAAGATTTTCTCTTTGAATGGCATAAGTGATATCGTCGAATGTAATGCCTGAGCTTTGCATTCTAAAATTGTCCACATTAATTTGAAACTCACGTTCAGGCGCACCTACTAAGTCTACGCGATTAACTTGAGTGATATTTTCTAATTTATCTTTTAAATCATCTGCGTATTTCTTTAATTGCACCGAACTGTAATTACCGCTAATGTTCACATACATAATCGGTTGCTCACTAAAGTTTACTTCAATCACACGAGGCGCTTGTGTTAAGTCATTAGGCAAGTCAGCCTTTGCTTTGTCTACCGCATCTTTTACTTTTTGTAAAGCAATATCTGGCTTTACGCTCGTGTTAAATTCCACTGTGATAGCCGAGAAGTCTTGTTGAGATACCGAGGTGAATTTACTAATCTTTACACCTGTGATGGCTTTGATTTGTTTTTCTAATGGACGCGTTACTAAGTTTTCAATATCCTTAGGCGAATTACCTACATAGACCGTTTGCACGTACATAGTAGGAATCACAATCTCAGGAAATTGTTCTTTAGGAAGTGTCAAGAATTGGTAGATACCACCAAGACTAATAAACAGCATCAATAAATAGATAGATGTTTTGTTGGTGATACTCCAAGAAGTTGGTTTAAATTCTTTAAACTTTTCTTTTATATTATTTAGTGTCGACATATGGATCGATTGTGCTTTTATATATTATTTAATGCTAGTGCTGATCAATTGACCATCATAGATCGACTGATATCCTTCTGAAATCAAGATGTCGCCAACAGCCAAACCGCTTAGTACTTCGATATTATTACCATAGAATTCACCAGTTGAAACCATTTTCTTAAGCGCAAACATTTTACCAGCTTCTGTTACAGATACATAAACGAATTTACCTTTCTCGTCGGTTTGTAATAAGTTCACTGGGATACTAATAGCATCCTTCTTTTCGTAGTCTTTGATTTTTACTTGCGCCAATAAATTTGGTCTAAAGTTATTGTCAACTGGTAATTTAGATTCTATATAAAAGCTTCTGCTTAAAGGATCAATCACATTGCCTAGAACATTGACTTTATTGTTGATTGTTTTTTGAATATCAGGGAAGGTTAAAGTAAGCTCAGTACCTACTTTTACTTTACCAGCATAATTTTCTGGTACTTGTGCAGTTAATTTAAGTTTAGTGGTATTCACTATTTTGATTTGACCAGGTCCCATAAATAAATCCCCTACTTTCACATTCACCTCTTCTGCTACACCATCCACATCACTATAAATACTAGTAAATGCCAATTGGTCTTTTACCATTCCTAGTTGTTCGCCAGCAGCCTTTAATTGGCTCGCCATTGCATCTGCATTGGTTTTAGCAGTCATCAATTGAATTTCACTACCAATATTTTGTTCCCAAAGGTTCTTTTGTTTTTCATAAACCGCTTTTGCTAAAGCCGCTTGAGCTTTTAAAGTCTCAATATTTTGTGTTGCAGCAGCAGCACTTTGTTTAACTAAGGTATTGTCTAACTGTAAAATCAATTGTCCTCTTCTTACTCTGTCGCCTCTTTTAATATAGATTGCTCTTACTTGACCACCGCCTGCGCGAGGGGTAATATAAGATACACTCTCAGACTCTACTTTTCCTTGTAGTTCGATATAGTGTGTAAATGTTTCTGTTTGGATGGTATCTGTAGCAACCAAGATGGCTTTTGCCGCAGAAGCGCCTCCAGCTTTTTCTACTTCTTTTTCTAATGCTACTATTTGTGCATTTAATTCGAGTGCTTGCTTTTTTAAGCTAGCCAAGGATTTTTGTTTTGCTTCAACAGTATTGTCACCGCCACCACAGGCAGTTACAAGAATAAGTAAGCTAAGGGTAAATAATGTTGCGAATGATTTCATTGTATCTAAATTTTATATTAATTGTGTATTTGTTTAATTATAGTTTTCCGCTTGCTTTTAATAAGTCTACTTTAGAAATTAAGGCAGTATATAGGGCATTCATGAAATTATTTTGTGCAGCTACTAAATCTGCCTGCGCAGCAGAGATTTCCGTATTAGAACCAGCACCTGCTTCGAATTTCTTTTTGGTTTGGCTGTAAACGGTTTCTGCTAATTGCATGTTCTTTTTTTGAAAGTTCACAGTGGCAACCGAAGACATATAATTTAACTTAGCTTGACTTAGTTCGTTGTCAATATTGTTCTTTAAAGCAGTCATTTGGTTGTCTACTTGCTTTAATTCAAGTTTCGCCTTATTGACTTTAGCGACTCTTGCGCCTCCGTTGAATAAAGGAAAGTTTACATTCAATCCAATGAGTGCAGTTTCAAACCAGCTTCCGTTTTTATCAAAAAAATCAAATTTTGTTCTTTGTGCATTTTTAGTATAAGCACCGTTCATGGTGATGGTTGGTAAAAAACTCAATTGGTAGCGCTTGATATTGTATTCGCTCAATTTTTTAATCGTTGTTAAATACTGAAAATCTTTACGAATGTCGTATTCAAAATTGTCTTCAAAAAGCACATCTGAACTAAGATTGTTTTCATTAATTACATCGGTTAAAACAAGACTGTCTTTAACAGGCATACCCATTAACATCTTTAAACCCATAAAACCAATAGTGACGCTATTGTTTGCTTTTAATTTCTCTGTTTCTAAATTGTTTAGTTGCACATTGACTTTGTCCACATCTAATTTTTCTGCAAAACCATTTTTATACATTACTGCAGCATCATTTGCTAATTTTTGTAAACGTTCAATATTCGCGTCTAAAATATTTAATTGTGTTTTACTTGCAGAAAGCTGATAGTAAATTTTATAAATATTTGCTTTGATGTTTTCTTCGGTTAA
>CAMAQL010000032.1 GCA_945860605.1 Chitinophaga pinensis
GGTTAGAAAGCGAGCGTATGATGCATGCGAAGATTGAACAGATTGGTGTGAATACGCAAAGAGAAGTGGTAAAGGAAGAGAAGCGTCAACGTGTTGACAACCGACCTTATGGTTCTTTTTTAAACGAAGTTTTAAAGCGTGTTTATAAAGTGCATCCATACCAATGGTCACCAATAGGAAGCATGGACCATTTAAATGCTGCTAAATTGGATGAGTTCATTAATTTTTACAAAACATTTTATGTGCCAAATAATTGTGTATTGTCTATAGCCGGAGATTTTAATAAAGCCGAATTGAAAGCGAAGATTGCGGCTTATTTTGGTCCAATTAAAATGGGCACTAAACCAATCCCAAGACCAACGATTAAAGAACCAGCTTTAGGTGGTGAGGTAAGAGATGTGATATATGACAACATTCAATTGCCTGGTGTGTTTCAAGCCTACCGTGCGCCAAAGCAAGGCGGGGGTGAGTATTATGCATTCAATGTATTGTCTACCCTTTTATCTGGTGGAGAGTCCTCTAGGATGAATAAAACTTTAGTGGATAAAAAACAACAAGCAGTGGCTGCGCAATCAGTTCCATTTTTCAATGAGGACGAAGGCTTATTCATTGCTTTATCTATTGCGAATATGGGTGTTAAAATCGAAGACTTGGAAAAAAGTATGGATAGCGTAGTGAATGAATTAAAGATGGGATTGGTAGGAGAAAGAGAATTCCAAAAAGTAAAAAATCAAATCACCACATCGCTTGTTACCAGCAACGCAACCATGGCGGGTATAGCAGAAAGCTTAGCGAACAATGAAGTGTATTTTGGAGATGCCAATTTAATCAATACAGAATTAGAGAAATATAATAAAGTGACCAGACAAGATGTATTGAATGTGGCGAAAAAGTATTTAAATAAAGACAATAGGGTTGTATTGTATTATTTACCTAAAGAAAAACCTACCACTAAATAATCAAGTCATTATCCAAAGTTTACCTTAAAATAATTTTATGAAAAAACAATTATACTTATTTCTATTTTTAGTTCCATTGGTTACAATGGCACAGAATATAGATCGTTCAAAAGCACCCATGCCAGGCAAAGCGCCACTTATACAAATAGGCGACCCAGTTAAATTTACTTTAGCAAATGGCATGCAAGTGTTTGTCGTTAAAAATACAAAACTGCCACAGGTGAGTGCTACATTGGCTTTAGACTATGATGGTTTTGCAGAAGGAGATAAAGCGGGTGTCGCTCAAATGGCTGGTCAGTTGTTAAAAAGAGGCACTAAAACAAAATCAAAAGCACAATTAGACGAAGCCATTGAATTTTTGGGTGGAAGCATGTCTACTTCAAGTCAATCAGCATCGGTTAGTTCTTTAAAAGGCAATTTTCCAAGTTTATTAGGTTTATTATCAGAAGTGGTTTTACAACCAGCTTTATCTACAGAGGAGTTGGAGAAAATTCGCAAGCAAACCTTATCAGGTATCGAATCTAGCAAAGACGATGCGGATGCGATTTCTGGTAATGTGGTTAAAAAATTAGTCTACGGAGCAACGCATCCTTATGGTGAAATGATGACCACTAAGACCGTGAATACAGTGTCTATTGCTGATGTTAAAACATTTTTAAATACTTATTGGATACCGAATGCAGCATATTTAATTTTTGTGGGAGACATCGAACCCGCTACTGCAAAAATCTTAGCTGAAAAAAGTTTTGGCAATTGGAAAAAAGGCGTGTTTACAAAACAAAATTTTGCCAAACCTGCTCAGCCTAAAGAAACCTATGTGGCCATTGTGGACCGACCTGCAAGCGTGCAAAGTGTAGTTGCTATTGCTGGCGCGGTAGATTTATTACCTGGATCTTCGAATGTGATTGCAGGCTCAGTCATGAATAATATTTTAGGTGGTGGTTTCTCAGGCCGTTTGTTTGCCAACCTAAGAGAAAAGTACGCATTTACTTATGGCGCTTACTCTTCTTTAAGTCCAAGCAGTCAAATTGGTATTTTCCAAGCAGAAGCATCTGTTAGAAATGAAAAAACAGACAGTTCTGTACAAGAATTATTACGCGAAATCAATACCATTAGAAATGAGCAAGTAGGAGAGACAGAATTAAGTAGAATGAAGAATTATTTATCTGGTGGATTTGCAAGATCACTTGAGAATCCAGCAACCATTGCCAATTTTGCATTGAATATTGCTCGTAACAATTTACCCGCAGACTATTACCAAAAATACTTAACTAATTTAGCAGCAGTGGATGCAGCAAAAGTGCAAGATGCAGCTAAATTATTTTTGAATACAAATCAAATACATATTGTGATTGTAGGTAATGCAAAACAAATCACTAAGGGCTTAGAAAAATATGGTCCATTAAACTATTTTGATATAGAAGGTAATGCAGTAGCTGCTCCAACAGAAGTAAAAGCAGATGCGAGTTTAACACCAGCAGCTTTAATGGAGAAAGCCATTGCAGCGGTGGGCTCTAAAGAAGCTTTAAGTAGCATTAAAGATGTTCAATTAAAAGGAACTGCGAATTTAATGGGGCAGTCTTTAGAAATGAATAAAACCATTATAACGCCAGGTAATTCTGTATCTACTATGTCCATGGGGGGCATGGCAGTTATTAGACAAGCTGTGGTGGATGGTAAATACTCTGTAGCACAACAAGGACAGGAAGCGCCTATCACAGATGATTTAAAAGAAACGCTTGACGAATCTTCTTATTTAGTTCCAGAGCAATTATTCTTAGCTAAAGGCTATGGTTTAAAAATTGTAGGTGCCGAGAAAGTAGATGGCAAAGATGCAATTGATGTAGAAGTAACAACGCCTTCTAAAAAAGTATCACACCGTTTTTATGATGCAAAAACATTTTTATTAGTAAAGACTTCAAGATCAGAAGAAGTGCCAGGAAGAGGTACTGCAACACAACAACAATATTATACTGGCTATAAAGTTGTGAATGGCGTTCAAATTGCTTCAGAGCAGCTTATGGATATGGGGCAAATGAAAATAAACATCAAGTATACGGATATCAAAATAAATCAAGGATTAAAGACGAGTGATTTAAAATAGAGATAAAATATCCTGCACAAAAAAGCCATCCCGAGGGATGGCTTTTTTTATATCAGTTTGAATTAGAATCTGATTCCGTATCCAATATTGAATAATACAGCATTGCTATTTTGAACTGCAATAGGGCTTGGCTTATCAATTAATCGGTAAGGCACCACCGCATCTCTATTGGCGGCACTTGAAATAGTAAAGTCTATAAAGTATTTATTGGTTCTATAGCCAATACCACCTGATAAAATGAAGCGGGATGGTGTTACTAAAGAATTGCCATTTTCATCTGCAAACTCATTTTTGTAAGGGCTGCCATAATAAGCAGTACCTGCTCTAGCCATCCAGTTGCTTGTTAATTTAATTTCAGATCCAATCTTAATATTCAAATTATTTTTATAAGTAGACTTCATGGTATTGTTTAAGTCATCATAATAGTTTGCACTTTCTTGGTCAAAATCGTTGGAAGAAAAACGTGTTCCAGCATAATTCACCCACTCAATATCTGCACTGATGAATCCCAATGGTTGAGTCGGTTTTCCTGGACTCGCAAAAAAGTAACTTCCACTAAAAGTAGCCTTTGTTGGCGTCATGACTGTATACTCTCTCAAACCAGGAACGCCATTGTTTAATTGACCTGAACTAGCAGAAACTTTCCCAGCATAGGACTCCGTATTGGTTGTCATATCTGCAGATAGTTTATCTCTAAAGCTAATTAATTGAGGTGTATGCAATGCAAATCCAAGACGGAAGAAGGATTCTGGTTTGTAGATGATACCAAATTTGGCACCAATACCCCAACCTGTAGAACTAAATTCTTCATTGAAAACAAAACCGCCAAATTGATTTTGTGTATTGGTAGTTGATAGGTCTGTTTCTGATACTTGTAAAGATCGATTGAAGTTCACAATAGGTAGTACGATACTTGCTCCTAGGTATAATTTGTCTTGTATATTACCTCCCCAGCCAAATGTTAATTCATTAGAACTTCCACTGGTGTAGGAATCAAATGTTTGGTTTACACCACTTGAAATAGGCACTAAACTTTGATAGCCTGCTATATTGCCATTCTTATCTGCTATGGTGTCAATTAAAAAAGTTCTAAATGCCAGTGAGCTTCCAAAAATATAATTATTTTGTGCAGCACCCATGCCAGCATTGTCATAGTATAATTCCTCTAAGAATTTTTCTGAGTAGCTACTAAAGTTGTTTACGCCTTTAAAACGTTCCCTGCTATTGAAATTTGCTAATTGTGTGAAGCTAATTGAAAACGCAGTGCTAGAATAGCCTCGGTTCTTTTTGCCATCAGCAAATACAATACCTAAATTACCCAGTGTAGTGGTGTTATTAGAAGTGCTTGTATTTGTACCTCTATATTTATAATCTGTTTCGGTATTTAAATACTTACTTGTTACAAGTAGTTCGCCAGACTTATAAAATCCTAAACCAGCCGGATTGATATGCGCAGCAGATAAGTCGCCACCTAAAGATCCCATTGCGCCACCTAATGCATTGCTACGAGGTGTTCCATAGGGAGCAAACCAAGATAATCTTAAGCCATCTTCTGGGCTTTGTGCTTGTAAACTTGCACTTACGAATACTAAAATACCTATTATAATTTTTTTCATATTGCTTGTTATTGAACTGTAAAAATGCACCAAATTAAAATCGAATACGACTTACTTACCTAAAGGATTAATTGCCTCCTCTTGGTGGTCTTGAACTTGGCGCAGAACCACTACTATTAAATCCGCCACTTCTTCCACCCGCATTGTTATTCACTGATGGTGCGGTATTAGTATTCGTATTGGTATTAGAGTTACTTGATTTATTTGAATTGTTATTACTAAAACCTCCATTGTTAAAATAACGTGCTGGCCTATCAAAGCTATTTGCTTGATTCGTGTTGGTATTATTTGTTGTTACACGTCTTAATAAATTGCCAAATCTGCTATTTAAAGTTGGATTGCCTGTGTAGCGCGTTGTACCATTAGTAGTATTTGAAAAATTATTTGCATTGTTGTAATTTCTATTTGTTCTATATGCAGCAAGAGCAGGCGCGCTTGTTTGCAAGGCCCTAGGCGTATAATTATTTCTTTGCATTGGGAAATCACCTACACCACCACCGTAATAAATGGGTCTGTATGGATTCCAATATCCAGCAAAGTAAGGGTTCCATCCACCCCAGCCACCGAATCCGCCACCCCATCCGCCAAATCCGCCGCCCCAGAATGGGTCCCAGAATGGATCAAAGCCCCATCCACCAAATCCGCCGCCCCAACCAAGACCAATTCCGCCACCCCAGCCACCGAATCCGCCGCCCCAACCACCAAATCCTCCACCCCAGCCACCGAATCCGCCACCCCATCCAAGACCAATTCCACCGCCCCAACCACCGAATCCGCCGCCCCATCCGCCGTATCCGCCACCCCATCCGCCAAAACCACCACCCCAACCCATTCCAAATCCCATATTAAAACTTGGGTTGTTCCAATAGCCAAAATCGTCGATGCTTGACCAACGGTTTCTGTTTGCCACTTTTAATCTTAAAAAGCGATCGTCTTGATAATTTTGATAATCTTGATATTCGGCTTCTTCTGAAGCTGCTACTTCATTTGAATTATTTCTTGTAGTCGTTTCTGCCTCTTTAGAAGGGGTAAAATATAGGTCGTCCGTAGCAGCAGTCGTAGTTTGTTGTAAGCTAGTACAGCTGGTTAAGAAAAAACTACATGCCATTAAAAGAACGATGGCGTTGAACCCAATGAGGGATTGGTTGCGTTGCTTTTTCATGTTGTTCATTTTTTTGGTTTTAATATGCCCCTGATTTAGCATACATTTGACATCCTAAAGGTAACAAAGTTTAAAACATAGAACGTTAATAGGAGCGGTTTTGTTACAATTTAAAATGTTAAGAATTTTTAGAAAATGGCAAAGGAACTAACGACAAGACAACAGGATTATTCGCAATGGTATAATGACCTCGTTTTAAAGGGGTCATTAGCAGATTATAGTGCAGTGAGAGGCTGTATGGTGATTAAGCCATATGGTTATGCTTTATGGGAAAATATGCAAGCAACAATAGACAAAATGTTCAAGGATACTGGGCATGAGAACGCTTATTTTCCATTGTTTGTACCTAAGTCCTTATTTGAGGCTGAGGAAAAAAACGCAGAAGGATTTGCAAAAGAGTGTGCGATTGTCACCCATTATAGATTAAAGACAGATCCAAATAATAAAGGCAAGTTAATGGTGGATCCAGAGGCGAAGCTAGAAGAGGAGTTGATTGTGCGTCCTACCAGTGAAGCCATTATTTGGAATACCTATAAAACTTGGATTCAATCTTATCGTGATTTACCAATTTTGGTAAACCAATGGGCGAACGTAGTAAGATGGGAAATGAGAACAAGATTGTTTTTAAGAACTGCAGAATTTTTATGGCAGGAGGGACATACTGCCCATGCCACTAAGGAGGAAGCAGTTGAAGAAACTTTAAAAATGCTAGATGTCTATGCCGATTTTGCAGAAAATTGGATGGCGATGCCTGTGATTAAGGGTGTAAAAACGCCGAACGAAAGATTCGCAGGTGCAGAAGACACTTATTGTATCGAGGCTTTGATGCAAGATGGAAAAGCATTGCAAGCGGGGACTTCGCATTTCTTAGGACAAAATTTTGCAAAAGCATTTGATGTGAAGTTCAGTGATAAGAACAATACTTTAGATTATGTATGGGCTACATCTTGGGGTGTGAGTACAAGATTAATTGGTGGATTGGTGATGACACATAGTGATGATGAAGGTTTGGTTTTACCACCACGTATTGCGCCATTGCAAGTAGTGATTGTACCCATTTATAAAGGCGAAGAACAAAAAGCTTTATTGGATGAAAAAGTACACGCGATGGTGGCCTCTTTTAAGGCTGCAGGTATTCGTGTGAAGTATGATGATTCTGATAATCAAAGACCGGGTTGGAAATTTGCAGAATACGAATTAAAAGGCGTGCCTGTGAGAATCGCAGTGGGTCCGCGCGATTTGGAAAACAATCAAGTAGAAATTGCACGTCGTGATACAAAAGAAAAAACGACTGTATCTATGGATGGAATCACCGAAACAGTTTCACAATTGTTATTGGATATACAATCTAATTTATTTGAAAGAGCAAAAAAATACAGAGACGAACACATTACAAAAGTAGATTCTTGGGAAGATTTTATTGCAACACTTGATACCAAAGCAGGATTTGTTTCGGCGCATTGGGATGGTACATCAGCAACCGAAGATAAAATAAAGGAAATGACTAAGGCAACCATTCGTTGTGTTCCATTGAACAATGAGCAAGAAGCAGGGACTTGTATTTTGACAGGGCAACCTTCTACACAAAGAGTTTTATTTGCGCGTGCTTACTAGTATTTAAGTTAGTATCTAAGTCATTAGCAACATGAAACAGAAACCCATCCCTCCAGCACTCACCCCTTTTTTAGAAGGCAAAGTTTTGTTGATTGATAAGCCATTGAAATGGACTTCTTTTGACATGGTAAAGAAAGTGAGGTGGTTGACAAAAATCATGAAAGTAGGACATGCAGGCACACTAGATCCATTGGCGACAGGATTATTGATCATCTGCACAGGAAAGTACACAAAGCAGATCAATGATTATATGGGCATGCCCAAAGAATACATCGGTAGCATGGTCTTGGGTGCTACAACTGCATCTTATGATTTAGAACAGGAACCGGAAAATTTTAAATCGATAGAAGACATAGAAGCGATTACAGCATTTGCAATACTTGAAGCGACAAAACAATTCATTGGCATTATTTTACAAATGCCTCCTCAACATTCTGCGATAAAAAAAGATGGCAAACGATTGTATGAGTCTGCTCGACAAGGGATCGAAGTAAAAGTTGATCCAAGACAAATCACCATCGAACAATTTGAGATCACAAAAATTGATTTACCTAATATAGAATTCAGGGTGCTATGCTCAACAGGTACTTATATAAGAAGCTTGGTGCATGATTTTGGACAAGCACTTGGAGTGGGTGCTTATATGAGTGGATTAAGAAGAACAAAGATTGGGACATTCAATGTGCAGGATGCTATACAGTGGGAGGATCTAGAACAAGAAATAAAGGATTTGTTAGAAGGGTAATCCAATTCCAAATTGCCAGGCATAGTTGTTTACTCTTAGTCCGTTGGATTTAATTTCATTCCATTTTAGATCACTCAAATTTAACCAGCCATTATTATCTTGTCGAGTAGGGTCTTTCATCTTTAAGGCATAGTCAATTCTGATAATAAAATAATCAAAGTCCATGCGCAATCCAGTACCAACTGCAATTGCAAGATCTTTATATAATCGATCTAATTTAAATCCTGCCCTTAAGTCATTCCCTAAATCCCTTGTGTTCCAAACATTTCCTATATCAGTAAAAAGTGCAGAGCCGATTTTGTAAGAACCAAGTTGCAAAAATGTAAAACGGTATTCAAAGTTGGCTTCTAATTGCAGGTCACCAAATCGGTCAAAATTTTGACGAGCCGAACTCGTATCATAAAAAGTAGAGCTGCCTAATCCAAGTTGTCTCAAGCCCCAAGCACGCATACTATAAGGTCCTCCAGCTGTAAATTGTTTAAAGAAAGGCAATTGTCCACTTAGCCTTGCATTATTACTATAGTTATTACCCCAGCCACCCATTAATCTCCAAGCAATTTCTGAATTATCGTACTTATAGGTAGACCTGTATTCTGCTTCTAATTTTAAAAAACGATAAAAATTATTCGTTAATTTTTGTGAAAGACCAAGTAATCCACCGGCTTCTTCGATGCCCAAACGTACATATTCTTGTTGACGTGGATGTTTAGAAGAAGTGCCAATATTGGTATAGCTCAAGGATTGACTTACAATATTACCCTCGTTAAATGAAGACCTTAAAAATGGGTTTAAAATTAACAAACTGTCAAGTTGAGAAAACTTATTCAATAAGTATAACTCAATATTCAGCGGACGATAGTTGATTAATTGTTGTTTACCATTTTTATTTTTTTTCCACTCGTATCCCCAATTGGTTGTGAATGATTTTAATTGGTAGAAGTCTAGACGGTCCATATAGGAGCCATACATAGAAAAGTTGGATTTCACATTTTGATTCGCCTTGGCTACTTTTTTTACAAAAGGAATCAATAAATTAGGGAAGCTATAAGTTTGACCCACATTCCACAATAAGGTTTGTGTTAGATTACTTCCGCTATTTAAATTCAATTCCACACCAAGTCTTAAACTAGTCGTAGAAGCAATTGCTTTTCGTTGAACATTCCTGTCTCTGTATGTCATATTAGTGGATAGGCCTAATAGATTACCTGATCCAAGCTGTGCTGTATTTCTACTACCCTCAATATCAAAATTGACACTTCTTCTAAAATTGGGCACTAAAAAGTAATGTAGATACACGCTATCATTTACTAGAGCGGTTCTTCCATCTACTTGTTGCCATGCACCAAGACTACTAAAATTATTAAGTGTTTGGTAATAGCTAGATTCATTAAATAGACTTCCTTTTTGAATGAAAGCTTGTTCTTTAAATAGGGCAGATTTAAATTTGGGAATGGTATAAAGGTGCACAAGATGATCAAGTGTATCTCTTTTTAATGGAGGATGTGTGAGTATGCTATCAGGGTTGTCTATTAATGCGATATCGCTATAAAATAATTGCTGACCAACAATATATTGCTTTGTGATGTCTTTTGTTAGGTTCCTTAATTGGATACTGATTTTCCAACTTGGATTTTGATTATTCTTTTCCTTTGCTTCGGTGACCTGGGTAATTTGACTGAGTGGATCAAGTTGTAATACCATTAAGGAAGCATCGATCGTGTCTACTTCTGCAAATATTTTTTCTTTAGTGAAATTAAAAAATCCATTCGACCTAAATAAAGTAACTAATCTATCTAATTCATTATTGATTCCTTGATTAGAAAAAGCTTGTCCCTTTTTTAAGTAACTAGCTTGACTATTTTTTAAAGCGATATTTTGTAAAATAGGATCTGATAACTGAAAGCTGATGCTGTCTAATAAAGTTTTTTTATTGAGTTCAACTTCCATTGTGACGGTGGTTCTCCATTCTTTTTTGACTGTATCTGTCCTAATAATGGGTGTCAAAGTAGGGTGGTTGTAGCCTTGTGACGCTAAAAAGTCGGACATGTATTGTATGGTCCTACTCATTCTTTCAGGTTGGTAGCTTTGAGGCTTAATGATGGTATTAAAAATACCATATTGTCGAATTTTGAGCACTTTAATACTATCATCCCAATAATTATCTAAGGCAATGGAGAGTTCCTTCGCATTCTGTATGGATGAGGCGTCTTTAACGATGATTTTATTATTGTAAATGAACTCCTTTTCCTTTGGGTAATTGCGTACAATCGCCATTTTCAAATCTGCGCAGCTGTTTAAAAAAAATAAAAGGCTGAATAGACTCAAACTTGATGAGAATCGAATAATTTTAACTTTCCCTAAATGCATACGCATGATCACTAAGAATGAACTCAAATATATCCAATCTTTCGCCCATAAAAAACATTGGGCAGAAGAATCTGTCTTTATCCTAGAAGGGCCTAAGATGATGGAAGAGCTCATGGTATCTAATTATGTGATTCGACAAGCTTATGCCACCAAGGAATGGATCGAAAGTCAGCCCTTTAAGCCACATTATGTAACCGAGGTAGCCGATTTTGAATTAGATAAATTGACCCAATTACAAAAGGCCAATCAAGTTTTGGCATTGGTTGAAAAAAAACAAATCAATGGCCCCCTAAATTTAAAGGGTAAATTAACCTTATTACTAGATGGTATACAAGATCCAGGAAATTTAGGCACCATTATCCGAACAGCCGACTGGTTTGGGCTAGAACAAATTGTTGTGAGTGCTGATACCGCAAGCTGCTTTAATCCAAAAGTGATTCAAAGCACCATGGGAAGTATTTTAAGGGTGGATGTGATTGTGGCAGATTTAGAAGCGTTGATTCAATCCTCCAAGATGCCTATTTATGGCGCAGTGCTTGAAGGAAGGTCCATCCAAACAACCGAATTGGCTAAGGAAGGATTATTACTAATTGGGAACGAGTCTAAAGGCATTCGATCCCCGCTTTTAGCATTGATTACGGATCCAATTACGATTCCAAAATATGGCGCTGCAGAATCCTTAAATGCGGCGGTAGCCACTGGGATTATTTTAGCCAAATGGCAACATTAGTCAAATCGAATTGCTTTTGCAGGACTAATTTTTCTAATCCAAATGGTGGGTAAAAGAAAAGATAAGTAACAGATAATGGCTGTGCCAAGCACCACACCAAAAACTTGCAATGGCTTAATTTGGATAGGAAGTGTATCTATTAAATAAGCAGACTCGTCTAATTGTATCCACTGAAATTTTAATTGTAGCAATGAAACACCAAGCCCAACCAACAGGCCAAGTCCAATGCCTATACATGCAATAAAACTTGCTTGATAAAGAAATACTTTTTGGATCATAGCATGCGTTGCGCCCATTGCGTTTAGACTACCAATCATTGGAATGCGTTCCAATAATAAAATCAATAAACAAGTCATTAGATTCACAACCGCAATCAAGAGCATAATAAAAATGGTGATATTCCGGTTGATATTTTGCACTTGTATCCAATCAAAAAGTTGAGGGTAAATATCGGCACTTGCACTGTTCACCCAATTATCAGGCAAGATGGATTGAATCTCGTTTTGTGTTTCGGCTATTTTACTCAAGTCATTTACATTAATTTGATAGCCAGTAATTGCATTAGGAACTTGAATCATTTGTTGCAATAGTTGTATATCAACAAATACATTTTTTAGATCGTACTCTTCGATACCAGAATGAAAAAGGCCTACTACCGTTAATTTTCTTTCTTGTACTTGGTCATTTTGAAAAAAGTAAAGGCGCACTTGGTCTCCAATAACAATTTTTAATTTTGCAGCAATATTTTTTGAGAGGACAATTTCTTTGGAGGGAGATTGGCCGTTACTTTGAATCAACCTACCTTGAATTAAATTAGGGATACTTGTAAAATCGGTAATGCCTTTTGCATTGAGGCCTTCAATCTCCACATCCTTCGCAAGTACCATAGTTTGGTTTAAAAAGGCCGAAGCAGATTGTATATTCGGAATCTTTTTTATATTTTTTGCTACCAGGGAGTCCTCCTTTAGGTTAGTGCTATTTACAGCCCTGATTTGAATATGTCCCCAAAAGGAATATAATTTACTGCTAATGGTTGACTGGAACCCATTAACGATCGAAAAAGTCAATAAAATTGCAGCTACGCTAATGGCAGTTGCCGCGATAGATAGTCGTACTATAAATCGGGTATAGTTTTTTTGTTTGTAGAAACTAATTCTTTTAGCTATTTCAAAAGCGGTATTCAACGGTTAATTTTAATCAAATCTAGTTTTTTATCTTTATAATTAACACATTCAACTTAGTTTCGTAGTCATAAGCAATTGGTATGAAAAACTGGATACTTTTAATTTGTTTGTATTTTTTCACATCGCCTTTATTAGGGCAGGTGGATAAAATAATGAATCCCAATATTCAGACCGTATTAATTTTTCCTAAAGGGAAGCCATTGGCCTTGCCTGTCATTGGATTGAATACCCAAGACGAATTATTGATACAGTTTGATGACTTGTCTGCTAACTACCAACAATATTATTACACAATAGAATTAATGGATATGCACCTTCAACCTGTTGCACTTAATCCATTTGATTATACCAGAGGACTCACGCAAAATAATATCAGAGACTATACCATCTCATCCATAGCGCAACAATCTTATTATCATTATAGTTTTACTTTTCCAACTGCCTCATGTAGACCAACTAAGTCTGGGAATTATTTGATGAAAGTTTATAGGCAGGGAAGGCCCAATGAGCTTGTATTTACCAAACGATTTTTTGTGGTAGAACAGGAAGCGCCGATCACCGCTAGTATCCAAGAACCTTTTGATGAAACAATGTCAAAATCACATCAAAAAATACAATTGCAATTGGATGTCAAAAAAATACAACTGCTTCAGCCAGAACTACTGCATGTGGCAGTCTTACAAAATGCCAGGTACAATGACATGTTGATGTCTAATGCACCAAGTTTTATTAGAGGGAACCAGTTAGAATACAATGCAGATAGGGATTTTGTATTTCCTGCAGGAAAAGAGTCTAGGTGGTTAGACTTACAAAATCTAAGGTTCAAAACAGAGCGAATTGCTGCTATTCAACAGCTAGGGTATGGCTCAAGGATTATTTTAAAACCAGACCAGTCAAGGGCCATGCTACCTTATTTTACATTCAGAGACTTGAATGGCCAATTTATGATTAGCAATACTGAGCTAATCCGTTCCGAAGATCAAAATGATTATGCCCAAGTATTCTTTACTTATCTTCCAAATAACGGGCAACCCTTTCAAGAAAAATCATTGTATATAGCCGGGGCATTGACAGGGAATGCATTAGATACAAATGCCCTCATGCAATGGAATAGTGCGAGTAAACAATATGAAAAATGGTTGAATTTAAAACAGGGTTATTATAGTTATAATTATATTCTTAGAGACAATCAATCCCCCAATCCTTTGCATGATTTTAAGTGGACAGAGGGGGATCATTGGGAGACCGAAAATAGCTATACCATTTTTGTATATTACAGAGCTCCAGGCAGCAGATATGACCAAATTATTGGCTATTCCAGCCTTAATTCGATCCAAAATTGGTAGGAAAACCAATCTGTTTTTCCTACCTTCGCACCGGCAGGTCTTACACGACCAGCTCCTGCTGAACCTCCCCAGGGTAGGAATACAGCAAGGATAAGCGGTTGAGCGGTGCGATGTGAGTAGCCTGCCACTTTTTTATATTTTTATATAAAAAAGTGGCCTTAATTTTAAACTATAAACCTACCATATGAAATTTTTTATTGACACAGGAAATTTAGCTCAGATTAAAGAAGCCAATGATTTAGGCATCTTAGATGGTGTAACAACCAATCCTTCTTTGATGGCCCAAGTGGGTGTAAAAGGGGAGGAAGCGATTGCTGCACATTATAAAGCGATCTGTGAATTAGTAGAGGGTGATATTAGTGCAGAAGTGTTGTCTACAGACTTTGCAACGATGGTAGAAGAAGGCAAAAAATTAGCTGCTATTCATAAAAATATTGTGGTGAAAGTGCCAATGATTAAAGACGGTATCAAAGCCATTAAATGGTTTACTGACAATGGTATCCGTACCAATTGCACATTAATTTTCTCTGCAGGTCAAGCAATTCTTGCGGCTAAAGCAGGTGCCACTTATGTCTCTCCATTTATTGGAAGAATTGATGATAGTTCTTGGGATGGGATGGAATTAATTGCTCAAATTCGTCATATTTATGATGTACAAGGTTTTCAAACACAAATTCTAGCTGCATCTATCCGTAATGCTTTACATATTGTGAAAGCTGCTGAAGCTGGAGCAGATGTTTGTACTTGTCCATTGGATTCAATCTTAGGATTATTGAAACATCCATTAACGGATATTGGACTAGCTAAGTTTTTGGAAGACGCTAAGAAGATGTAAATTCTTTCAAGTCATTTCAGTTATAAAAAATATTTCTTAGAAAAATTTCTAAAGAGCAATCAAATACAAAGTAGTTGATTGCTCTTTTTTTATAAAATTTTTTTTACACGCTACGAATTTTTTCTATGTTATATCATTGACTCATTAATTCTATTATATTTAAGTTAGTAAATAATCTATATTATAAATTAATTAAATTTTTTTTATAATTTAAATAAAAATCAAATGCCATTACATTTTGAAATTTTCAATCAATTTCTTAGGAAATACGTAGAATTTACCGATGCTGAATTAACAGATTTTAATAATAAGTGCACTCGTGCAGTATTCTCAAAAGGTGCTTTAGTAATGAAAGCAGGGCAGGTACAAAAGAACCTTTATTTTATCACTGAGGGGATTGTTAGAAATTTTATTGAATTAGATAATGGTGATCATAAAATACACAATTTCAGATCGGAGAACATGACAGTAACTGGTTATGCTTTTTATAATTATGAGGATAAATTTAAGGCTTTAGTGAATGTAGATTGTCTAGAGAATTGCGTTTTAATTCAAGTGCCTATAGAAGCGATCAATTA
>CAMAQL010000033.1 GCA_945860605.1 Chitinophaga pinensis
TCAATGGATTCAGGGATATCACTGAACAACTCAATCATTTGGGATTGGGTCTTGAAATAAAATTCATTGTTAGGGAACTTGAATCTTCTATTTTTTACTTGAAGTTCGTCATTGACAAAATCATCAAATCCTGGAGTAGATTGTTTTTCGCCTGTGTTGATACACAATAAAATATCATGCGCATTGGCATCTTCTTCGTTGACATAATGGCTATCGTTGGTAGCAATCACACTTACCTTATGTTTTTTTGAAAACTTTAGTAATGTATTGTTGATGATCTCCTGTTCTGGTATTTGATGCCTTTGGATTTCGATATAATAATCTTCACCAAATAAATCCAACCACCACTTGAATTCTTTTTCTGCAGCATCTTCACCATCTCTTAGAATGGCTTGAGGTACATGTGCACCAATACAACAGGTAGTGGCAATTATCCCTTCATGGTATTTTTCAATCAGTTCTTTATCAATTCTTGGGTACTTACTATACATCCCTTCGATATATCCTAATGAAGTAAGTTTGATGAGGTTTTGATACCCCACCGCATTCTTTGCTAATAAGACTTGGTGAAATCGATCGTCTTTATGTTCCTTTGTAAATTGTTTAATATGCCTATCCTTCACTACATAAAATTCACAACCAACAATTGGTTTTACAGTGGGCGCTAAAATATCCTTACCATTGTCATCTTTGCCAATGACTTTTGTATTTTTCCATGCCTGACTTACAAAATTAAATGCACCAAACATATTGCCATGATCGGTAATGGCGAGTGCAGGCATTTCGTCTTTGATGGCTTTTTTATACAAACTATCAATGGATGCAGCACCATCTAGTAATGAATATTGCGTGTGAACGTGTAAATGTGAAAATTTGGGCATTTGAGATATCGGGATAAGGCACAAATATCGTAAAAAAGGGGGGCTTGAGGGGGCTTAATTTTCCACAAAAAAGGGTTAAAATCTGCTTGATTGAGGCAATTTTACCGTTCTTGACTTATCTTTCCACTGATGCAAAAAGGCAAATTTACCATATTAGGGTTCCTAGTTTTGATGACGACTTTGACAAGCTGTACTTCTATGTCTAAGTTTACGCAGTCTGTTAAAGCTAAAACAACTAAGCTAGTAGCAAAGCCCAAAAGAGTTTTACCCGCTGTTGTAGCTGTCCCTGAAACCAACAATGAATCTAATGAGACGATTGAGTTTTTAGATAATATTTCGGTAAAGCCAGGTAGAATCTATTTAAAAAAAGCATCGGATGCTTTGGAAGCAGAACCTATTTTAGCAAAACCAGAACTTACAGATAGAATGCCAGATAATTTAACCGATGTAGAGAGAGCCAATTGGTTACAATTAAAATATTCCATTCAAATGGATATAGCGGTAGAAGAAATTAACAACATTCCCTTATTGCAAAAAATAGATGAATGGTGGGGTACACCTTATCTGTATGGTGGCTCTAGTAAAAGGGGCGTGGACTGTTCTTATTTTACATTGGATGTCATGAACGCTATTTACAATACCAATTTAAAAAGAACAGCAGCTGAACAATATACTCAAAGTGAAAAAATTGATTGGTCTGATTTAAAGGAAGGGGATTTGATTTTCTTTAAAACAGATGGCAGTCGTTCTATATCGCATGTTGGTATTTACATGACGAATAATAAATTTGTACATGCTTCTACCAGCCAAGGTGTAACGATTAGTGATTTATCACAACCTTATTGGCAAAAACGTTTGTACAGTTTAGGCAGGGTGCCTAAACAATAGTTTTATTAAACTATTTTAAATTAATTCACTTGCTCTAATCGAAGGTAGTATTGACTTTCGATTGTTTTTACAAAATCTTGAAGATTAAAATTTGGATCCTGAATTAAGCGTTGTTGAGGCTGATAGTCCATGGGCATGAAACTATATTTTTTACCCAAATAATTAAAGTGTAGAGGTAAATTAAAACCAGTGACACAGTTCTTAAATTGGTAGGTCAATATTTTTTCTTTTACATTATAACTATAACTGAATACAGGAATTTGGGTGGTTCTTAAATATTGATCAAATACTTTTTGAAATCCAAAATTAGCGCGCAAAGAAATATAATTTTCAACTTGTTCAGTCGTTACAGTTTGATGATAGAACTGTGAATTCAATCCCATTAAAATATTTCTAAATAAACTATCATTATTAATAGCGTGACGAATTGTATGTAATAAATTAGCACCTTTTGGATACATGTCCCCGCTACCTTCTTGATTCATGCCGTATTTTCCAATGACTGGAATATCGTTGCTGATATTTTTACGTAAGCCAAAATTGTATTCGTCTCCTGCTTTCTTGCCATGGAAATATTCTGTAAACAAGGTTTCAGAATAACTCGTAAAACCTTCATGCACCCACATATCTGCAATATCTTTTGTACTGATATTATTGGCAAACCACTCATGTCCGCTTTCATGAATAATAATATAATCCCACTTTAATCCCCAGCCAGATCCAGATAAATCACGACCTAAATAGCCATTCAAGAATTTATTCCCATAAGCGATTGCTGACTGATGTTCCATGCCTAAATGGGGACTTTGCACCATTTGAAATCCATCCTCGTAAAAAGGATATGGGCCAAACCAGTATTCAAAAGCCTCCAACATTTTTGGTACCTGCTTAAACTGTTCAACTGCTTTGGAAGAATCAGACCTGAGCACCCAATAGCTCACATCTAATTTCCCATTTAAGCCTTTGTATGTTTCTTTCCATCCAACATAATCTCCAATATAGGGGATGATATTGTAATTGTTAATTGGATTACGTACCTGCCAACTGAATCGATTGTTATTACTAAGATTGACAAGGTTTGACTCTCCAACCTTTCTGCCATTGCCAATGGCAATGATGTTTTTATCCTTAGGCACTTGAATGGTTAATTGAGCGCCTTCTTCTGGTTCATCGGATTGATGGTCTTTACAAGGATACCAAACCGAAGCACCTAATCCCTGGCAAGCTACAGATATCCATGGTTGTCCATTGCTATCTTTTTTCCAAATCCATCCTCCATCCCAAGGTGGACGAATGGCTTCCTTAGGAACACCGTGGTAAAATATAGTAAGACCAAATTGTTTTCCTTTTGGAATTTGTTTTTCAATTTGCGCAATTGCGATATTATTTGATCTTGTAAATTCTAATCGAATTGCATTCAAACTGTCATTGACATTTGGCCATAACAAAATACTATCAATCACCATTGGGGCTTGTAAATCTATTTGAATTTGCTTTGAAGGTTTTACTGCCAATGCTTTCCAGCTGACAATACCAATAATTGATTTTGCTTCATAATTTGGTGTAACATCAATCACATATCTTTTGATATCAAACCAATCTCTATTTTCATTTAAACTTCCTCTTAATACATCTGCCTCATTCACTAGGGGCTGTGCTGAAGTGGATAGACCAATAAATAGGAATGATAATAAAATGTTTAATTGCTTCATATGAAAAATAGGTATTGAATTTTAAAAGTACACAAAACAATATTATTCATCTTCTTTTTTCATCTTGTCCTTAAACACTTTTTCAAATTTTTCTAATTTTGGCCCAATCACATACCTGCAATAACCTTGATTGGTATTGTTATTATAGTAGTTCTGGTGGTAAGACTCTGCAGAATAGAATTTAGTGAACGCAGTCACTTCTGTAATGATTGGCTTGTCCCATGCTTTGCTCGCATCTAATTCCTTGATGTATTTAAGTGCTAATGCCTTTTGTTGGTCGTTGTGGAAAAAAACAGCCGATCTATATTGAGGACCTACATCATTGCCTTGTTGATTGGGTGTAGTAGGGTCATGTGTTTTCCAAAAAACAGATAAGATATCGTCCAAGCTAATTTTTGTGGTATCAAAAACAATCTGGCAAACCTCGGCATGCCCCGTGTTCTTTAAACAAACTTCCTCATAGGTTGGATTGTCAACATGGCCACCGCTATAGCCACTAGTGACTTTAACCACCCCTTCTAAACGTTGATACACGGCTTCGGTGCACCAAAAACAGCCAGATCCTAATGTGATTGTTTGGATATTTTCCATATTGACTTTTTGAATTTTTGCTTGTTTTTTCGGGGTTTGAGCACAGGCATAAAGCGAGATTACACTTAAAAATGCGGCTGTAAAGTATTTGATTGTTTTCATATAAATAGTATAGTTGAAATTACAACAAATCGTAGACCAATTTGTTCTAATGCTGTTAATGTTTATTTAACTAAATTTGCAGCTATTGCACCCATGAGAGTATATCCTGACAACGCCCTTTCCCAGTTAGAATTTGATAAGATCAAGGCCATCTTACTCAATTACTGTCAATCCACTATTGGAAAGGAGCAGGTGGATGCCATGCGGATACATACGCAGTTGAATTATATCCAAATTACATTAAGGCAAACACAGGAATATCAATTTATTAAGCAGGCCAATCAGTATTTCCCAAGCGATTTTATTTTAGACATTAGGAAGGATGTGAAGCTACTGGGTATTCCGGGTGCACAATTAACTGGTGAACAATGGTTATTGGTGCGTAAACTGGTGGATCATGTGGGACAACTATTCAAATGGTTTGATGCAGAACGCCAAGCGGCTTATAGTCATTTGTATTTAGTGATTGCAGAAAGTTATTTTGAAAAAACGATTATAGAATCCATTGACGATGTGATTGATGATAGAGGTTTAGTCAAAGACAATGCCTCCGAAGACTTGGCGAAGATCCGTGCTCAATTGTATAAAAAAAGACAGGAGCTAAGACGCATATTTGAAAAAGTACTGGGTCGTTTGGCCAAGTCAGGCTATACGGCAGATATTGATGAAAGTTTTAGCAATGGTCGACGTGTGGTAGCGGTATTCTCGGAATATAAGCGACAAGTGAAAGGATTTTTACATGGCGAAAGTGATAGTCGAAAAACAGCTTTCATAGAACCCGAAGAAACCATTGAACTCAATAATGAACTATTTAGTTTAGAACAGGATGAATTGAAGGAAGTGCAAAGGGTCTTAAGACAATTAACTGCACAATTAGCGCCATACTCAAGTTTGATGATGGGCTATTTGCAAATGGTGGGATTGTATGATTTTATCAAAGCCAAGGCATTGTTGGCGATTGATATGAATGCGCATTTACCCGTGGTAGAAAATAAAGCCACATCCCATTTAATTCAAGCCTACCATCCTTTGTTGTATATGTACAATAAAGCTTCAGGTAAAAAAACAATACCGGTTAATTTGGAATTGGATGATGAAGCAAGGATTTTAATCATCAGTGGACCCAATGCGGGAGGTAAGACCGTATCCATGAAGACATTGGGACTCAACCAAGTGATGTTGCAGTCGGGTTTATTGGTGCCAGTGCATCCCGATTCTCAAATGGGGATTTACAAACAATTATTTATACAATTAGGGGATACCCAAAATTTAGCATTTGAATTAAGTACCTATAGCAGTCACTTGACGCACATGAAGTACTTTATTGAAAATGCAAATGGGAAGACCTTATTTTTTATAGATGAACTTGGAAGCGGATCTGATCCACATTTAGGTGGTGCATTTGCCGAAGTGATTTTGGAAGAATTATCACAGAAACATGCGAAGGGTATTGTGACCACACATTATCTGAATTTAAAAGTGATGGCCAATCACAACAAAGGAATTGTGAATGGGGCCATGCAATTTGATGAAGTGAAATTAGAACCATTGTATCAATTGGTGATTGGCAAGCCAGGAAGCTCTTATACTTTTGCCATTGCAGAAAGAATAGGATTACCAAAGCATTTAATTAACCGTGCAAGAAAATTAGTAGACACGCATCATTTTGAGTTGGATAAATTATTGAACAGAACCGAACAGGATTTACAATTGGTTCAAAAGGAACGTAGGGAATTGCATAAACTAATTAAGGAGAATGATATTCTTAAGGTAGAACTCAATAAGACATTAGACAAAGAAAAGCATTTACAACAAGTGACGCTTTTAAGAGAACAGAATAGAGTGGCCGAGGAGAAGTTCACTTATTTAAAGGAGATGGAACGTAATTTGAAGCAGATTGCTTTGGATTATAAGAAGTCGGATAAGAAAGAGGAAGTGATGAAGACTTTGTACAATTTGTTGTTTAAAAAGAACGACGCCATTGTCATTAATAAATTGGCTAAAAAAGTGGATAAGCAGTATAAGGAATCTGCTGGGCCTATTGAAATTGGATCGACTGTGAAATTAAAGAAGAACTACCAAGTGGGCGAAGTCATTGGATTTAAAGGGAAGCGAGCGATTGTTAAAGTGGGGCAGTTACCAATGAATATAGATATAGAAGATTTATTAGTGGTAGAAAAAATTGAGGAAGAGATTGCGAAGCAATCGATCAATAAAGCTAAGTCGTCGCCCATTGCGCCGAAGGGCTCAAATTTTAAAAAGAAATAAGTATGATACTTGACGAACTTTCAGAATTAAATAAATATGTTTCAGTGCATACGAGATTCGCTGCAGCATTTGACTATATTTTGAATACTAATTTTGAAAGTATGAAGGTTGGGAAGAAGGAAGTAGATGGTCAAAATATTTTGGCAATCATTTCCGACGAAGATGCAGTAAGCATGTTAGCGTCTTGTGCTAATTTTGAATGTCATAATACTTATATTGATATTCAGGTTTGTTTTAACGGCGTGGAAACGGTTGGTTGGAAATCTCGCAGCTCTTGTGTTGAGCCAAGAGGCACATACGATAAAGATAAAGATGTGTTATTTTTTGAAGATGCACCAGATCATTTTTTCAAATTGCATCCTGGTCAGTTTGGAATTTATTTCCCAAATGATGTACATGCGCCCATGATAGGAGAAGGTAGAATTCGAAAATTAATTATGAAAGTGAAAGTGGACTAGGTAAGGAGTAATAGACTATTGAACAATAAATTCTTTTGATTCTGTTTCATCTAATTTTAATGTATAGTTACCATTTTTTAGATCACCAACATATAAGCAGGTTCGCTGTGTAAAACCAGTGATTTTACCTTGTTGTAGGACATTGCCTTTAGAGCAAATAATTTGATAAAATTTATTTCCTGTCCCATGACCAGAAAACTGAATTTCTAGTATACCGTCTTTAACGATTTCTGTAATAGTAATCATGATTGGTTGATCTATTTGCTTCATAAATTTATCATTATTTAAGCATGATCTTATTGTATTCATATTATTTTATGAAGAATATACTAAGTTGTTTAAAATCAATGCTTTATTTCTAAATATGATTCATTAAGTAACTCTTTAATTTAAAATGTTTAATTTTGAAAAACTTAAATTTCAAAAAAGATGAAAAATTCAATTTTAATCATAGGTATGTTTTTTGCATTTGTACCAATATTTGCTCAAACTGCACCAGCAACAACACAAGTTCAAAAGGATATTAATAAGGTATTGAAGTTTACCAACGATAATTACAATATGGGTAATATCCCTTACGGCAAGCCGACTGAATTTGTTGTTACCATAGAAAATATCAGTGCTGCTCCAGTTACTTTAAATAATGTTCAAGTAAGTTGCGGTTGCACCACCCCTAAATTTCAAACTGGTGCGGTGATTGCTCCTGGTCAGAAAACAGTGGTTACTTTAGGATTTAATGGATCTGCAATGGGGAACTTTACAAAAAATGCTACGATCTTTTTGAGTGACAATTTAATTAAGACAGTGAATTTTTCTGGAGTAGGGGTTCAACAGTAAAATCTTTTAGACTATTATATTAAAGGCTACCTAATTGGTGGCTTTTTTATTTTTCTAATAATTTCTTAATAGATAAATCTTCATCTATTAAAGGCCAATGAATACCATAGTTTGCTGGTGAAATTTGATATTCGTTTCTTTCTATTGAAGTGGCATTGAATAATTTACTTGATACTTTATCAAGTTCAAAATAATGTTCAATGCCATTAATATTAATGATCATTGAATTCTGTTTGAATGTAATAGATTGAATATTAGGCATCTTTTCCATTGTTTAAAAAATGTTTAGACCATTCTGATACAATTAAATCGAAATGCTGATAGATGATCTTTTTAATTTCTTTTTTACTTGCTGGTGTAAAATTATAGGAAAATGCTTCTATAATTTCTATTTCTTCAATTAATAGCCAATATTTGGCTTCTATATCTCCTTTTTGTACGTGAATATGAATGGGTTCATTTGATTCGTTTGAGTAAAAGAATAACCTCCATCCATAAATAAATAAAATTGTTGGCATTTTTTGTTTTAAACATAGCCAGAATATAAAACCAATTTCCTGTGGTTTATACTTTAGGATATATTCTAATAAGGATTGCCGTCGTTACACTCCGGCATCCTTTTGGGGTGCTCAAACGCATTCAAAACCTGCGGCTTCGCCGCTGTTTTTTTTGTGTCCATCATCTTCGCTCAAGCGAGCTTGGCTCGATAATGGACACAAAAAAACCACGTAAGTACGTGGTTTTGAATTCGTTTGGCGGAGAGAGAGGGATTCGAACCCCCGGACCTGTAACAGTCAATAGTTTTCAAGACTATCGCAATCGACCACTCTGCCATCTCTCCGCGGCAAATGTAGGAAGGGAAAAGCAATTTTGCAAAAAAATGGCCAATTTATTCATGAATTCAATGGTTCTAATTACTTGACTACCATGTATCTTTACAAAAAAGGAGCAAGTGAGAGAATTAGCAGCTTTAAATCAATTTTTCTGGAAGTATAGATTTCGTTTTTTTATAGGAATGGTATTGGTCATAGCGACCAATTATTTGGCCGTTTTAGCTCCTCAAATAACGGGTTATGTGGTTGGTTTGGTTCAAGCAAAATTACCTGGAGGAAAGCCTGTTGCAGGCGCATCAAATGACTTAATTATCAGAGCTATTGCTGGTATCAGTGAAGCCAATCAATTGAGCTTTGGCTGGTTAATCACTTTTTGCAGTATCACCATTTTGGTCTTGGCTATTTTAAGAGGGGTGTTCATGTTTTTTATGCGCCAGACAATTATTGTCATGAGTAGACATATCGAATATGACCAAAAAAACCAAGTGTTTGAGCATTACCAAGCATTGGATAATGAATTTTATAAAACCCATAGTACAGGTGATTTAATGAGCCGTATCACAGAAGATGTAAGCCGCGTGAGAATGTACACCGGCCCTTCCTTGATGTATTTAATCAACTTGATTTCCTTGATTGGTTTTTGTTTGTACAATATGTTCTCAAAAGATATTCAACTGAGTTTATATGTACTTTCTCCGTTACCTATTTTAGCAATCACTATTTATTTAGTGAATAGCATTATCAATAAAAAGAGTGAAGAGATTCAAGGTCAATTATCAGATTTAACCACCAATGCACAAGAATCTTATTCTGGCATAAGAGTGATTAAATCTTTTGTGCAAGAAAAAGCGATGTTGGGCTTCTTTAAAACCAATAGTGAATTGTACCGAAAGAATGCAGTCAGCCTGGCGAAAGTAGAAGCATTTTACACGCCTACCATGGCTTTGATGATTGGACTGAGTACTTTATTAACCATTTATTTAGGTGGATTACAAGCCATTAAAGACCCAAGTCAAATTGGAACAATCATAGAGTTTGTCATCTATATTAATATGTTGACCTTCCCTGTGAGTGCGATTGGATGGACCGCAAGTATGATTCAAAGGGCTGCTGCTTCACAAAAAAGATTGAATGAATTTTTATCCATTGAGCCAACCATTCAAAATAAGGGCACCCAAAAAATTGAAAATATAAAAGGGGATATACAATTCAAAAATGTGGATTTCGTCTATCCTCATTCTGGCATTAAGGCTTTGAATAATTTTACTTTAAATATTCAAGCTGGTCAAAAAGTATTGATACTTGGAAAAACAGGTTCAGGAAAATCTTCTATCGCACAAGTCTTAAACAGAATGTACCATGTTAATGCAGGGCAAGTATTGATAGATGAGAAGCCAATTGAATCTATTGATTTTTTAGCTTTAAGAAAACGTATCGGCTATGTGCAACAGGATGTATTTTTATTTAGCGATTCAATAAAAAATAATATTCAGTTTGGCGTCCAATCTTCTGACGAAACCATCAAAGCGGCAGCGAAGTCCGCCCATATTTTAAAAGAAATTGAGCAATTGCCAGCAGGTTTTGCGACCATGGTAGGGGAACGTGGAACTACTTTAAGTGGGGGGCAAAAACAAAGAATTTCTATCGCTAGAGCTTTAATAAAGAAGCCAGACCTATTTATTTTCGACGACTGCTTAAGTGCGGTAGATGCCAATACCGAAAAGACCATTTTGACTAATCTTAGTCATCTGATGCAAGATAAAACAGCCTTATTTATTACCCACCGCATCTTTTTCAATTTCCATTTCGATCTAATTATCTATATCAAAGATGGCCATATTGCCGAATCTGGTACGCACGATAGTTTGTTAGTAAAACAGGGCTTATATGCCGAATTATATCAGACCCAATTAAGCCAAAATCAACAATAGCTTCAATTTTTCTCGATTTAACGAATTTTGGTTAAAATTTTCTTTTTTCATAAACATTTTATATTTTAGCTATAGATAATACTTAACTAAAATTGATATTGTGGAATACGAAAACAACGACAAAAAGATTGAGAGTGTATTTAGTTCAAAAATCCGTGCTGGAAAAAGAAGAACTTATTTCTTTGATGTAAGAGCTACTAAGGGTAATGATTATTTCTTAACTATTACAGAAAGCAGAAAACGTTTTGATGACAATGGATATGATCGTTCTAAAATTTTCTTATACAAAGAAGATTTTAATAAGTTTTTAAAAGCGTTGACTGAATCTTTGGATTATGTCAAAACAGAATTAATGCCTGATTTTGATTTTGATGCATTCAATCATGAGTTTGATCCAGAAAATCCGTCACAATATCCTAATACTTATCCCGCAGCCTCAGAGCCAATTGTAGAAGCAATGCATCATTCAGTTGTACCTGAAACTCCTATATCAACACCTGAAACTCCTGCATCAACATCTGAAGTAATTGAACCTACAATTACGCCTGAAACAAGTGGAGATAATTTAAGTGGTGAGGAAGTAGATAAATGGTAAGTGGTAAGCGTACTATAAAGTTTTTAGCATCCAGATACTACATCCATCATGACCAGAATTGCCCAATGATTTTGTTAATCTGTTGTACCCCAATTTTTCATACATCGTAACTGCATTAGATAGTTCTGGCATTGTTTCAAGATACACTTGTGCATATCCATTTTCTTTTGCCCAAGCCATTGCTCTTAGCATCAATGCTTTTCCTAGTCCTGTTCCTCTTGCGGCTGGCGATAAATATAATTTCACCAATTCACAAGTGCCATCTGGTAAACCTTCTGTGGGGAAAATGCCACATCCGCCAACAAGGGTTCCTTCAATTTCTGCTATAAAATATATGGATCCTGCAGTTTGAAACAATTCAAATAAATGATCTGTAGTTGGATCGTAATAAACAGTACCTGGTTTATTGGCGCCAAATTCAGTCAATGCAGCACGAATCACCGCTGCCAAAGCTACATTGTCCTTTGGTTCAATCCATCTTATGCTTTCCATTGCTTGTATTGATTCATTAATCCATTGGTTGAACTATCGTGTTCCGTTACAGGGTCATTGTTGCTTAGTTCAGGTAGAATTTGATTTGCCAATTGTTTTCCTAATTCCACACCCCATTGATCAAAACTATAAATATTCCATATCACACCTTGTGTAAAGATCTTTTGTTCATAAAGTGCAATTAAGAAACCTAATGTATGTGGCGTCATTTTTTCTACTAAGAAAGAATTGGTTGGTTTGTTACCTGCAAAAACTTTGAATGGGGATAAGCTTTCTATTTCGGCTTCAGATTTACCAGCTGCTTTTAATTCCTCTTTCACTGTTTTTTCATTTTTACCATTCAATAATGCTTCTGTTTGTGCAAAATAATTACTTAGTAATTTATCATGATGGTCGCTAATTGGATTGTGACTTTTAGCAGGGGCAATAAAATCACAAGGAATGACTAATGTACCTTGATGAATCAATTGATAAAATGCGTGTTGTCCATTGGTGCCTGGTTCGCCCCAGATCACTGGACCAGTTGCATAATTCACAGTCGTTCCATTACGGTCTACAAGTTTACCATTGCTTTCCATATTGCCTTGCTGGAAATAAGCAGCAAATCGATGTAGGTATTGATCGTAGGGTAGGATGGCTTCGCTCTGAGCATCAAAGAAGTTAGTATACCATATACCTAATAATGCCATAATCACTGGCATATTTTTTTCGAATGGCGTTGTTTTAAAATGAACATCTGCTTCATGTGCACCTTTTAATAAAGCCTCAAAATTGTCGTATCCAATCGTTAAAGCAATAGATAAGCCAATGGCACTCCATAAAGAATATCGGCCGCCAACCCAGTCCCAGAATTCAAACATATTTTGGCTATCAATACCAAATGCGGTCACTAATTTTTTATTCGTACTTAATGCAACGAAATGCTTGGCGATATGTGTTGCCTCTTTTGCATGTTCCAAAAACCAAGTTCTAGCCGTATGGGCATTGGTCATGGTTTCTTGCGTGGTAAATGTTTTAGACGCAATTAAAAACAAAGTTTCTTCTGCGTTTACTTTTTTCAAGGTTTCAGCAATATGTGTTCCATCTACATTACTTACAAAATAAGTTTGTATCCCATCTATCCAATAAGGCTTCAAAGCTTCGGTCACCATCACTGGACCAAGGTCACTTCCACCAATTCCGATATTGACAATGGTTGTGATTTTTTTTCCAGTATATCCTTTATGTTCGCCTTGATGAATCTTGTTACAAAATGTTTTCATTTGTTCTAACACTGCTTTGATAGCAGGCATCACATCCTTGCCATCTAGTAACACAGGTGCTCCGCTAAAATTTCTTAAAGCAGTATGTAATACAGCCCTGCCCTCGGTTTCATTGATTGGCTGTCCAGCAAACTGTGATTCAATGGCTTTATCCAATCCACATTCTTTGGCTAATTGAAATAGCAATTGGATGGTTTTATCTGAAATAATATTCTTTGAATAATCAAATAATACATTCGCTTCTTTGATTGAATAGGATTCAAATCTATTTGGATCGGCTGCAAACAAATCTTTCATTTGTCTACGGCTCATTTCTTCTTCAAAATGCTTTTTCAACACAAACCAAGCTTGTGTGGTGGTTGGATTAATTCTTTCTAACATAATTATATATCTATTCTACTTAATTTTCTGAATGGTTTCAATCGTTTTGGCTAAAGCATCTGGGGAAATATCAAGATGCAATACAAATCTAACTTGAATAGGGGTCATCACATAAGCCAATATATTTTGTTCCTTAAGTGCCTGAACAAATGCGGCAGGGGTGTATGCGCCGGTCATCACTGCTATGACGATATTGGTTTCAACTGGCAAAACATGATCTACAAATGATTTTGCTTCTAAAGCTTCCTTTAATGCGATAGCATGTAAATGATCTTCTGCCAAACGCGCCACATGATTTTCAATGGCGTAAATTCCTGCAGCTGCTAAATAACCTGCCTGTCGCATCCCACCTCCAAAAACTTTTCTCCACCTTCTCGCTTTTTTAATAAAAGGAGCTGACCCTACTAAAACACTTCCCACTGGTGCACCTAATCCTTTACTCAAACAGATAGACACAGAATCAAAGACCTTACCATAATCTGCTGCATTCTCCTTTTTGTGGACTATGGCATTAAAAATACGGGCGCCATCTAAATGGAGTGCCAATTGATTGGCCTTGGTCACCTTTTGAATCTCGTAAAAAGTATTAAAATCATAGCAAGCGCCTCCACCTCGGTTACTTGTATTTTCTAAGCTCACCAAACTCGTAATGGACTTATGCACATCTATTGGGTTGATGGCTGCTTGAATTTGTGCTGCATTCAATAGGCCTCGGTCTCCGTGTAAAAGGCGGATCGAACAACCAGAATTAAAGGCGATGCCTCCTCCTTCGTACTGATAAATATGGGAAATTTCGTCACAAATCACTTCATCTCCTGCCTGTGTATGTGTTTTTATCGCCAATTGATTGGTCATGGTGCCACTAGGGCAAAACAATCCAGCTTCAAATCCAAAAATTTTAGCCGTTTTTTCCTCCAAACTGTTGATACTTGGGTCTTCTCCAAACACATCGTCTCCAACAGGTGCAGCTTGCATATAGGCTAACATGCCCGGGGTAGGCTTGGTGACGGTATCTGATCTAAAATCTATCATGCAACGAAGATAAATCCAGGCGGTCGATAAACGATGAAAATCATCATTTTGGGTATAAATATTTCTAAAATGTGAAATTGAAGGGTATTCTAGGCTTTATTTGTATTATTGCCTCCAAAAACTTAACTTTGCAGACTTACGAAAGGGAGATACTATTTTGGACTTTCCATCGTTATACTTATAAATAAATCCTTTGCATGAGGCAGCTTAAAATTGCTACACAGATCACCAACAGAGATTCTCAAGCGGTTGAAAAATATTTACAGGAGATTTCTAAAATCTCTATGATTAATCCCGAGGAAGAGACGACCCTAGCTCAACGTATTAAAATGGGTGATCAACGTGCTTTAGACAAGCTCGTTCAAGCCAATTTACGTTTCGTTGTTTCTGTGGCAAAACAATACCAACACCAAGGTCTTTCCTTGAGTGATTTAATTAACGAGGGAAATCTAGGTTTAATCAAAGCCGCACAGCGTTTTGATGAGACAAAAGGTTTCAAATTCATTTCTTATGCGGTATGGTGGATTCGTCAATCTATTTTACAAGCTTTAGCAGAACAAGGTCGTTTGGTTCGTTTACCACAGAACAAAATTGGTACTTATAACAAAGCGAACAAAGCTTATATGGCATTCGAACAAGAGCATGAGCGTGAGCCTTCAACAGAGGAACTTGCAGGTATCTTGGAGATGTCAGAAACAGAAATCAATAATATTTTCCAATCTAATACACGTCATACTTCATTGGATGCGCCAGTGCACGAAGCGGAAGATGTGGCCATGGGTGATTTATTAGAAGGTGGATCACATACAGATGAAGATGTGATGAAAGATTCTTTAAGAGAAGAAATTAAAAGAGTCTTAAAATCTTTAAGTCCAAGAGAAGCGGAGATTGTAA
>CAMAQL010000034.1 GCA_945860605.1 Chitinophaga pinensis
ATGGTTAACACAATCTATTACAATGGAAAAGCCAATGGTGTTGATTGTGGATCAGATTGGTTTATTAAGTCATTTATATCAATACGCCAATATAGCCTATATAGGTGGGGGTTTTACGAAGGATGGCATCCACAATGTCTTAGAGGCTGCCGTATTTGGTACACCAGTAATTTGGGGACCGAATGATTCAAAATACCAAGAAGCGATTGGACTAAGAAATGCATTTGGGGGTATCAAAATAGAGAATGCAAAAGGTTTAAACGAACTCTTGGAAAAACTTTTTAATGATGCTGCTTTTTCTACAACGACAGGAGATGCCGCTATTAAATTTGTGCAAGACAATGCTGGGGCTACTCAAAAAACGATTGATTATATTAAGCAAATCTACGTTTCACCAACAAGTCAAAAGCTTTAACAACATCTGCTGTTTCGTCCCAATTATATTGTTCCCTTAAATTAGATTTAATCCAAAATTGAGCCTCTGCATAAATTTTAAATCCATTGATGGTTTTGACAGACATTTCAAATGCTTTTTCGTCCCCATTAAAAAGGGTTGCTATAAACTGAAATTTATCGTTGATCCCAATGGCCGTTTTCAAGTCTTTGATTGGGTCTAATGCTAATTTTTCTTGGAGTTCAGTATTTGGAATCTTTACCAAAACTTCTTCGACAACTTCCTCGGTAACTTCTTCAGTCGCTTCAGGAATCATGACTGAAACATTATTGGGAAGATTGTTAAATTGATCCGATTCTGATAATGCTGCTAGCAATTGGACTGCCGTTTGTTTTAATTGGCTTTTGTCTGCCTTTTCGGCCAATTGATTGGTTAATTTTTCAACCAAAGCGGCAACTCTTTCCATAGGAATGTCTACTTTTGAAGGAATTAAAGAAATAGGATTTTATTTAAGAACGAAAAAGAAATTGCATTATTGTCTATGTTTATTGAACAAAACTTTTCAAAAGAAAAAAGAGGCTGGTTAGAAGTCGTTTGCGGTAGTATGTTTAGTGGTAAAACCGAAGAGTTGATTAGACGACTTAAAAGAGCACAAATCGCAAATTTAAAAGTAGCAATTTATAAACCTGCTACGGATACCAGATTTGATAAAGAGAAAGTGGTGAGTCATGACGCCAACTCCATCCCTTCTGTCCCAATTGACTTAGCAAAGAATATTTTATTACTTGCAGAAGATGCCGATGTCATAGGTATTGACGAAGCGCAGTTTTTTGATGATGGGATTATTCCTGTTTGTGAAACATTAGTGATGCAAGGTAAACGTATCATTGTCGCTGGCTTGGATATGGATTATTTAGGTAAACCCTTTGGGCCTATGCCACAACTTTTAGCCGTTGCCGATTTCATCACTAAGCTGCATGCCATTTGTGTACAATGTGGTCATTTAGCCAATGTATCTTACAGAACAAGTGCCGAAGAAGGTACTGTTGTGTTAGGAGAAAAAAATAATTATGAGCCAAGATGCAGAATCTGCGCAGCAAAATAAGCCTATTCACTTTATGAACGCATCCCTAAAAAATATCGCCACCTTACTAAAAAAAGACTTACTCCTTGAATGGAGACAGCAGTATACTTTTTTTGGGATCTTGATTTATTTAGCATCAACTACTTTTGTGATCTACTTAACAATGGGTCTTCCAGAAGATAAAGTATGGAATGGGCTTTACTGGATTACCTTACTTTTTATTTGTATCAATGCTGTGGCAAGAAGCTTTTTGCAAGAAGGGAGAGGAAGGATGCTTTATTTTTATGCTATTGTGAGTCCTGTTAATTTTATATTTTCAAAACTCATTTTCAATAGTCTACTCATGTGCACCATGAGTGCGTTGAGTTTGATGCTGTTCATGGTTTTGCTTGGCAATCCATTAACACATATTTTATTATTCTTTGGACTAAGTTGTCTAGGTGGAATGAGCTTAAGCTTGGTTTTTAGTTTTTTAGCAGCAATCGCCGCTAAAGCACAACAACCCTCCGCTATCATGGCGATTTTAGGATTTCCTTTAATTATCCCTCAACTTCTTTTGTTGATGAAAATTGCCAATATCGCTTTCTCTGATATTGTACAAAATGGTTTACCTCAACTGGTTGGTTTATTGGTTGGATTTGATATCATGATTATTGCACTAGCGTATATTCTTTTTCCATTCTTATGGAAAGACTAGTTCAAAAAAGCAACCACAAATTTAAAATTGTAAATGTCTCACGGTCAACCCGTCATTGATCAATTGTTTCAATGATTCAATTCCAATAGACAAATGACGCTCTACAAATTCTGCAGTGACGATACTATCGCTGGCTTCTGTTTTTACACCCTCAGGTACCATTGGAGAATCACTCACCAACAATAAAGCACCTGTTGGAATCTTATTGTAAAATCCGACTGTAAAGATGGTGGCAGTTTCCATATCAATGGCATATGCCCTTACTTTGGTTAAGTAGTTTTTAAATTCTTCATCATGCTCCCAGACTCTTCGGTTAGTTGTGTATACTGTACCAGTCCAATAGTCTACATTATTATCTCTAATGGTTGTTGAAATTGCTTTTTGCAAAGCAAAGGCAGGTAAGGCTGGTACTTCTGGAGGAAAATAATCATTGGAGGTACCCTCTCCTCTTAATGCTGCAATCGGTAATATTAAATCCCCTACTTTATTTCTTTTCTTTAATCCGCCGCATTTCCCTAAGAACAAAACTGCTTCTGGTTGAATTGCAGTTAATAAATCCATCACGGTTGCGGCACCAGGACTACCCATGCCAAAATTAATGATGGTAATCCCTTCTGCAGTGGCGCACTGCATTGGACGATCTAAACCTATGATTTCAACTTGGTGTTTTTCTGCGAACATCTTGACATAATTGCTAAAATTAGTCAATAGGATATATTTACCAAATTGATCTAAACTTGCTCCAGTATACCTAGGTAACCAGTTTTCAACAATTTCTTCTTTTGTTTTCATAAGCTTATCTTTGATCTGATACTTTATAAAATTAACTTATTTTATTTAATTCATGATTTTAGTTGATTTTCCTTCATATGACTTTAAAGTCCAATCAATTGGAGGGAAAGACCAAATCTTTGACCCCTGTAGAAAAAAATGGGTCGCACTCACACCAGAAGAATGGGTTAGGCAAAATGTATTACAATACCTGATTCAAGTTTGCAAATACCCAATTGAACTCATTGCAATTGAGAAAACAATTCAATTGGGAACACTCAATAAAAGATTTGATATCCTCGTATATCATGGAACAACACCATGGATGATTATTGAATGCAAGGAAGCAAATACCCCACTTAACGAAAAAACCATACTGCAATTGTTGCAATACCAACAAGTGTTGGATGCTACTTTTTTAATCGCCTCCAATGGACCTACCACAATTGGAGCTGAAATAAAAATGGGGAACCTGCATATGTTGCAACAGTTCCCCAATTATGTTGACCCTAACCTTTAATAGATTAAGGGAAAATTCCTAGTTCAGTATAAGAGTGCGCTACTTTATTAATTGCACAAACATAAGCTGCGGTTCTCATATCTGGTATAGATGGATTTGCATTCCAAATTTCCATAATTTCTCTTGTTGCATTGATCATCGTTTCTTCCAATCCACTATGCACTAAATCAATTTCATCTGGACCATGCGCAATGACTGCTCTTTCGGTAGCATTCACCTTCTTGCCTGTTAACTCTTCCATCTGATTAATGAGATTGACATTGGCATTTTCAGTAAAACGCTTTTCTAAACGACCATATCTAACGTGGCTTAAATTTTTCAACCACTCAAAATAAGATACAGTTACTCCACCCGCATTTAAATACATATCTGGAATAACTAACACCCCATTTTTAGATAAAATTTCATCCGCCTCTGGTGTTAAAGGTCCATTTGCTGCTTCACCAATGATCTTCGCTTTGATTTTTGGCGCATTGTTTTTATCAATTACATTTTCTAAAGCTGCAGGAATTAAGATATCACATTCCATTTCCAAAGCATCTGAACTCTTTTCAATATTGGTTGCACCTGGAAAATTCAAGATGCTGCCTGTTGTTTTTCTATGTTGGAAAACTGCTTCCTCATCTAACCCATCTGCACAGTAAATAGCCCCTTCAAATTCTGCAATAGCGATCACTTTAGCTCCATGTGATCTAAAGAATTTTGCAGAGAAATAACCCACATTACCCAATCCCTGAACAATCACGCGCTTATTCTCAATCCCTATTGTTAATCCTAATTTCTTCATCACATCTTCCATCAAACATACTTCTCTCACACCGAAAAAAACACCCAAGCCAGTGGCTTCTTTACGTCCTCTCACACCACCCAATGATACTGGCTTTCCAGTCACACAACCAGCTGCATCAATTTCACCTGGTTTTAATGATTGGTAAGTATCTACAATCCATGCCATTTCACGCTCGCCTGTTCCGTAATCTGGCGCAGGAACGTCGATACCAGGACCAATAAAGTTTTTCTTAACTAATTCTGCCGTATACCTTCTTGTGATTTTTTCTAATTCGTATGCGCTTAAGGCTCTTGGGTTAATTTTAATACCTCCTTTACCTCCACCAAATGGCACATTTACAATGGCACATTTGTAAGTCATTAAAGCGGCCAATGCCATCACTTCGTCTTGATTGACTGCAAGGCTAAATCGGATACCACCTTTACAAGGTGATTTATGTTGAGAGTGTTGTACTCTGTAAGCTTCAATCACTTCGATTCTGCCATCATCCATTTTTACTGGAAAACGCATGCTATAAATACTATTACAAGCTTTAATTTGCTCTAGCAATCCTGTCTCCCAATTGGTATACTTAGATGCTTTGTCGAAACTTTTTTCTACACTCTGAAAAAAACTGTACTCTGATGTTGTTGACATATCCTTTTATTTTTCTAGTTGTTTAATTTTTTTATCGATTGAATTGACATATAAAAAAAGGCCAATAAGCACAATACATACCACTGACATCACTAAGAAAATTTTACCGTTCTGCAACATAATACTTTGTGACGCTGCTTGTTGTGCTTGTAATAAGGTTAACATATATTTAATAATTATGAGTTTATAAGATGTCTTCTTTTTTTAACTGAATCATTTGCACACGAATTTTCAAGGTAGTGATCCATACACCCAATAAAGTCCAGCCTATCACTGCTGGATAAAATACAGTGCGCATGTTTGCAGACATATCTTTACCATTCAAACCAGGATTACCATCACTTCCCTGTCCACCAGGATGCAAGGACTCGGTTAATCTTGGTAGGATCCAAAGTGTAGGAAACAACATGAAAAATGAGAATATATTATAGACTGCAGAAAGTCTTGCTTTTTTTTCTGCATCCACTAAACTTCCTCTTAAAACAAAATAGGCAAAGTAAATCAGTAATGCGATAGCAGCCCCATTCTGTTTTGGATCACCTACCCAAGGGCTGCCCCATTGATAATTGGCCCACAAAGCACCCGTAATAATGCCTAAAACACCAAAAATCAATCCCATGGCCGCATAAGCTTGCGCATACACATCATGCACTAGGCTAGATGATCTTAAATATTTAATGGAATAAACTAAAGAAACAAACAATAAAATCATCATGCCAAACCACATCGGCACATGAAAAAAGAAATTACGGATGGACTCCTGCATGCGGTCGTCTAACTTAGGCACTTTTACCAAAAAACCATAGGTACAAGTGTACAAAAGCAAAAGAAAAGACAACAATTTCCACCATTTTTTATGCAGCATAGCTTGTTAATATTTAATCGATTAGCTCTAAACTAACGGCTGTTTGGCAAAATTACAGCTTTTAAATGAACCTCCTAATTTTAGGGCAAATCTTATATTGGCAAATTTACGGCGATTTTGTACATTTGCCTCCATAATTTTCATGCCGTAACATGAAGCGAACTGCCCCGTAAGGCTGTAGTAAACTTAATGTGGCTATCACCAAAAAATAGACACAAATGAAACTTTCCCAATTTAGGTACGACCTACCTTTAAATCTGATTGCCCAGTATCCCACAAAAAGAAGAGAAGACAGTAGACTGATGGTGGTAAACCGTAAGAACGGTCACATGGAAAATCGTCATTTCTCGGACTTATTAGAGTATTATGATGACAAGGATGTGTTTGTAGTGAATAACACTAAAGTATTCCCTGCAAGAATGTATGGCCGTAAAGAAAAAACAGGTGCAAAAATTGAAGTATTCTTGTTAAGAGAATTAAATAAGCCTAATCGTTTATGGGATGTCATTGTTGATCCTGCAAGAAAAATTCGTGTTGGAAACAAATTGTACTTTGGTGAAAACGAAGAGCTAGTAGCAGAAGTGATTGACAACACCACAAGCCGTGGTCGTACCATCCGTTTTTTATGGGAAGGTGATGACGAAGGATTTAAGAAAATGTTAGAATTTTTAGGAGAAACACCTTTGCCTAAATACATCAAGCGTAAGCCAGATGAAGATGATAAAGAAAGATACCAAACTGTGTATGCAAAGCATGAAGGTGCGGTGGCTGCTCCTACTGCAGGCTTGCACTTTAGTAAAGAATTAATTAAGCGTTCAGAAATTTTAGGTATTCGTTTTGCAGAAGTCACCTTACACACTGGCTTAAGTACTTTCAGACCAATTGAAGTAGAAGATTTGAGCAAACATAAAATGGATGCCGAGTATTTTAAGATAGATGAAGAAGCTTGTAAGATTATTAATACTGCTAAAGAAAATGGTCGTCGTGTATGTTCTATTGGGACCACTGGAATGCGTGCGATGGAAAGTAGTGTAACAGCACAACGTTTATTAAAGCCAGCAGAAGGATGGACAAATCATTTTATCCACCCTCCTTATAATTTTAATATTGCGGATAGCTTAGTAACGAACTTTCATTTACCTAAAACAAGTTTGTTAATCATGTCTTGCGCTTTTGCAGGATATGAATTGGCTATGGAAGCTTATAAAAAAGCAATTAAAGATAAATACCGCTTCTTCTCTTATGGAGATGCGCTATTGTTTATTTAAATTTTAGTAAAACTAAAAATTTAATAAACAATACATAGTTAGATTTTTTTACTGTTATATATAGTTTTTTAAAAAGGGGACAGATTTTCATCTGTCCCCTTTTTTATTTTTCCCGATTTGATAAATACGTTTCCGGAATATATAAATCAAGGTTATTTAGTCGAACTAGCTTTGCGGCATGAAAATAAGGGTTCAAAAAGATAGATTACTGATATTGTTACTAATGGGGTTGGGATATATCACGCAAGCGCAAACAATCAAAGTTCCAAAAGATAGCACGCATTGGCACAATTTAAAAGATGTGACTATTGTAGGAAGAAATAGTAAAAGCGATTACCAACAAATTCCTGAAATTGTTGGTACCAATATCTATGCAGGAAAGAAAAATGCTTTAATTATACTTGATAATGTTCAAGGCAATATTGCCAACAATACCATGCGTCAAGTATTGGCAAAAGTTCCTGGTATTCATATTTGGGAAAGTGATCCCAGCGGTATTCAAATTGGCATTGCAGCAAGAGGTTTAAGCCCTAATAGAAGTTGGGAATTTAACGTAAGACAAAATGGTTATGACATAGCAGCCGATCCATTTGGATATCCAGAAGCTTATTATAACCCACAACTACAAGCTGTTCAAAGAATTGAAATTGTGAGGGGTCAAGGTGCTCTTCAATATGGACCACAGTTTGGCGGAATGGTCAACTATATCTTAAAAAATGGAACTGATATCAATCAACCTTTTGAATTTGAAACGCAACAAACTATTGGAAGCAATGGTTTACTAAATAGCTTCAACGCTATTGGAGGGAAAAAAGGAAAAGTCAACTACTATTCATTTTATGATCAAAGAAATGGTGAAGGTTGGAGAGATAATAGTCAATTTTTTTCAAAAGCAGGATTCGGAACCTTGACCTACCATGTTTCTAAGCAACTTTCGTTAAGTTTCGAATTAATGCATTCCCATACTAGAAGTCAACAGGCAGGTGGATTAACAGATGTTCAAATAAAACAAAATGCACAACAAAGTTTTAGAAGCAGGAATTGGATGGATATCAAATGGACGACACCAGCAATCACCATTCAATATGAAATGAATGACCATAGTCGTTGGAACACAAAAATTTTTGGAACTATTGGCGATCGAAATAGTGTTGGATTTTTACAATCTATCTTAGTAAAAGATAGTATCAATCATGCTACGAATCATTATAACAATCGAATTGTGAATATAGATCAATATAGAAACTATGGACTTGAGAGTAGAATCATCACTGATTATTCTACTTGGAAAATGAAAAATACCATTTCAGCTGGTGTTAGGTTTTACACAGGCAATACCCATCGATTAGCAGATGGTAAAGGCACTACAGGATCTGACTATGATGTTCGTGTTGAAGGACTTTATCCAAGAGATATTCATTTTAGATCAAACAATGGGGCTGTATTTATTGAAAATATATTCCGAGTTACAGAAAAGCTAATAATCATTCCAGGTTTTCGATATGAATGGTTGGAAGGATCAGCAGCAGGAAGCAATGGATTGAATCCAAAAGGCGAGTCAATTCAACTTCAAAATATTACAAGAAGTAGAAGTTTTATTCTTGGAGGAATAGGTTCTGAATTCCATTTAACAAATACAACAGAATTCTATGCAAATTATTCTCAAGCATATAGGCCTATTCAATTTGCAAATTTACAAGCACCCCCAACAACAGATTTGATTGACCAAGATTTAAAGGATGCAAGAGGTTATAACATTGATATTGGCTATAGAGGGAAAGTGAAAAATTATCTTCAGTTTGATGTCAGTGGATTTTATTTACAATACAATAATCGTGTTGGTACCATTACTCCATCTGGCACTAGCTACAGACTTGTAACCAATGTGGGCGCAAGCACCAGCAAAGGATTTGAAACTTATATTGAATTCAATCCAATAAGGGCTTTCTCAAATAGTGTGCATTCAGATATTATATTATTTAGTTCCTATTCCTTCACAGATGCCAGATATAGTGGTAACCATCAAGAGGCAAATATAAAAGGTAAACAAGTAGAAAATGCACCGCAAGACATTCTAAGGACAGGGCTTAGTGTTGGCTACAAAGGTTTTTTATTCACCACTCAATTAAGTCATGTAGGTGCTGCATTTAGTGACGCCAATAATACCACTACTCCATCAGCAAACGGCAATACAGGCATCATCCCATCTTATTCAATCATTGATTTAACTGCATCTTATAAATTTTCTAAAAAAATGAATATAAAAGCTGGGATCAATAATTTAAATGATACTAGGTATTTTACTAGACGTGCAGGAGGCTATCCAGGACCAGGTGCATTACCAGCTGACGGTCGAAACTTCTTTATTTCAATCGGTGCTAAATTGTAAAAGACAAGTCCATCTTTTCTGCTAAAGCCTTTAAATCATTTTGTACCGCATCTACCAAAGGAATACCATCTTGCATGCGTTCTTTTTCCATTGCACGCTCTATATCTCCTGCTACATATACTTGATCATGTCCTGCTGCAGGGGTTGCATTTCTAAAACGGTTCAGCCATAAATCCATATTCGATTTAAAATCTGCTGCGGGTCTAAAAGCATCAATACGCATTGCACCAATAAAATGTCCAAGCCCTTCTCCTGGCATATTTTCTGGCATAGGAACATAAGCAGGAAATGGAGGTGCCCATGGACCAAAACTTGCACCACTTAAAACTGCAGAGAATATATCTACAATCGACCCTAATGCATATCCCTTGTGACTACCCTGCTCTTTCTCTGATCCTAAAGGCAATAATGCACCTCCATTTTTTAAGATATTGGCGTCCTGTGTTGCATTGCCATCCGCATCTTGTGCCCAACCAAATGGAATTGTTGTATTGTTTCTTTGTGCAATTTCTAATTTACCATTGGCAGCAGTCGTGGTTGCAAAATCTGCCACAAAAGGCGCTTCTTCACCAGCAGGTATCGCTACTGCAATAGGATTAGTGCCTAATAATTTTTCTGCCGAATAGGTCGGTGCTACTAAAGCACTTGCATTGGTCATTGCAATACCAATCATGTCTTGTTCCAAAGCCATCATCGCATGGTAACCAGCAATGCCAAAATGATTGCTGTTTTTTACACTCACCCAACCCGTTCCTACTTGTCTAGCTTTCTCCATCGCAATGTCCATTGCTCTTGGAGCCACAATCAATCCTAATCCTCTGTCACCGTCAATCACAGCCGTAGAAGGCGTTTCATGCACGATCTTAATATTAGGCGTAGCATTGATCCTTCCAAGTTCCCATAATCTTACATAACCCACCAATCTAGCAATACCATGACTATCAATCCCTCTTAAGTCGGCAGATAACAATACTTTGCTGGCCAATGCCGCATCTAATGCAGGACAGCCCATCTTTAAAAAAACAGCTTCCGAAAATGCAGCAAGTGCTTGATAAGTATAGTTCTTAGATTCCATGGTACAAATTTACAAAAAAAGGGTGTACTGATTGGTACACCCTTAACGCAATTGCTTAAATTATCTTAGAATGGTAAATCGTCCATTGCTTCATTGCTTCCTGCTCCTGCACTAGGTGCTGGATTATAGCTTTGAGTAGGATTTGCTTCCCCACCATAATTTGATTGTTCCCCACCAGATCCTCCTGAAGGCTTAGCTCCTAATAATTGTACCGAAACAATTCTTAAGGTCAAAGAAGCCCCTTGACGGCCATCTGTCGTAGTATAAGATCTTACATCCGGTGTACCTTCTACATACACTTGTGTTCCTTTCTTTAAATAAGGCGCCACAGCAGTGCGATCTGTCCAATAAGAACAATCTACCCAAGTTGTTCTATCTTTTTGAACCCCTTGCGCATCCTTATATTTTTCTGTATGCGCTACGTTGAAATTAATGACAGACTTGCCGTTTACGTCATTCACCACGGCGTCTTTACCTAAATTTCCAATCACTTGTAACTTTATCATATTGTATATTTTAACTTTCTAAGAGAATGAAGATAGTAATTTTTTGTTACTTTTGTGCCAAGCCAACTTTTAACTGGCCACCGAAAAATGAGCAAAAAAGGAAAAGTACTTGTCGCAATGAGCGGCGGAATAGATAGCACAGTCGCTGCAATTCTCTTACACAACGAAGGATATGAAGTAGTAGGTATTACCATGAAAACATGGGACTATTCCACCAGCAATGCCAATGGCAAGGAAACAGGCTGTTGCAATATCGATTCATTTAACGACGCTAGAATGGCGGCGGTGAACAATGGATTCCCACATTATATATTAGATATCAGAGAAGAATTTGGTGACTTTGTCATTGAAAATTTTGTAGAAGAATATTTGGCTGGCCGAACCCCCAACCCTTGTGTGATGTGCAATACGCATATTAAATGGCGCGCCTTACTTAAAAGAGCAGACGCGTTGGGTTGTGAATTCATTGCCACAGGCCATTATGCCAAAGTGCGACAACACGATAATGGACGTTATGTGATTTCAAAAGGATTGGATGAAACCAAAGACCAAAGCTATGTTTTATGGGGTGTGGATCAAGACTTATTAAAGCGCACCATCCTTCCACTTGGTGGCATGCACAAAAAAGATATCAAACAAATGGCCATTGATATGGGCTATCCAGAACTGGCTAAAAAAAGTGAGAGCTACGAAATTTGTTTCGTGCCTGACAATGATTACAGAGGGTTCTTAAAACGTCGTGTGGATGGATTAGAAGAAAAAGTGAATGGCGGATGGTTTGTAGACAATAAAGGAAAAAGACTAGGCAAACATAAAGGCTATCCATTTTATACCATCGGTCAAAGAAAAGGTTTGGAACTAGCAATGGGCCATCCTGTATACGTTACAGCGATTGATCCGGAAAAAAATATTGTGGTGATTGGAGATGAAGTAGATTTAGACAAGAACGATATGCTAGTTGCAAAAATGAATTGGATCAAGTACGATCATCTTCCAACATCCATGGACTTGATGGCAAAAATCAGGTACCACGATACTGGTGCATTGTGTACCTTATCTTACACCGACATGGGCGTGCAAGCAAGATTTTATGAAAATGTAAAGAGTATTGCACCCGGACAAAGCGCGGTGTTTTATGAAGGCGACGATGTCGTTGCCGGAGGCATTATACAGAGCGGCGTTTTAGTATAGCACCAAACAATGTGTCTGCTTGTTGCGTGTATCCAATAAAATATTTTTGCTCCACTAATTCAAATTGACCCTGCGATAAAATTGCTTGAACATGCGCTTCATTTTCTGCAGCATATACAGAACAGGTTGCAAGCAGTAGATGCCCATTTAATTTTACAGTGGGTAAAATATTAGCAATGATTTTAGCTTGTAATGCGGTGTAGTGATCTAAATTTCCCTTTGTAAAAAAAGCAATTTGTTCTGGCGTCCTACCCCAGGTTCCTGATCCAGAACAAGGTAAATCTGCAAATACAAAATCAAAAGGCTTCTTGATATCAAATGGTTCAGTTAAATCAATCACTTGAACACTTGCTGGACGAATACCTGCTTCCTGTAAGCGCTTATCTGCATTGAATAAAATACTTTCTCTTACATCAGACACATGCATTCGAATATTCTGCATGGTATCAAACATTAAAATGGTTTTGCCACCACTTGCTGCACATGCATCCCAAACCTGAATAGGTGTTTCCATGCTGGTTGGAACAACTTTTAATAATGCTGCAAGGGCTTGAGAATTAAAATCTTGAATCACTGCCTCTTTGTTCAATGCCAATACATTTTGCAAAGAAGTGGTATTTGAAAATGCAAAACAATGGTCATTCACCTGCGCATATTCAATAGACGCAGCAATTAATGCAGCAACCACTTTCTCCTTTTGCCAAGGTCGAATTCGAATAAACAATAAAGGCTGGATGGTATGTGAATGAATGAATGCTGGAATGTCTATTTCCTTTGAAATAGCCTCCTGTAAAGGAAAGCTTGCATTCAAAGTTCTAAAATGCGCATAGCAAAAAGCACTAATGCTTTTACGATCTTTACTCCCGTGCTTTTTATTGGCAGCAAAATATTTTTTCAAATACGCAGCCAAGGGCTCCGGCCCTTGATAAGCGGAGATTAATTTTTGAGCAGTTTCTTGATGTTGATTTTGATGCGTCATGCTATAAAAAAGAAAGTCATGCAAAACATGACTTTCTGATATTCGTTTTTCTTGAATTATAATTCTAATAAACTTGCTACAGGGTCTTTCGCAATTAATAAAAGTGCTGGATTTTCTAACAACTCTTTTACTCTTACTAAGAAGCCTACACTCTCACGACCATCAATGATTCTGTGATCATAACTTAATGCTAAGTACATCATTGGTAAAATTTTAACTTCCCCATTCACCGCCATTGGACGATCTTGTATTTTATGCATTCCTAAAATAGCAGATTGAGGAATATTAATAATTGGTGTGCTCATTAAACTTCCAAATACACCACCATTGGTGATAGTGAATGTACCACCTGTTAATTCCTCGGCAGTTAGCTTACTATCCCTTGCCTTCCCTGCTAATTCAATTACTTTTTTCTCTATACCTGCCATGCTTAAGCTCTCCACGTTTCTGATTACAGGCACTGTCAAGCCTCTTGGCGTACTTACAGCTATACTAATGTCTGCATAGTCATGGTATAATAATTGGTCTCCGTCAATAAAAGCATTTACAGTAGGCCACTCTGTCAATGCAATCGAACAAGCTTTAGCAAAGAAACTCATGAATCCTAAATTCACACCATGTGCTTCTTTAAACTTATCCTTGTATTGTTTTCTGATTTGCATAATGCCTGTCATGTCTACTTCATTGAAAGTAGTTAACATGGCAGTGGTATTTTTTGCCTCTACTAAACGACGGCTGATTGTTTTTCTAAGGTTAGACATTTTTTCTGGACGCACATTGCGTGAGAATAAGTCTTGTCCAGCAAACTGTATTTTACCAGGATTATTTAAAGCGTCCAATACATCCACTTTTGTAATCTTTCCAGCAAAACCACTCGCTTTAATTTGATTGGTATCTACATTTTTATCTGCAATGATAGCAGCAGCGACTGGCGTTGCTTTTACATTATTTGGCATACTCGTTACAGGTGCCGTAGACATAGGAGTCATAGGAGCTGTTGGAGCCGAAGGAGCTGCTGCAGGTGCAGGCTTTGCTACTTCGCCAGCTGGCTTAGTTGCTTTATCATCAATATCTGCTAAAACAGCACCGATTAAAATGCTATCTCCTTCGGTTGCTTTATGATGCAAAGTACCCGCTTGTTCAGCGTTCACTTCGAAAGTTGCTTTCTCACTCTCTAACTCTGCAATCACTTCGTCGCGATCTACCCAAGCGCCTTCTGGCTTAGTCCACTTTAGCAAAGTTACTTCTGTGATAGATTCTCCTACTGTTGGTACTTTAATGGAAATCATGTTTTAATATTTTAGATAGAAAACGCAGTTGTTATTATTTCATTTTGTTCTTTCGCGTGCACTTTAGCATAACCAGTTGCTGTAGCAGCACTTGCTTGTCTACTAATGACACCATATTTTATCCCCTTTAAATTCATTTGTAAGAAACTAGCAGCGCCCATATTCAAAGGTTCTTCTTGCACCCAGAACCAAATTGCTTTACCATACTTTTGGTGCAATGCCGTAATCTGCTGAACAGGCAATGGATACAATTGTTCTAAACGTACAATAGCAATATCTGTTCTTTGTTCTGTTTTTTGACGCTCTGCCATTTCATAATAAATCTTACCAGAACAGAACAATACTTTTTTAACATCTTCTACTTTTTGAACAAATGCATCATCAATTACTTCTTTGAATCCACCTTTTGTCAAATCAGACATCGGACTAAATGTGGCCGGGCTTCTTAAATTCGCTTTGGGAGAGAAGTTAATCATTGGTTTTCTGAATGACCAAGTTAATTGTCTTCTCAATGCATGGAATAAATTTGCAGCAGT
>CAMAQL010000035.1 GCA_945860605.1 Chitinophaga pinensis
AATTAAAACATTTATATGGTCATTGACTTAAGCAAGCATCATAGTTTACTAAATCATTGGGTAGCAGAATTAAGAGATGTGCATGTGCAAAATGATAGAATGCGTTTTAGAAGAAATATAGAACGTATTGGTGAAGTGGCTGCCTATGAATTAAGCAAGACCTTGCGTTTTAAATCCGTTGATGTCACAACACCATTAGGTGTCGCCTCTACTTCATTGCTAGAAGAACAACCGGTATTGGGCACTATCCTAAGAGCTGGTCTGCCACTACACCAAGGCATGTTGAACTATTTTGATAAAGCAGATAACGCATTCATTTCGGCCTACAGAAAACATCATCCAGATGGTAGTTTTGAAATCAGTCTTGAATACTTAAGCTGTCCTGATTTAAATAATCGTATTTTAATTTTATGTGACCCCATGTTGGCTACTGGTGCATCCTTAGTGGAAACCATTCAAGCGATACAAAAAACCTATACCCCATCACAAATTCATATTGTTGTGACCATTGCCAGTCAAAAAGGAATTGAGCATGTAGAAAAAGAGTTAGGTGCTGAAATTCCAATTTGGTGTGCAGCTATTGATCCTATTTTAAATGACAAAAGCTATATCGTTCCCGGCTTAGGAGATGCTGGCGATCTTGCCTTTGGCACTAAAATGCAGTCATAGATCCCGGTTCATTCGTATCTTTATCCTAAATACGAAGCATTGCTAAAAGAATTGATTTTATCCATACGCGCTTACTTTTTAGCCCACCAATTTATTGTAGAACATAAATTATGGAGATGGATGGTGCTGCCAGGAATCATCTACACAACTTTGTTAATCATAGGCATGAATTATTTTGGACAAACTTCAAGTTTTTTCATTGAATCCATCATCTTAAAAACAGGGCTAAAAGCATTCATAGACAGCTTGAATAGTAATTGGCTTGGTTTTTTTATTACCATGGGTAGTTTCTGGCTTTGGTTTACATTGCTTCTTTTTTACTTTGCCTTATTCAAATATCTTTTTTTAATTTTCTTTTCACCACTATTTGCCTATTTACATTTACGTATTGTTGCAATTCAACAATCGATTCCTTTTATATGGAATAAGGAGGACTATATTAAATTAGTCCTGAGGTCTATTGTAGTTAATTTAAATAACATGCTTTGGCAGACAGTGTACCTCATACCCATTGTCTTAGTTTGCACATTGCCTGTAGTGGGTTGGTTTACGCCATTGTTTACCATTTTAATGGAAAGCTACTTTTTAGGATATGCCATGATGGATTTTGGATTGGCTACAGAAAAGCATAACAGAAATTTTGCCGCAACTTATGTGAGCGGTCATAAAGGACTTCCGGTAGGAAATGGTATTGTATTTTATCTTTTACATTTACTCCCAATCATTGGATGGATCACTGCTCCATTTTATGCACTAGTGGCTGCGCATTTGAATACACAAGAAATTAAAGACACCGAATCATGAAGGACGCATTAGGAAAAGTATTGTTATTGCCTATGTTATTACATGAAGAAGGCTGGGAAGCAATTCCTAAAGATATGTCGGTGTGGATGCAATCCTGTGATGCATTTTTTGTGGAAAATGAAAAAACAACCAGAAGATATTTTAAAAAAATATGGAAAGAAATGGTGATCGACGACTATCAGTGGTTTCCTATTCACCAAGTAGAAGCAACACAGGTAGACGCATTTGTACAACTTTTAAAATCAGGTAAAACGATTGGCATTGTTTCAGAAGCAGGCTGTGCAGGGATTGCAGACCCAGGACAAATCTTAGTTGGGGCAGCACAAAAATTAGGCGCCATAGTAAAACCCTATATGGGCCCATCCTCTATCTTATTGTCTTTAATGGCTAGCGGTTTTAATGGACAAGGCTTTACATTCAATGGGTACCTTCCAATTGATGCAGCCGAAAGAAAAAAGAAAATTCTACAATTAGAGCAAATCGTCCATAGCAATGGTATTGCACAATTGTTTATTGAAACCCCCTATAGAAACAATCAGTTATTAGAAGCCATCCTTCAAGCCTGCCATCCTAATACGCAACTCTGTATTGGCGTGGACATCACGGGTCCAACTGAATCCATCAAAACAGCTACGCTACAGTATTGGAAAAATAATAAGCCCGAATTACATAAGCGACTTGCTATTTTCATTTTAGGAAAATAAGTATTTACCGAAACAATAGGATCTTGTTTTTGCACTATGATTGTAGATGCAACAGAAATTAATACTATGGAGGGCGTCAAATCCTATTTTTTTTATTTGTTGTTACTTTTTAATTGGCTTTTTAGTCTTTAAATCTTCTAAGCATTATTGGCCCATACTAGCGCAAAATACATTACTGCTTCTAGTATTGATTTCATGTATTGGCTTATGCATTGCGCATGCACTTCAAGAGAAAATAAAGTATCTAAAAATAGTGCCAACAATCATGCTGCTATTCTGGGGCGCTCTAGTAGCACAATATCATGCTAGTAGTTCCTTTTTGAGTGAAATGGTATCAGCGCAATGGGTCATTGAAGTCAGACAATACTTTATTTCAAAAATTGATCATTCTTTTGTCGACCCCGAATCCAATGCATTTGCCAAGAGCTTATTGTTTGGCACAAAATCGGATATGTCCCCCACCCTCAAAACTGCATACCAACAACTAGGCATATTGCATATCATAGCCATCAGTGGCATGCATCTAGATATTTTATTTAAATTATTAGAAAAAGGCACCCTTTGGTTGCCCAATAAAAATTGGGCAAGATTGACAAAACTAATCAGCCTTCTTTTAATCGTATGGTCCTATACACTCATAGCACATGCTGGACCATCGGTGGTTAGAGCGAGCCTATTTTTTAGCACTTTATTAATTGGTCGATTTTTTTATTTAAATATATTTTCACTCAACACCATTAGTATCGGTATCCTCCTAGTATTACTATACAATAGTCAAATTATTTCTGGTATTGGCCTGCAGCTTTCCTATGCAGCGGTAGTGGGGATCCATTTTTTTTATAAACCGCTATTACAATTACTTCCCATGGACAATCGATTACTGCATTTCGCATGGAGTAATCTGGCCATCTCTATCGCCGCGCAGTTAACTACATTGCCCATTGTATTGTATTATTTTCATTCAAGTTCTAGTTTATCCATTCTTGGCAATTTCCTATTTGTACCATTAAGTAGCCTTTTATTATACGCTTTGTTGATATGGATGGTCTTGCCTGATATTGCAATGGTGCAAGTGATGATTGCAAAAGGGATTGGTTGGTATATCAAAACGATGAATGAAAGCATCCGCCTACTTTTTCAGTACTTGCAAATAGAGGATCGTCATTATGACTTAGGAATAGCAGGACTATTGTATTATTATTTTTGCCTCTTTGTAGGCCTATATTGGCTTTTAAATAAGTCCCCGAAAAGTATATTGCTGCTCCTTTTTGGAACTTGTCTATATAGTAGCATAAAGTTATTCAGTCTTTAAGCCATTTTGTGGAAAATCCGAGCAAGACAAAAATCCAGAAGCTCGTACCTTTACATATGGAAAAGAAAATACAATCAGCATTAATCTCTGTTTTTTACAAAGATGGTTTAGAACCATTGGCTAGAACACTCCACCAACACAATATCACCATCTACTCTACGGGAGGAACGCAACAATTTTTAGAGGATTTAGGTATCCCTTGTGTGTCTGTAGAGTCTGTGACTGGATACCCTTCTATTTTAGGCGGGCGTATAAAAACCTTGCACCCTTCTGTTTTTGGAGGAATTTTAGGAAGAAGGTATGAGGCACAGGATTTAAAAGAAATGGAGGAATTTAAGATACCAGCTATTGATCTTGTCATTGTTGATTTATATCCGTTTGAAGAAACATTAAGGACCACGACCGAAGAAAAATCAATCATTGAAAAAATTGATATTGGAGGCCCTTCTATGATTCGAGCTGCAGCTAAAAACTTTAGAGACTTAACCGTCCTTGCTGCAAAAGAGGATTATGAAGTGTTGAATAAAATATTGATTGACCAAGCAGGAAGCACTAGTTTAGATCAAAGAAAAGCTTTTGCTGCAAAGGCTTTTGAAGTGGTGATGCATTATGATATTGCAATTAGTAATTATTTTAATCCAGCTACAAGTAAGACATTACGTTATGGAGAAAATCCACACCAGGTAGCCACTTTCTATGGTGATTTAGATACTTGGTTTACGCAATTAAATGGAAAAGAATTATCCTATAATAATTTAGTAGATGTAGATGCAGCCATTGCATTGATTCAAGACTTACCTGCAACAAGCTTTGCAATTATCAAGCATACCAATGTATGTGGTGTGGCACAAAGAGCTTCTGTATTTGCAAGTTGGGAAGCAGCATTGGCTGGAGATCCGGAGAGTGCGTTTGGAGGTGTATTAGTCACCAATGGAACCATTGATAAAGCCACTGCAGAAGCCATTCAAGAATTATTTTTTGAAGTATTGATTGCCCCTGCATACGAAGCAGAAGCATTAGCTATTTTAACGACTAAGAAAAATAGAATCTTACTTGAAACAAAGCCAGGTATTCATTTTCACGCTACGCAAAAGAAATCAATCCTCAATGGAAGTCTTGAACAAGGCTTAGATACAGGGAATTATACCAACTGGGAGGAGGTAGGCGCAAGACCTTGCACAGAAAACGAAAAAGCAGATTTACTTTTTGGCAATATCATTTGCAAACATTTAAAGAGCAATGCCATTGCTTTAATTAAAAATAAGCAGCTGGTTGGAAAAGGCTGCGGACAAACTTCTAGAATCGACGCATTGAGACAAGCGATTGAAAAAGCGAAGCAATTTAATTTTGATCTTAAAGGCGCAAGCCTTGCATCTGATGCTTTTTTCCCTTTTGATGATTGTGTGAAAATTGCACAAGAAGCGGGCATCGAGGCATTCATTCAACCAGGAGGTTCAGTGAGAGATAAAGATAGTATTGCATACTGCCAAGCAAATGGTTTAGCCATGGTCATGACAGGTCTTAGACATTTCAAACACTAAGCTTGCAAAATGGCGAATCAAAATAAAGCCTACTTAGCTTTAACAGTTACAAGTATTGTATGGGGCACCACTTGGGTCGCAAGCAAGATGGGTGTAATGCATATGCCCGCTTTTGAAATGGCCAGTATTCGACAATTTTTAGGAGGATCATTGTATGTGTGCTTTTTTTTAATCAAAGGTGAAAAACTACCCACCAGGCAACAGTTCCTTTGGCTATTGGGTATGTCCCTATTGATGTTTGTCTCCTCCAATGGCATTGCCACTTATGGTTTAAAATTTATCACGAGTGGACTAGCTGCCTTGATTGCAGCCTTATATCCTTTATCCGTTGTATTGATTGAAAGGTATTATTATAAGGCAATTGAGATTACACCCAAAACCATCATTGGTTTATGTCTTGGACTATTAGGCATTGGATTCATTTTTTATAAAGACAGTTTAACAGTGCATGGAAGCAATTATATATTAGGCGTTGTATTATCCTTCTTAGCAATGATTACCTGGAGTATTGGATCCATTATTATCTCAAGGACAAAAATAAAAATCAATGCCTACAATTCAATTGGATGGCAGATGTTGATGAGCGCATTCATGATGGGATTGATCACCTTGATTAGTGGAGACTATGTTCCATTAAATAAAATACCTGCCATATCCTGGGGGGTTATTGTATATATGGTGATTGGAGGATCTGTATTTGCATTTATCTCTTTCATCTATAGCATGAAGCATTTAAAATCATCTATTGCATCCCTATATGCTTATATCAATCCAATCGTAGCAATATGGGTAGGTTCACTTTTGTTAGATGAGCATATGACATGGAATAATATAGTAGGTTCTATTATTACCTTAATTGGTGTCTACTTAGTCAATAAAAGTTTGAAGGATCAAAAGGATCCAGTCCATGCAATCTCAGATGCAGATGGAATGTAAGTGAAATGTAATGAAGGTATATTCTGGAAGGATTAGTTTTTATTTTTCTCTTTCCAAAGTTGATTGAATGTCTTAGTAGAAAATTGCAAAGGAGACCTTTGTTTCGCCCAGCCTTTAAATATTTTATTGACTACCCAATTTTTAATGGTGGCGTTGCCTTGATTCATTAACAACCGATTCATAGATGCTTGTTTCCAAATCTTCCATGCAAATTCTTCAGAAAAATTACTTTCTCCAGCCACGACCGACTCCCTTCTATTTTCTAGTAAAAGTTCATGTAAATTAATTTTAACAGGACATACAGCAGTGCAGTTACCACATAAGCTGGATGCAAAACTCAAATGTTTATAATCGTGCATGCCTCTTAAATGAGGCGTAATCACACTTCCAATAGGTCCACTATAAGTGGTTTCATAAGCATGTCCTCCAATATTCTTATAAATTGGGCAAGCATTCAAACAGGCACCACAACGAATACAATACAGTGCTTCCCTACTTTTTGCATTGGCTAATAAATTAGTCCTGCCATTGTCTAATAAAATCACATACATCTCCTCTGGACCATCTGCTTCGTCTGCTTGCTTAGGCCCACTGATAATACTATTATACACGGTGACTTGTTGACCAGTGCCATAAGTCGATAACAAAGGCCATAGCAATCCTAAATCGGTGACAGATGGAATGACTTTTTCAATCCCTACAATCACAATATGTGTTTTAGGAAAAGCAGCAGATAGTCTGGCATTTCCTTCGTTTTCTGTTAATGCAATACCACCAATATCTGGTAAAATAAAGTTAGCACCAGTGACACCAATTTCTGCTTGTACATATTTTTCTCTCAAATTTCTTCTGGCTACCAAAGTCATTTCTTCTGGCGTCATATTGATATCTGTACCCAATTTTTCAGCAAACAATTTGGCCACATCCTCCTTGCTTTTATGCATTGCCGGCGTCACAATATGATATGGCGCTTCGCCATCGAGTTGCTGGATATACTCTCCTAAATCGGTCTCTACAGATTCAACACCAATAGATTCCAAGTAGGTATTCAAGTGAATCTCCTCTGTCACCATGCTCTTACTTTTCACCAAAGTTTTACATTCTTTTTCCTTACAGATAGCGCCAATAAAATCAAGTGCTTGCTCGCTATCTTCTGCCCAAAAAACTTTTGCACCGCGCTTGGTTATCTGTTCCTCAAATTGAGTTAAATATAAATCCAGGTGTTCAATCGCCTCCCATTTAATATTTTTTGCCTGAGACCTTACTTTTTCTAAATCAACAAATTGCGATTTACCCTTAGGTACAACAGCATTGTACTTGCCAATATTGAAATTGATTTTTTTTCTGTGTTCCGTATCGAGGGCCTTCTCGCTACTTATTTGATCAAATGAATCTGAGTAAATACTCTCCATACAGACTTATTTTTTTGCTAAATGTTTTGCTGATGCTTCTAATGCTTCGTAAAATTCATCGCCGTACTTTCTAATAATGGACTCTTTTAAAAAAACATAAGCAGGCACTTTTAATTTAACCCCAAGATTACAACCCGACTTACATAAGTCCTCTCTTGGTTCATAGTTCATGTATTCAACCGATGGATCAGACTTGCTTTGTTGAATTTTAATGGGAAATAGATGACAGCTAATTGGCTTTTTCCAAGAAATTTTACCATCATTATAGGCTTGTTCAAAAGCACATTTAATAATATTTTTTTCATCTTTATATCCGTAGGCACAAATACCACCATTAATTGTAGGTGTCACCCAACCAAATTCTCTATCATATAAATATGGTCCCACCGTTTCAACTTCTTTAATCCCCTGCTTAGTCATATAGGGTTTAACAGTTTCGTAAAACTGCTTCACGTATTCTTTTTCTTGATTGTCTAATGGCGCACCAGCATCACCATCCTCGCAGCAGCCACCTTTGCACTTGGTTAAATCACAAACAAATTGCTCCTCTATAACTTGGTCACTCACTAATACTTGGTCTATTATAATCATACAAAAAAGGTTAGCACAAAGGTATTACTAAATGATTAAGATTTCCAACGAAAGGTCTGCACAAGTTGTTTTAGATCTTGGTGTAAAAAATCAATCACTGGCGCAAGCGAGTCTGCATTGGGGGTGCTATCAAAATAAAGCACAGCCCTAAAAAAATGACGACTAGAGTCCGTAATAAAGAATTGGTAAGGGCTTGCTACGTCTCCGCCTAAATGAAAAAAGACACCTTTAAGCCCTATTGGATTTTCAAAAGCGGAGTCTTCAATGAAACTAGCTTTATTAGAATGGTTATTGGCAAAATTATAAGCATCACGGACCAATACATCCAACTTGTCTTTTTCTACCGCATTGTAGCTAATGTATAAAGTCGCGTTAAGTGAAGGGAATTGGAGGTTCATCCAGCCTAATTTAGACTGATCTAGGCCATTAGAGGATGCCTTTTTATCCACGACTGCATAGGAAGGAATATCAAATGAATAAGGTAGTCCATTGACTGCGTTAGATAAGTAAACTTTTTTAGGAAGGGTGATTGCAGGGTAGGCAGTCTCTTTTGGCGAGAATCTTGAATTACAAGCAGTAAAACCAATCGTAGCCATAATGGATACAATGAAAAAGAATTTATACATTTTCTTGGCTGATAGAAGTGATGGGGGTAATGATGGATTGAACTTTATGTATTCGATTTTTCTGGATATCTAGCGCAGTAAAACTAAATTGCTTGTACTTGACCACTTGTTGAACTGCCGGAAATTCTCCAGCCAGTTCTAATATCAATCCAGCCACGGTATCACTCTCTCCCTTCACAGCATCAAAGAAATTAGTTGGAATATCAATAAAATTACAGAAATCAATAATAGCTGTCTTGCCTTCTATGATATAATGAAAATCGTCAATTTTTTTAATCATCGATTCTTCTTCATCAAACTCATCTTTAATATCCCCTACAATTTCTTCTAAAATATCTTCTAAAGTAATGATCCCACTCGTTCCTCCAAATTCATCCACTACAATTGCAAAGTGGATGCGCTTAGACTGAAACTCTTTTAATAAATCTTCAATCATTTTTTGCTCATGTACAAACAAAGCAGGGCGAATTAATTTTTGCCATTGATAAGTCGCTTCTTCTTGTAAATGCGGAATTAAATCCTTGGTATGGATGATGCCAACAATGGTGTCTAAGTCTTCCTTGTATACTGGGAATCGGCTATAATTATGCTCTTTCACACTTTCTAGTAATTCATTATAGGTAATATTATCTTCCACGCCATACACGTCTAGCCTCGTTTTCATGATTTGGCGAACAGTGATATTTCCAAATTTGACAATCCCTTTTAATATTTTCTTTTCGCTGTCTAAATGATTTGGCGAAGTCGTTAACTCAATAGCTTGATCCAATTCCTCCATACTATAGGTATTGCCAGTGTCTTTTTGTGCTAATTTTTTTTCAATCAAATTGGTGTATTTCACCATTTGACCACTCATTCTTGAAAAAATAAAATACACCACTTGAATAACGCCCCCAAAGTCTTGTGCAAATCGAATATTATTTTGGGTAGCCATGACCTTAGGCATGATTTCGCCAAAAAATAAAAGCAATAATGTCACTGCTAAAACCTTGATGATAAATTCAATTCCTGGAACTGGTATTTGGTCAAATAGAAACAGATCGTCAATGAGGATATTTGAAACAAGGATGATACAAATATTAATAAAGCTATTTGCAATGAGCATGGAAGTCAACAATTTTTTTGGATCCTCTAAAAGGTCAACTATTCTTTTGAGTGGCTTATGATTTTTTGTTTTTAATACTTGGATGTCTTTATAAGACAAAGAAAAAAATGCTACTTCAGATCCTGCAATAGCAAAAGATAAAAAAAGTAAGGTAAAAAGAAGTAAAAGCAAACCAGCATCCTGTTGCATTTTTGAAATATCAAAATAACTGGCTGCTAAAAATATAAACTTACTCGAGTGCGCTTCCATGGTGGAAAGTTACTAAAAAATCATTAATGATTTTTGGAAATGCATATTTTGCCAACTGCTTAGGCTTTACCCACAAAGCATTTTGAAGGATTTTAGGCATTTTGGATAAATGGATGCATATAAAACGTGCTTCGATGGTTTGATGTGTTAAAATCTGCTTAAATAATTTAGGTTGCTTGCCAGCACCAATCAATTTCCATTGTTTCTGAGAAAGCCCAAATTGGTTTTTTAATACCGCCTCTAAATAGCTGTCAGAAAACACAGGCATACGATCCTGTTCTAAAATATAAAACTGAAATAAACCATTCCACACATCCCCTTCGCCTCTTTGTTGCAACATCCAAGTCCCATTAAAATTGAAACAGAAAAAATCAAAATGTCTTTTCTTTTTAGTGATGCGTTTTAGTTTAACGGGTAATTGATTGACTTTGTTTACATTAAACGCTACACATTTTGATGACAAGTTGCAAGCACCACAGTCAGGATTACTTGGTGTACACATCGTCGCGCCAAAATCCATGATAGCTTGATTATAGACGCCTGGTTGATCTTTTGCAAGGTGTTGATTTGCAAGCGTATTAAATTTTTCAATACCCTCTTTTATATCCGTAGGTGTTGAAATGCCATGAAATCTTGCAAGAACTCTAAACACATTTCCATCCACCACAGCATAAGGTAAATTAAATGCAAATGATGCAATTGCTGCAGCGGTATAAGGTCCAATTCCTTTTAATGCAAGCAAGCCTTCATAGGTGTTTGGAAAAATTCCTTTTGAATGATTGGTGATCTGTCTTGCAGTATGTAATAAATTTCTACACCTATTATAATACCCCAAGCCTTCCCATAATTTAAAAACTTTTTCATCCTTCGCTTTTGCAAGATCTTGTACAGATGGATAAGCTTGAATGAACTTTTCATAGTAGGCCCAGCCTTGATCCACCCTTGTTTGTTGAAGGATCACCTCGCTCAACCAAATTTTATAGGGATCGGATTCCCCTTTCCAAGGCATTGCACGATGGTTGGCCGTTTGATTCCAATAAAGCAACTGTTGGGTAAAAAAGGTAGACATTCAAGGCAAAATTGCCTAAAAATAGGCAGATATCCCATTGTTTAATCAGAAAATAAGCGAATAGGTAGAGGCAAAATAAATATATACTTATTTTATATAATATATATGAGCTTAAAAATATGTCTATAAATGCATAAAAAAAAAGGACTTATCGTTGTGAAAAGTTTAAATTTCTTATATTTAGAGTACAATAAACCCCAAAACCAAACTCCATGAGAAAATCTGATCTCATCAATCAAATCTCTGAGAAAACGGGAATTCCTAAAGTGGACGTTTTAGTCACTTTAGAAACCATGTTCAAAGAAGTAAAAGAAAACTTGGCAAATGGCCAGAATATCTATATTCGCGGCTTTGGCAGCTTTATTACTAAGAAAAGAGCCGCAAAAATTGGTAGAAATATCAAGAAGAATATTGCGGTAGAAATTCCTGAACATTTTATTCCTGCATTTAAACCAGCAAAAGAATTCGTAAACGAGGTGAAAAGCAAACGTAAGTAGTTAACTTTGCAAAAATCTTTTTGCATTGAGAAAACCACAGCTTATACTCATCTTGTCAGGGCTACTGCTATTTAGTGTGCTCTACTTCTTTACTCCTAGATTTACTGCCAAAGAAGCCCCTGCTTCTAATCAAACAGCTGATAATCAAGTTGTTACTACCGAATCTATTCTAAATACGGCTAAATTAGCCCTGTCGGAAAGCCAAAAAATAGCCTTATTATCTATTGAAAATCAATTGACCAAAGCATCCAATGCAAAGGATAGTTTGAAGTCATTTAAGGCATTATCCCAGTTCTGGGCAGATTCAGCTCAAAAACTAGCTCCATATTTATATTTCACTTACAGTGCTGCTTTGTTGGAAAATACTGAAAAAAGCCTCACTTTTGCAGCCCAGCTGTTGGTAGACAATCTATTGACGCCGGATGCACCACCAGCAATCCAACCATGGATAGCCGGAAATGCAAAAGTTCTTTTAGAGAAAGCATTGGTAATCAACCCAAAAAATGACTCGGCAAAAATTAATTTAGGTGCCTGTTATTTATTTGGTAACCTATCTGACAATCCTATGCAAGGGATTACAAAGATCAAAGAAGTGGTGGATAAAGATTCAACCAATGCCTATGGTCAATTGATCCTTGCACTTGGAGGTAAAAAATCAGGACAATATGATAAAGCAATTGAGCGCTTTTTAACGGTGATCAAAATTCAGCCTAATCATATCGAAGCGATGATTCATTTAGCAGAGTGTTATGAGTTGACCGACCAGAAAGCTTTAGCCATCGAATGGTATACCAAAGTTAGCAATAGCGTGAATATCCCTGAAGCCAAAGAAGCCATCTCCAAAAGAATACAAGAATTAAAGAAATAATATTTTATAACAGAAAAAGAATCGAACATGCCTTGTGGTAAAAAAAGAAAGCGTCATAAAATTGCGACGCACAAAAGAAAAAAACGTTTAAGAAAAAATCGTCATAAGAAGAAGAACAAATAGTTCTCATTCAACACAAGCATTTTTCAATTGAGAAATGCTTGTGTTCTTTTCCATTGCACGCCACTTCTCTACCTAGCAACTTTACTTTACCTTTTACCTTCCTTTGTAAAGTGGCCGTGTTTTCAAAAAACATAAAGCATATTCTCGCTATTAGGTGAGTTGTATGTTTTATTAAAAGTTGCTATTCGTGAACAAAGAATTAATTATTAATAGTTCTCCTGATGGGGTTGAAATTGCCCTTTTAGAAGAAAAGAAATTGGTAGAAATACACAATGAAAAGATTGATGCCCGCTTTGCAGTGGGTGATCTATATCTTGGAAAAGTGAAAAAGATTATACCAGGATTGAATGCCGCATTTGTAGATGTGGGATTTGACAAAGATGCATTCCTGCACTATACCGACCTTAGCCCTTATATCAAGTCCATTATTAAGTTCACGCATGACGCGATGAATGACCAACATAATCAATTTGATTTTTCTAAGTTTGAATCGGCACCTGAGATTGTAAAAACAGGTAAAATCAGTGAAGTCTTAAACGGCAAGCCCAATATCTTGGTGCAGATTTTAAAAGAACCTATTGCAGCAAAAGGACCAAGATTAACTTGTGAAATTTCACTTGCCGGTCGTTTTGTAGTGCTAACCCCATTCAATGAAATTGTTGCTGTCTCTAAGAAAATTCATTCATCCGATGAGCGCAAGCGTCTTCAAAAAATGATGGAGTCTATTCGACCAAAAAACTTTGGCGTGATTGTTAGAACAGCTGCCGAAGGCAAGACAACCGCAGAACTGCATGAGGATTTACTGACTTTGGAGACTAACTGGAAAAATATCCAGTCCAACTTAAAAGGTGCAGTGCCTCCAACGCGTATCATGAATGAAGAAAGTAAGACGACTAGTATCTTAAGAGACCTTTTAAGCGAAGATTTCAACAAGATTGTAGTGAATGATAAGAAGATTTATGATATCACCTTGAGTTACTTACAAAGAATTGCGCCGCATAAATCAAATATTATCAGCTTGCATAGTGGAGATATCGGCATCTTTGATCAATATGGTATCACCAAGCAAGTGAAGTCCTCTTTTGGTAAAACAATCAATTTAAATAGTGGCGCTTATTTGATCATAGAACATACCGAAGCCCTCCATGTAGTGGACGTTAATAGTGGATTTAAGAGCGTTAGTAATAACCAAGAGGAAAATGCTTTACAAACAAATTTAGAGGCCGCAGAGGAGATCGCAAGGCAATTAAGACTAAGAGATATAGGTGGAATTATTGTCATTGATTTTATTGACATGAAATTGCCAGAAAACAGAAAGAAAGTACAAGAAGCCTTAGAAGGTTACATGAAAACAGATAGGGCTAGACATTCTATTTTACCGATTTCAAAATTTGGACTTTTACAAGCTACCAGACAAAGAATCAGACCCGAAGTCAATATCAACACCTCCGAAGACTGTCCTGCTTGTTCAGGCACTGGGACCATTACTGCTTCTTTATTATTGGAAGATGAGATGGAAAAGAAACTAGCTTACTTGGCGACGCATGGTCACCATAAACTGACGATATTAGTACATCCTATCATTCATTCACACCTGACAAAAGGCATCTTTAATAGCATCATCAAGCGCTGGAAAAAGAAGTACAATTTAAAATTACAATCTCAGGCTTCCAATACGAGTCATTTGGTGGAATACAAATTCTTGGATGATCAGATGGAAGAAATTAAGTTGTAGCATTTCAATTGTGATATTTCAATTGTGATATTTCAATTGTAACACAAACTCATAAAAAAGTTTGAAGTAATGACATAAAAAAAGACCCCGAAAATTCGGGGTCTTTTTTTATGTCATCCTGTTTGGATTAATAACCTTGGTTTTGAACCAATTGCTTGTTCACG
>CAMAQL010000036.1 GCA_945860605.1 Chitinophaga pinensis
GCCAATAAATATATCAACTTGTACATCCAAAAAAAAATTAGTGCTCCAAGCAGGTGGTGTAAAATATAAGATGGACTTTGTTGGCTATGAAATTCAGAAAGAAAGCACTTGGAGCTATTTTGAAATCAAGGAAGTAAAGCAGGTCAAACAATTAAATGTTTTTTGCGAAATCTTGTTTGGGATAGACCCAAATCAAATTAATATTCTACATACCACGGTAGGTGGTGTAAGAAAAAGTTATGAATTAGCTACACCTAAAAATACGACCCAGTTTAATTTTTAGGCAAAAATTTTTAGGTATAAATTTTTTCAGGCCCAATTTTAAAACTAGTTTCGGACCAACTATTTTTTCAACTCCATCAATACATAAGGGGTTAATTCCCTATTTCTTGTTGTTGGATTTAAAAACTCCAAAGTCAAGAGCGTGACATGGAATCTGTTACCATGATACAAGATGCTAGAGTTCGGGAAATCTAATAACAACTTTTGAGCGGGAATGCTATCTGCCACCACCCATTGACCTGCTTTTAATAAACTACTATCCTGAATAACAGGAAATACATGCTGCCCATAAAAATGAAAGGCATTGCTATTAGGGATTTTATACAAAGCCGCTTTTTTGATTTCCCATTTATTTTTCTTCGCTTCTTTGACCAATGCATACCCCCATTGGTATTGTAATAAATGAGGATAAAAGAAACTATTTAAAATTAAGTTCAGTCCTATCATCAAGACCAAACTCATAGCAATCCACTTTTGGATTAGGTTTTGGTGATTGAATCCAATTTTTAGCATGATAATGAATGTGCCAAAAACAATCATGACACCCAGTATACCCATTTTCCCAAAAGGAATATTAGAGATCAATCCCATCGCAATCAATAAAATCAGAAAAATAAATAGATGGAATCCAAAAAAACATTTAATCCATTTATGTAAACGATCTGCATGTTCTAGTAAGGATGCAAAATGAGCAGCAGTCAATGTCGCAGCCAATGGGAAGACCACAAAAATATAATGTGGTAATTGTGCCTGGCTTCTGGACAAGACTAAATAGGTCAATAAAAATCCAAAAAAACTAATTCTTTCTGTTTGCACTTTAAACAAGCCTTCCTTAAATATGTTGATCAACTTTGCTACAAAAGCCCAAATGAAAATAAAAATCCAAGGCAAAAAACTCCAAAGCATATTTTCCAAAAGGAAAGTAGGATAGCTCATCTCATGGTAGTAATTCTCCCCTGTATACCTGCCAAAACTTTGGGTCCAATAATAAAATCTCAGCCCAGACTGTATAGGTATGTTATTGATTAATTTACCTGGTTGTAAATCGAATTGTTGGTACAAGCCCCAACTCATGGGAATCAATAAAATTCCAATAATTAAAATACCTACTAAATAAATTGGTTTGAAAAAATAGGCCCATTTTTTTTCAAAAAACCATTGTGGGGCAAAAGCCAATACAGGCACTACCAGTGCAATTGGCCCCTTGGTCATCATGCCACCAGCAATTGCCACCATGGCCCAAACAAAGTCTGGCCAGGCATTAGAGGATTCCCATTTTGCAATCAACCAAATACTCAATGCGACCCAACCCATCAACATGGTATCCGTTCTTATATCATGCGCGATTAAGAAAAAGGCTTGACAGCTTGCTAAAATTAATACTGCTAAATAAGCAACAGTTTGATTGTACTTTAATTGAGCAAATTTAAAAGTAGCATACAAAGCAATCATCAAAAATATAAAAGAAGGCAATCTATAGGCCCAATCATAGATACCAAAAATCTTCATGGATAAGGCAGACAACCAAAAAAGCATTGGCGGTTTATCTAAATAATCTTTGCCGAGATCGTAAATTTGTAGAAAGCTATTTCGTTCTAGCATTTCTCTACTGATGGATGCATATTGCGATGCATCAATATCCATTAATGGAATGCTAAATACTCCAATCAAATGAACACCAAAAAGCGCAAATAGTAAAAGCCAGAATGTATTTTTATTCATTTTTATTTATTAGCGTAATTCCATTGGGCCTGCCCATTTTAAATATGCTTTTGCCATACCATATCCTGAAACCAATCCTATGATGGCGCCTCCAATAATGTCCAATGGATAATGCACGCCTACATATATTTGAGCAAAAGAGATGATACCGGCCCATACAAAAAAGAATTTTGTATATCGTTGTTGGGTCATCCCCCAGGTAATGAAAATGAACATGGCGAGTCCAAAATGATTGGCAGCATGGGAGGAAGTAAAACTAAAGCCGCCAGAGCAATTGTCTAATAACAATCTGGTTTTACCCAATAATGCAGGGTCATTACAAGGTCTTAATCGATGAAAATATGGTTTAAATACACTACTACTAATTTGATCTGTCAAGCCAACATTGATCAAGGCAAACAAAAGCCATTTTAAGGTTTTCCAACCAATTCGGTATATCAACCAAATCAACAGCCCAATATACAAGGGTACCCAGTTGTTGGAATGCCTGGTCCAGGGCAGTACAGTGTCCAATAGAGGATGGTGCCATACCCCATTGATTTGGTGAAACAATGCCTGATCGATGTCCTTAATTTGTTGAAAAATACTTAGCCCCATGGCGTAAAGATACATGGAATGGAAAAATTTAAAGTAAATTTGCAGACCGATTTATTTTAATATTTAGCTATGTCATTAATCAAGAGCATTTCAGGTTTTAGAGGCACCATTGGTGGTCGTCCAAACGACAACCTCACGCCAATTGATATTGTAAAATTTGCATCTGCATATGGTACCTGGTTGATCAGAAAATCAGCTGGAAAGAAGAAAGTCATTGTAGGTCGAGATGGAAGGATGAGTGGCCTAATGGTAGAAGCCTTGGTGGAGCAAAGTTTATTGGCCCTAGGTATCGATGTGGTGCATTTAGGATTGAGCACTACACCGACCGTAGAAATGGCAGTGGTATTTGAAAATGCAGATGGTGGAATTATTTTAACAGCAAGTCATAATCCAAAAGAATGGAATGCCCTTAAATTGTTAAACGAGAAAGGTGAATTTGTAAGTGGTGAAGAAGGACAAACAATTTTAGCATTAGCAGAACAAGAAGATTTTATTTATGCTCCTGTAGATGCGATGGGTGAATTAATTGGGGATGATAATAGTTTATCAAAACATATTCAAGCAATATTGGACCATCCATTGGTAGATATTTACGCCATTAAGAAAGCGAATTTTAAAGTGGTGGTAGATGCAATCAATAGTTCTGGTGCATTTACGGTACCAGCTTTGTTAAAAGCGATTGGAGTAGAGGATATTGTAGTCTTGAATGCAGCAATGACTGGAGATTTTGCACATAATCCAGAACCTTTAAAAGAACACTTAACTGAACTTTGCGATACAGTTGTCAAAGAAAACGCGCATCTAGGTATTGCGGTTGATCCAGATGTGGATCGTTTATGTTTTGTAAGCGAGGACGGCAATTTATTTGGCGAAGAATACACTTTGGTTGCCATTGCAGATTATATTTTACAATATACAAAAGGGGCTACAGTAAGTAATTTATCTTCTACTAGGGCATTAAGAGATGTCACAGAGCAACATGGTTGCACTTATTATGCAAGTGCTGTTGGTGAAGTGAATGTGGTGACAAAAATGAAAGCAGAAAAAGCTGTAATTGGTGGAGAAGGCAATGGTGGTATCATTGTTCCGGATTTACATTATGGTAGAGATGCTTTAGTTGGCATTGCTTTATTCTTGTCGCATCTTGCAAAAGCTGATACAAGCTGTTCTAGTTTAAGAGCTGGCTACCCTGCTTATTTCATGAGTAAGAAAAAGATGGACCTGAATGCAAGCCTTTCATTGTCAACAATATTCGAACAATTGAAAAATGAATTTTCCGCATTTCCAATGAATGATGTGGATGGATTGAAGATAGACTTTGAAAATGAATGGGTGCACTTAAGGTCTAGCAATACAGAACCAATTATGCGCATTTATACTGAAGCAAAAACACAGGCAGCTGCAGATGCATTAGCGGATAAAATTATTCAGCTGATACTTAAAATTCAGTAATTTAGCAATCATGCAGAGAATTTATTTTGACAATGCAGCTACAACCTCGCTTGCACCTGAAGTGCTTGAAGCGATGATGCCCTATTTAACCGAAAAATTTGGCAACCCTTCCTCCATTTATAGTTATGGCAGAGAAACAAGATTGGCCATTGAACAAGCCAGAAAATCTGTAGCAAAAAACTTAGGCGCCAAACCAGCTGAAATATTTTTTACAAGTGGTGGTACAGAAAGTAGCAACACAGTATTAACTGCAGCAATATCTGATTTAGGTTGTAAGCATATCATCAGTTCCCCAATCGAACACCATGCCACTTTACATACGGTAACGCATTTAGCTAAATTGCACAACCTGAAATTAAGCTTTGTACAAATTTTGCCTAATGGCCATATTGATATGGATCATTTAGCTGGATTATTAGCTGAAACAAAAGATAAAACAATTGTTTCCATCATGCATGCTAATAATGAAATTGGCAATATGATTGATATGAAAGCTGTAGGACAACTTTGTAAACAATATCAGGCTTATTTTCATAGTGATACGGTGCAGACGGTAGGTCATTTTCCTTTTGAATTAAGTCAAGTACCAGTTGATTTTATTACAGGAGCTGGACATAAATTTCATGGACCTAAGGGCGTTGGTATTTTATATATCAACGAAAATGTAAAAATTAGTCCCTTAGTGCATGGCGGCTCTCAAGAGCGTAACATGCGTGCAGGAACAGAAAATTTATATGGTATTGTGGGTTTTGCGAAAGCACTTGAATTGGCTACAGAAAAATACCAAGAAGACAGTCAATATATCCAATCATTGAAACAGTATTTACATAATCAATTGGTTGCGAAAATTCCTAGTGTACATTTTAATGGAGACCCATTTGGAAATAGTTTATACAATTTATTAAGTGTCAACTTTCCAAAAAATGAAAAAACAGAAATGATTTTGTTTAATTTAGACATGCATCATATTTGTGCCAGTGGAGGAAGTGCCTGTTCAAGCGGCGCCCAGCAAGGATCACACGTAATCAATGTACTTAACAAAGGCTCCGAGATGGTCACTGTTCGTTTTTCTTTCTCAAAACACAATACAAAGGCCGAAATTGATCAAGTTGTAACAGCCTTATTAACAATGCTAAACTAATTTAATTAAGGACTTTAAATAGCAACTAGCTTTAGAATAAATGAATCATAACTGATTCAACTAAATCGAATAATTCAAGAATGATTTACAAAAAAAAGGCGCTTCAAACGAAGCGCCTTTTTTAATAGCTATACTTAAATTATGGTTGAGCTGCTACTGGAATCCCTTTTTCAATATTTTCAATCACATTGATCAACTGATAACAAGTCAGGATATCTTGAATAAAAGCAGCTTGTTTATTGTTAAATTCAGTGGCTTTATTCTGATAAGCACTCTCTGCATTTTGCATAAACTGTGCTTCTGACATTGGACTACCCAATGATTTATAATAGGCCAATTGTTGTTTTAAATCTTTCACAATCGCTGTGCCAATTCTTTTTCCTAATTCAGTATCCCCTGCGGCATAAGCTGCTTGTAAGTATAAATAAGAAAAATAATTATGTTGATTGCCTCTATTAGAGGACATCGCATAAGGGAAGTTTTTAGTACTGATCTCTTTGTCTAATTTTCTTAATACTTGAACTGCACTATCCTTTTTACCCGCTGCAACTAAAGCTTGTGCAATTTGAGATACATTCAATCTCAATGAATTCAAATGCCTTCTATTTTCTTCGTCATAGTATACATTAGACTTACTTGAATTCTTGAAATCAAATTTAGTCATAATATTTTTATATGCAGCGTCTGTATCTACAGATGCCCCCTTAACAGGAACCAATTGATACGCTAATCCAGTTTGACGTACATACTGATCCAATCCTAAGTCTTTTAATTCCTGCGTAGATGTAAAGCAGATTGGACGCTTAAACTGTGTCGTCGCAATGATAGCATAAATAGCCAATTCATTTTTGATCATGTATTGTCTATTTGGATTGAAATCAATCAACATCTCAGACTCAATTATATCTGTTGGCTTAGCAATACCAGAAGCCAATGCAAATTCCTTATTGACAGGTAACTTGAACTTATGTGTTGGAAAAATATTCACTGGGCCTTCCTGCGTTGAAGCTTGGTATTTACCAGTTTGATCACCAACCACATACCTTAAGATAGAATCCAAATTATGGTAAGTTGTTTCACCAAACTCTGGAAGCGGATTGTAATAAGCTACATTTAATTTATTGCCCGCAACTTGTTCTTCTGTAAAAATAACATCAAACTTGTCACTCTTATTTACTTTATACCTTAATTCACGCATATACCAATCTGACCCCAATAAACTATTCACTACCACACGCACATCTGGTCTAATACCTTCTACTTCCTGTGCGTACCATAATGGATAGGTATCGTTATCTCCGAATGAAAATAAGATGGCATTTGGAGCACAGCTTTCTAAATAAGCTCTTGCCATATCACGCGCCAATGTCTTTTGACCACGATCATGGTCATCCCACTCCTGCTGTGCCATTAATGTTGGTACTGCTAATAAACAAACTACAGTTGCAATAGTAGTGGCCATATTTTTATGGATGACTTTGCTTAGCCATTCAGCTACTTGTAAAACACCTAAACCAATCCATATGGCAAACGCATAGAAAGAACCTACATAAGCATAATCACGCTCACGTGGTTGCAAGGTCACTTGATTCAAATAAATCACAATGGCTAAACCAGTGAAGAAAAATAACAAACCTGTTACCACGAAATCTTTTTTATTCTGTTGGTATTGGTATAATAAGCCCATGATGCCTAAGAAAAATGGCAACATAAATAGGTTATTATTTGCTTTATTGTCTTTGCTAATACTATCAGGCATTTTAGCTTGCTCTCCAAAGAAGAAATTATCTACAAAAGAGATACCTGTCTTAAAATTACCATCTCGTACATTGCCAAATCCTTGTAAATCGTTTTGCTTACCAGCAAAATTCCATAAGAAATAACGCAGGTACATAAAACCAAATTGATAATTTGTAAAGTACTTGATATTATCTCTCAGCGTTGGCACATCGCCTTCTTGGATGCCAGCAAATGCGCGGTAACTGTCTAATTGACCACGATCATTATCACCATCCCACATTCTTGGAAACAAATGTGCAGAAGGTGCCGAACCCCAATCTCTTTTTATATTCTTTCCTGAGAATTCATAGTTGGTTGGTGTTTTCACATACTGGTCACTACCTTCTACTGTTTCTGCTTTATCAACAAAATCAGGACCGTATAAAATAGGCCAATCCCCGTATTGCTCTCTTCCTAAATAACCCACCAAGGTCACTGGATTGTCTACATTGTACATATCCACAGAAGGATCTGCATTAGAACGAATCATGGTGGTTAAGTAGGTAGAATACCCAATTAAAACAAATATAGTAGACCAAATTCCCAACTTTAAAAAATAGAATCCTTTTTTATTCGCGTATTGTATACCAACAACAAATAAAGCAGTTAGCAATACAAAGAAAGTGATGAAACCACTATAAAAAGGCAAGCCAAAACTATTTACAAATTGAATATCAAATGCTGCTGCCCACTTAATGGTGTATTGGATTAAAAATACTTGCACTAATCCGGTTATAACCACACCTATCAAAAACGCAAATAAAGCACCCTTGAAACTTGGCTTATATAATCTAAAATAATACACCATCACAATCGCAGGAATAGTCAGCAAGTTCAATAAATGGACTCCAATTGAAATACCCATGATGTAGAAAATGAAAATGATCCACTTGTCTGCGCCTGGCTGATCTGCTTTGTCCTCCCATTTTAAAATAGCCCAAAATACCAATGCAGTAAAGAAGGAACTCAATGCATATACCTCACCTTCAACAGCACTGTACCAAAATGAATCACTAAAAGTATATGCTAAAGCACCTACAACTCCTGCACCCATCACCAAAAAGATTTGGTTATTGGTCAATTCAGTTCCAGACTTTGCGACTAAAATACGTTTTGCAAAATGGGTAATGGTCCAAAATAAAAATAGAATTGTAAAACCACTTGCAATGGCACTCATACTATTTACAGCCAATGCAGCTGTCTGAGGATTGTCTCCAAAAAAGATGATAAACACCCTACCTAAAAGAACAAACATAGGTGCTCCAGGAGGATGTGGAATTTGTAATTTATAGGCACTGCTAATAAACTCACCGCAGTCCCAAAAACTACTAGAAGCTTCCATCGTTAATAAGTAAACAGTACATGCAATTAAGGTTACTGCCCAGCCTGTTAGATTGTTGATTTTCTTGAAATCCATTTTATCCATTTTAGTAGTTGCAAACTTAACTGAAACTGAGCAAAAAGGGAAATTTGAGCCATTTTTAAGCTTATTTTAAGATTTTATGCTCCCCCTCGCCTATTAGTAGGTTGGGTTTTTTATCTTTGTGCTCCATGAGTCAAAACCGATCTGTCGCATTCCATACATTAGGCTGTAAACTAAATTTTTCAGAAACCTCGACCATGTCTAGGCAATTGGAATTGGAAGGCTTTGAAAAGAAGCAGTTTACCGAACAAGCAGATGTCTATGTGATCAATACCTGCTCGGTGACTGAAAACGCGGATAAAGAATGTCGCCAACTCGTAAGAAGGGTGCAGCGATTAGCGCCAGAAAGTTTTATTGTAATCACTGGATGTTACGCCCAATTAAAGCCTCAAGAAATTGCTACTATTCCTGGAGTTGATTTAGTGCTTGGTGCTGCTGAGAAGTTTAACTTGGTTCAACACCTTGCCAATTTAACAAAAGGCGATGAAACCAAAATTTGCAGTTGTGATATTGATACATTAACCGGATTCCACAGTTCTTTTTCTGTGAATGACAGAACAAGAACCTTTTTAAAAGTGCAAGACGGATGTGATTATAGTTGTTCATTTTGTACCATCCCAATGGCAAGAGGTAAAAGTAGAAGTGATACTGTTGCAGGCGTCGTGAAACAAGCAAAGGAATTGGCCGAAAAAGGCGTTAAGGAAATTGTATTAACAGGAATCAATCTTGGTGATTTTGGAAAAGGTGGCGATGGTGGCAAGCAGCATGAAGAAACCTTTTTTGAACTTATTAAGGCATTAGATAATGAAACTGCCATCGAACGTTACCGCATCTCATCTATAGAACCGAATTTATTAACAGATGAAATCATTGCATGGGTCGCAGAAAGCAAAAAATTCATGCCGCATTTTCACATTCCTTTACAAAGTGGATCAGATGCAGTCTTGAAACTAATGCAGCGCAGGTACAATAGCCAATTTTATAGAGAACGAATTGAATTGGTAAAAAAATTAATACCCCATGCCGCTATTGGGGTAGATGTGATTGTTGGCTCTCCAGGTGAAACAGATACTTTTTTCCAAGAAAGTTTTGCCTTCATCCATAGCTTAGATATTTCTTATTTACATGTATTCACCTATTCTGAGCGTGCCGCTACCAAGGCCTTAGATATCAAACCAATCGTACCCATTGCATTGCGCAATGAACGCAATAAAATTTTACGCAATCTCTCTTATCAGAAATTACAATATTTTACAGAAGCACATCGAGGTGAAAACAGGAAAGTCTTATTTGAATCTGTTAAAAAAACAGCAGATGGTGGGATGGAAGTTTTAGAAGGATATTCTGATAATTATATCAGGGTCACCACGCCATACAGGGCTGAATGGAGTAATCAAATAGTGGACTGGACCATCTAGCTAATCTATCTAATTTAATGCATTGATCTAATGGAATTCAATTAAAGGACTGAAACTTCCTCTAATTTGAATTCTACAATCATCATCATATTGATACTGTCTAGTCTTACATAAACAGATTTCTTATCTGCCTTTACCACTTCCCCTCTTTGACCCATGAATAAGCCATTGTTAACAGCCACTTTTGTTTGTGGCTTGATCGCTCCCATGTCCACCACTTGGATATTGGCGTAAGATAATCCAAGGTATTTTCTGATCAATTCAATTTCATTATCTCTAATGATAGCAGGCTTTTTTTCAAAATAAAGAAAGCGCACCACCCCCATTGTACTAAGCACATTGGCTTGTTCTTCCTTTGATGCTCTTACAAAAACATATGATTTAAACAAAGGCTCTTCGATTACCTTTTTTCTGTCAGACCATTGACGTTCTTTTTTTTGTGTCGGGCACCAGCTTTCGATACCTTTTTGCGCAAAATTCAAATCTACTTTTTTCTCCCATTTTGGCTTTGTATAAACCACAAGCCATTTTTTCAATTGCTCCATGTGCTCAATTATTTTTTTACAACTGCTGTTGTTGTTTTTTTATTCAATGCAGCTAAAATTTTACTAGACTCATTTACCTGAAAATCTTTTGCCAAGTCTTTAATCCATGCTTGGTAACGATCTTGTTTTGATTTATCAGGATTATTGTAAAATTTATTATAGTCTACTTTTATTGGTGCCAAATTCATAGGCGTCTTTAATTTTAACGCCTGCTCATTCTGTTTAGAAACTTCTTGTACTTGCTTTTTAAAAGCCTGAAACTTATCTAATTTCAAATACACTGGGGTTTCAATTTGATTCGATACCCAACGTAAATTTTTCTTGAATCTATTGATAGCTGTATCATTTTGAATATGCAAATTCGTTGATTGTACCACTTGAGACAATGGTGCATTATTAGGCCATACCATGTATCTAGCTCTTTCCATTTCATCCCAACTTAATGCAGATTCATTGTCTTTTTCTCTATACTTGAGGTACTCGTATTCGTCTGGCAAAATAACATCTGGTACAACACCCTTCTTTTGCGTAGAACTTCCTGTAATGCGATAGAATTTTTGGAAGGTTAATTTGACTGCGCCATATTCTGTTTGTATCCCCAATGAATCCAAGGGCTTACCAAAAGCAACATTTCTTTGCACTGTTCCCTTGCCATAGGTAGAGCTACTTCCAACAACAATGCCGCGTTTATAATCTTGTATTGCCCCTGCAAAGATTTCACTTGCAGATGCACTAAACTCGTTGGCCATCACCACCAATGGGCCGTCATATAGAATGCCTGGTGTTTCGTCATATAAGGTTTGAGATCTGCCTTCTTTATTTCTGATTTGTACAACAGGACCTTTGTCAATGAATAGACCAGCCATTTGTACCACCTCATACAAAGATCCACCACCATTGAATCGTACATCTATGATAATGCCTTTCACATTTTCTGCTTTCAATTTTTTAATTTCTGCAGCCACGTCTTCTGAACATCTATGTCCATCTTCTCTTTCAAAATCAGCATAGAAATCGGGCAATAAAATATATCCGTATTTATCTGCCCCATTCTGTATCACTACACTTCTAGCATAGCCTTCGTCCAAGACAATTTTTTCTCTTATTAAACTAACCACTTTAAAAGTACCATCTGGCTTTCTAAAAGTCAATCTTACTTCGGTTCCTAAAGTACCTCTAATCAATTTAACTGCATCCGTTGTTTCATAACCAGACACATCCACTGGTTCTTCTGCTCCTTGTGCAATTTTTACAATGACATCATTCACTACAATCTGTCCAGACTTCCATGCCGGGCCTCCTGGCTGAATACTAGCAATACGAATACCAAAATCATCCTGGGTCAACTGTGCGCCTATGCCATAGATCACCCCACTCATTTGCTCAGTAAATGAACGCTTTTCTACAGGTGCTAAATAATCTGTATGTGGATCCATCAAGCCTGTAATCGAATTTAAAAAAAGTTCAAATTGTTTTTCTTTGGTGAATGTTTTTTCAAAAGATTCGATTCTCTTTTTGTAAGACTTTTTAACATATGCCCTTGATTCTGCTTCTAGGGTTGAATCATTTTTTATGACAAATTTTTCCTTGCCTTTATTTTTTTCTCGCTCATCAATTAAACTTGCATAACGTTCGATGGTTCGATACTTTAATAACATCTCCCAACGCTTTGCTCTTTCAGTTACATCTTTAGGATAAGCCATTTTATCTGAATTCAATAATGCAGAATCATCTAGATTAAAATCAAAAGGCTGATCCATGATTTGATTAAAGATGGCTTTCGTCTCTATAATACGAAGCGCATAGATGCGACTCACTGCTGGTTGAAATGCAATTGTAGCACCATGAATTTCATCGTCAATTGTAGTACTATAATTGGATAGATTATCTAGATCAGACTGTAGAAATGTATTTTTTTCTGGATCCAACGCTTTAAAATACGCATTAAAAACTTCTTTAGAAAATGCATCGTCAATATTTCTTGGGCTGTAATGTTCTGATTCTAATAATTGTCCAATGGTTGATAATAATTTTCGCTGTCTTAATTCTGGCAACTCTTGATTTTCTGATTTAAAGGTATTAAAGGCAAAAAATAATGCCCCGAAAAGGAACACTGTGGCAAAAACTTTCCACTTATTTTGTTTTACGTATGTCATAATCTTGTGCATCTAGGATTTCAAAAATAGCGTAAAATGGGAATCTTATGAGGCTATTTCTCTTTTTCTACTCTTTTTTACCATTATTTTATAAAAACACGCTCAACTAATTTTATTGATTACTGAATTAACGTATTTTTGCAGCCCAAATGGAGGGCGTAGCTCAGTAGGTTAGAGCGACAGTTTGTGGCACTGTAGGCCGTGGGTTCGAGACCCATCGTTCTCCCATTAAAAACCTGTCCCGATTTTGGGATGGGTTTTTTTAGTTTAAACGCTTGTTATGACATTTTTTTTGATCCCAATTTTAGTAGGTGCTTTTGGCTGGAGTTTAATATGGGCCATAGGGATACTGCCATTCAGATGGTCCTATTTAAGGAATCAATGGATAGGTCAAATCAATTTAACCGAGATCATCCCTCAATTGACAAAAAATGACCCTTTTGACAATCTAAAACCTTTGATTAATGAAAAATTAGATGATTTTTTTAGACATAAACTAAGTTCCAAGCTGCCCATGATCTCTATGTTTATTGGAGAGAAGACCATTGAGGAATTAAAGGAAGTCTTCATGGAGGAATTGGCCCTGCTCTTCCCCATGCTGATTACCGAGTTTAGTGCCCATTTAAATAAGGACTTACATGCACAATGGGAGCAAAAATTAAGCAAAATACTACAGCAGAAAATCATCAAGGCAATTAGCCCATTTAGATGGGTCGCATTTATACTAGGTGCCATTTGGGGCGCCGTCATTGCATTAATCCTTCCTCTTATTTAACCGCTTATACTTTACAAGCACCTTTCTTTAAACTTTACTGCGAATTTTGTGTTATTGGTTAAACAGAAAGCAAGATACAAGGTCTAAATGACCACAAATACATATATGAAAAAAA
>CAMAQL010000037.1 GCA_945860605.1 Chitinophaga pinensis
AAGACTACCCTCATTTTAACATTATTATTTTAGCAGACAATACAAGTAATATTGATGATGCTTTGGATGCAGTGCATGCACTTCAAAATAGTAAAATTAGTATCCAAGTATCTGATCAAAATATAGACATCCTTCAAAACTGGGGACGCATCAAGGACCTAACTAAAAATGAATACATGACCATTTTGGGTTATGATGATATTTTAGAAAAAACCTTTCTATCCAACATCAATGAATTAATCAATCAACAACCAGAAGCAAGTCTATACCATACTCATTTTAATTATATCAATAGTAAGAATGAATTGATTAAAAAATGTCAGCCCCTACCTAGTCGTTTAAATGCAAGTGACTACCTTGAATACGCATTGAATGAAACGATAGACATTATGGCAACAGGTTATGTGTTTAAGTCGAGTGATTATGATGCATTAGGAGGTATCCCTACCCATTATCCAAACTTGATTTATGCCGACTTGCAATTATGGTTAGCCCTTACTAAAAAGTCTTATCTCGCAGTAGACCATAGTACACGATTTTCATTTAGAATACACGCCTCAACCACTAAAACCTCTAAGGATAAAATTTTATTAGACGCATTTATCCTATTTCTAGACTACTTGAATGCACTTAAAAAAGAATCGAATACTTTAGAGCATATCATTCAAGTCAATGCACAAAAGTTCTGTGAAAGCACTACCAAGGCCATTGCACATAGACTATTAAGAACTCCAAAAGAACTTCGAAATGGCTTATCCATTGACCAAATGATTGAAAAAATTAATGTTAAATGTATTTCATTGGAAATACCATACGAGCCTCTGAAAATAAAATCTATTCGCCTAGCTCGTACAATTGAAACCTACCCTATGCTCAATAGTATTTTTCTTTTATTTAAGAAAATATATAAAAAGCCTGTTCTGTAAAAAATTGCTAGGTTTTAATCTATTAAAATTTTAGCTATTAAAAAGTTCTAGCTTTTATTGCATATAAGCATTTACCCAATTTAGATTGTAGTAAATAAAATAAAAGGCTTAATCTACATTGCCAAATACGAGCTGCAATAGAAAATCCATAATAGGACTCATATACTTTCACATTCTCTTTCAGTGATTTTAGATATTGATTGGTGCTTACGCCTCCGTCATCAAAATGAACAATGGTTTGATCCATGTAAGCATATGGTTCATTTTTTAGTCTACACAATAAATCATAGTCCATGGCAATTTTAAAGTCAAGTGAAAAATGGCCTGCTTTTTGATATAATTCTTTTTTTAGAAACCAGGTTGGATGTGACACCGACCTCATGCCTTTGTATAATTGACCTGCATCAAATGGCACACCTATATGGACCCAAATACCTCCTCGCTTCATGAATATATTACCACTAGCCCATTGAATTGAGGGATTGATTTCAAAAAAGCCTAGGACGTTTTCAATAACAGTCGTAGAAAAATAAAGATCGGCAGAATTTAAAATATGAATTAAAGAACCAGTAGCATGCTGGATACCTTTATTAAATGCATCAGAAATGCCCTTATCCCTTTCGCAAAGCCATTTGCGATATGCGGGTTGTGGCGTATTATGTAACCACTCATTTATCTCAATACTAGTTGAGCCATCAATGATATAATGTTCATGTGGCTTGATCGACTGAGCGTCTACAGAATCACAGGTTCGCTGCAAATCCCTTAAATTGTTAAAACATATTGTAATGACCGACAATTGCTCCATATTGTAAAAATAAGGTCATTTCATTACATATTAACTTTTAACACAATTACAATATATTTGTAGCATGGGGATTATTCAAAAACAAGGCATCAAGTCGTCTATATTTATCATGATTGGGTTTGTGATAGGTGCGGTGAATTTACTTGTATTGTTCCCCATGTTCTTCTCAAAAAATGATCAAGGACTTGTTAGAGCCATGATTGATATTGGCGCTACTCTATCTGTTTTTTGTACACTGGGAACCCTTCCAGTGGTATATAAATTTTTTCCATTTTACAACCATTACCTAGGGCCAAAGAAAAACGAATTACCATTTTTAACTTTAATCATTAACCTAATTGGTTTTGGATTACTGATGTGGTTTGGTTGGCTAAATAAAGATTTCATCATCAGAAATTTAGGTAAATCTCCAAGCCTTGCTACTTACTTTAATTATGTGTATCCGTACACTTTCTTTTTAATGATTTTTTATTGGCTTGAGGCATTTGCATGGGGTCTTCAAAAAGGGGTATTCACTAATTTTTTAAGAGAAACCGCCGTAAGAATTTTGACAACAGTTTTGATTCTTGCTGTTGGATTAAAGTGGCTTAATTTAGATCAGTTCATTTTACTTTTCAGTGGCATTTATGTCATCCCTACTTTATTATTGATTTACAATTTATCTACCTCAGAAGGATGGTCATTTAAAAGTTTTAAAATAAGTAGTGTAACAAAGCGCCTAAAGTGGAAAATGCTCAATTTTGCATTATTTGTTTTTGCAGGTCAGTTTTTTAATTTACTTGCAAGGACCAATGATACTGCTATGATTGTTGTTATAAAAGGGCTGAGTGATGCAAGTATATTCGCTATTGCCACTTATGTTGCAGCGATCATGGAAATCCCTCAGAGAAGTTTAAATGCGATTAGCATTCCGGTATTGGCTAAATCATGGAAGGATAAAGACTTTGCCAATATCAAGCACGTGTATCATAAGAGTGTTTCCAATCTCTTAGCAATTGGCTTATTATTATTTGGATTAATCTGGCTGAATATCGAAAACCTTGTGGCATTTTTAAATTGGATTAGTAATAATGAAGGAGGAGGCTATGAAGCTTTGGCGCCAATTGTTTTTATCATGGGTCTGGCGAAATTAATTGACCTTGCTACAGGCGTAAATGGACAAATCATTGGTACATCTAATTTTTGGAAATTTGATTTCTTTACCAACCTATTCTACATCGTTTTATCTATTCCCTTGAACTATTATTTAATTAGTAACTATTCATTGATTGGCTTGGCTTTTTCTAATTTAGCAGCTTTGACTTTGTACAATAGTATGCGTTTTTTATTCTTGTATAAGAAGTTCAATTTACAGCCTTATACCTTACAACATGGCTTATTCTTAATCATCAGCATCGCCTTGATGTTCCTAATCTACATCATCCCATCCACCTCCAATTTTGTGTTGAATATTGCTATTAAGTCTATTATCTACACGCTTGGCTTCTATGGATTATTAGTTTGGATTAATCCAGCACCTGAACTAAAAGAGCTTGTTCAAGGATTTTTGAAAAATAAAATTTTTGGATTTTTAAGGCGCTAACAGCTTCACTTTTTCTAAAAACAATTGCATGCCCTGTTGCATTGTATCCGTCAATCGATACTCAATATTTTTAGTATAATATTCCTCCATATTGTAATCATGTGTTCTTAGTGGGAGTTGATTTAATACTTCATCAATATGCTCCACTCCATAGGCATTTGCATAATTAAACAAAGTTTTAAAATCGTCTGGTATTGGTTGATTAGACATCCAAGCAGCAAATACAAAAGGCAGTCCTGTATGTTCAATCCATGCTTCACCCAAGTCATATACATACTCAAAACTTGTCAAATTAGCCAATGCCCTGTCTCCAATAATAACACCAGCAGTTGTACCCTCAATCTCCTGAATATATCCCTCTTGGGCTTTTAAGAACTGAATGTCCTTTTTCCAAAATTCATTAAGTAGTATACGGGCCAATTGAACAGATGTTCTGCTTTGATAATCAAGGTAAATGCATTCAATTTGATCCATTGGAACTTTACTAAAAATGGCGACCGATGCCACTTTAGTCCTAGTGCCAATACAATATTCAGATACAATATGAGGATGGGTTAAAAACGGCGTAATGGCCACTGGGACAAGGCCAATATCAATCTGGCCATCCATCAAGGCTTGTGCTATATTTGCTGGATAGTCTTTTACCAATTCTATTTTTGATAAAAAATTAGCTTTTTCTATCCCCAATAATAAGGGTTGTGTATTAAAATAACTTACCACCCCAATGCGCCATCTCTTGTCCAATTGAATTAACTTTGTGCAAAGATATTCATTCAAATTGTTTTAAAGCAAACTATATGTCTCAATTAAGCGCTATTTCACCCATCGATGGTCGTTACCACAAACAAACTGCAGCACTAAGTGCTTATTTTTCTGAATATGCCCTTATTAGGTACCGCGTATTGGTAGAAGTACACTACTTTTTATTTTTAGCAGATAAGAAGTTCTTTAAAGTCCCTGCAGGTTTAAGAAAAGCCTTATTGGAAGTTGTTGAAAATTTTTCGGAGGAAGATGCAGCAAAAATTAAAGCCATCGAAGCTACTACCAACCATGATGTAAAAGCAGTTGAATACTTTTTAAAGGAAATTTTAGACCAACATAAAGCAGGCGGATTAAAAGAGTGGATTCATTTTGGATTGACTTCTCAAGATATCAATAATACGGCCATCCCACTTAGTTGGAAAAACGCGATGGAATCTGATGTTTTACCAGCGTATATTAATTTACAAAACAGATTATACCAATTTGCAAAACAATGGAAGAAAGTACCATTATTAGCAAGAACACATGGCCAATCTGCCTCTCCAACCACTTTAGGAAAAGAGTTAATGGTATTTGTAGAAAGAATCAACCATCAAATAGAATTATTTAGTAGCATTCCTTATGCCGCAAAATTTGGCGGTGCTACAGGAAATTTTAATGCACATCATATCGCCTACCCAAAGAAAAATTGGGTGTCATTAGGCAATGAATTTGTGGATGATGTGCTAGGCCTTGAGCGTATGCAGTTCACCACTCAAATTGAACACTACGATCATTTTGCTGCACATTGCGATAACCTTAAAAGATTAAATACTATTTTAATAGATTTGACTAGAGATATTTGGACTTATATCTCTATGGATTACTTTAAACAACAAACTAAAAAGGGCGAAGTAGGATCAAGTGCGATGCCGCATAAAGTCAATCCAATTGATTTTGAAAATGCAGAAGGTAATTTAGGCATCGCCAACGCTTTATTGGAGCATCTTTCAGCCAAGCTTCCAATTAGCAGATTGCAAAGAGACTTAACCGATTCTACTGTGTTAAGAAATATTGGTGTGCCTATTGGACATATCACCATTGCCATTAATTCTATTGAAAAAGGTTTAGGGAAATTGATTTTAAATGAAGTGAAAATCAATGAAGACCTTGAAAATAACTGGGCGGTTGTGGCCGAAGCAATACAAACCATTTTGCGTCGTGAACAATATCCAAATCCTTATGAGGCATTAAAAGATTTAACAAGAGGTAATGGCAAGATTGATAAAAAGTCCATGCACAAATTCATTGATGGACTAAAAATTACCGTTGCATTGAAAAAGGAATTAAAGAAAATCACGCCGCAGAATTATACAGGTGTAACAGCGGAGTATTAATAATTTTTTTTGAATCCTCTTAAAAGGGATTAGGGAAATACCTATACATAGAATCTAATTCTAAATAGCGTCACTAGGCGCTTCATCATTTGATGCATCTGTGGGTGGCGCAATTTTTTTTCTAACTTCTTTTTTAGCCAATAAATAATGTATCGGGGCCATCCCCTCTTTTTCGATCGCCATAGTTAATACTTCGGCGGTGGCTTGCGCATCTCCCCAAGCTCTATGTCGACCTTCTATGCGAATACCAAGGTCACGCGTTAAAGATCCCAAACCATATTTAGCTAAACCAGGGAATACCTTCTTACTTAAACGAATGGTGCATAATTTAGGTGCAGACCAATCATATCCAGATTTACCCAATAAGTATCTAACAAAAGAATAGTCAAAGCTTGCATTGTGCGCCACAAAAATGCGGTCTTTCAATAAATTGTATATCTGAGGTGCTACCTCTTCGAATAGTGGTGCCTGGGCCACCATTTCGTCGCTAATCCCCGTCATATTTACAATAAAGGGAGGGATTTTTTGTCTTGGATTCACCAAAGTCACATATTTACCCGTGACTTCGACACCATTGTGCATCACAATTGCGATTTCGGTGATCCCATGTGTATGGGGCATACCGCCAGTGGTTTCTATGTCTACAATTGCGAATTCCATTAGCCGCCAAGTTCGCATTTTTTTGTCAATAATAGCTAGCGGCTTTTCCTTATTTTTGTAACTCATTATAGGAAAAGCAATTAGCATGGAATTGAGTAAAAATTTTATACCGGGAGCAGTAGAGACCAAATGGTATCAGCATTGGATTGATCAAGGCTATTTTCATAGTGTGCCCAATGACAAGCCAGCTTATACCGTGGTCATTCCTCCTCCAAATGTGACCGGTGTTTTACACATGGGCCATTGCTTGAACAATACCATTCAGGATATTTTAGTGCGTCGTGCGCGTATGCAAGGGATGAATCCTTGTTGGGTGCCTGGCACGGACCATGCATCCATCGCCACAGAGGCGAAAGTGGTTGCAATGTTAAGAGAAAGAGGGATTGCTAAATCTTCCTTAAGCCGTGATGAATTTTTGAGTTACGCTTGGGAGTGGAAAGAAAAATACGGAGGTATTATTTTACAGCAATTAAGAAAGATGGGATGTAGTTTAGATTGGGAGCGCACTTCTTTTACCATGGACCCAGACTATTATGAAACTGTGATTAAAGTATTTATAGATTTATATAAGAAGGGAAAGATCTATCGCGGCAAAAGAATGATCAACTGGGATGTAAGAGCAAAGACTGCATTGAGTGACGAAGAAGTGATTCATAAGGAAGTCAATGGAAAGATGTACCATATCAGGTACAAATTAGATGTACCTGGAGAAGAATTTATTACCATTGCCACTGTGCGTCCTGAAACCATTTTTGGAGATACGGCCATTTGTGTACACCCAAAAGATCCTAGGTATACCCACTTAATTGGCAAGCATGCATTTGTGCCAATGATTAATAGACGCATTCCGATTATCGCAGATGATTATATTGAAATTGAATTTGGAACTGGTGCCTTAAAAGTGACGCCTGCACATGATATCAATGATTTTAACTTAGGCCAAAAACATGGTTTAGAAGTGATAGAAACCTTGAATGAGGATGGCACCATGAACGAAGCTGCGCCAATGTATATTGGTAAAGACAGAATAGAAGTTCGCAAAATCATTGCAACAGATTTAGAAGCATCGGGTAATTTAGTGAAGATAGAAGACTATGTAAATCAAGTAGGTTTTAGCGAAAGAACAGATGCCATTGTGGAACCAAGATTGAGTTTGCAGTGGTGGGTGGATATGAAACAATTAGCTGCACCTGCTTTAGAAAAAGTGATGTCGGATGAAATTCATTTTCATCCTGCTAAATTTAAAAATGTATACCGTCATTGGATGGAGAACATCAAAGACTGGTGTATTAGTAGACAATTATGGTGGGGACATAGAATACCAGCTTGGTATGATCAAGAAGGCAATGTGTATGTGGAAGCAAGTCTTGAAAAAGTGCACGCAACTTATCCAGAAACAGTTGGTAAAGAATTATATCAAGACGCCGATTGTTTAGACACTTGGTTTAGTAGTTGGTTATGGCCTATCGAAGTTTTTAAAGGCATGTCCAATCCTAATAATGCAGAAATAAATTATTACTACCCTACTAGCACTTTAGTAACCGCACCAGAAATTATTTTCTTCTGGGTGGCGAGGATGATCATGGCAGGCGAAGAATACATGGGCAAGATTCCATTTAAGGATGTGTACTTCACAGGTATTGTGCGTGACAAGCAAGGCAGAAAAATGAGTAAGAGTTTAGGAAACTCTCCAGACCTACTAGGATTGATAGACCAATATGGGGCAGACGCAGTTCGTTTTGGTATCATGATAGCCTCTCCTGCCGGCAATGATTTATTATTTGATGAGTCCACTTTAGAACAAGGCAGAAATTTTAATAGTAAACTTTGGAATGCCACTAAACTATTGAAAATGTGGGAGCCGCGTCAAAGTCAAGAGGGCCCTATCCCTGAGGATGCAGCATTTGCAATGGATTGGTTTCAAGCAAAACTAAGTGCTACGCAAATAGAGGTAGATGAGATGCTTAAAACATTCCGATTGAGCGAGGCCTTAAAAACGATTTACGGATTGATATGGGATGATTATTGTAGTTGGTATTTAGAGTGGATCAAGCCAGGCTATGAACAACCTATCCATGCGACCGTATTTGAAAAGAGTATTGCATTCTACGATGATTTGCTACAACTATTACACCCTTTCATGCCATTTATCACAGAGGAGATTCACCATATGTTAAAAACCCAATCACAGGATTTATGCGTGAAGGAATTAGCACCAGTGCTCAAAGTAGACGAAACAGTATTACATGCTGGCGTACTTTTAAAGAATGTGATTTCTACTTTGCGTGATGCTAGAAATAAAAATCAAATTAAGCCTAAGGATACGATTGATGTTCATATTCAATCAGATAATAATGCAGCCTACCAAACCATACAAAATATTTTAGCAAAGCAAGTCAATGCTAAAAGCGTGTCCTATACCAATGCAGCTATTGGTTCAAGTATTGTGGTGGCATTAGAAAAAGATAAATTTTATTTAGTAGCAGATCAAGCAATTGATACTGTAAGTCTAAAAGAAAACTTATTAAAAGACTTAGCGCATCAAAAAGGATTCTTAGAAAGTGTAGAAAAGAAATTAGCGAATGAAAAATTTGTTCAAAATGCAAAGCCCGAGGTTTTAGCAATAGAACAAAAAAAGAAGGCAGACGCATTGGCTAGAATTCAAACCATTGAAGAAAGTTTAGCGCAATTATAAATGAACGAGCTAATTATCAGACCAGCTACTTTATCAGATCGCGCATTGATCCGATCTATCTCTGAGCGCACCTGGCCCAGCACTTATGGTCATATTATTTCTCAGGAGCAAATTGATTTTATGCTTGAGTGGATGTATAGTGACGCCTCATTAGAAAAACAAATGAATACTGTTTGTGAATTTTATATTGCAAATTTGAACGGGGACGATGTAGGATTTTGTTCTGTGAGCCCTGAAGCAGAAGATACAAATGAGGTTGCGCACAAACTCAATAAATTATACGTCCTCCCCTCTGCTCAAGGCACAGGTGCAGGAAAGGCCTTATTAAATAAATCTATTGAGGTTGCCAAGGCCTCTGGCTCAAGTTCCCTTTTCTTACAAGTGAATAAACAGAATGACGCTTATGCCTTTTATTTAAAGCATGGATTTGTAAAAGAACAAGAATTCAAGTTCGATATTGGGAACGGCTTTTTTATGGACGATTATGTGATGCGATTCACTTTCTAAGAAAACTACTTTTCTAAATCTTAGAAATCACCACCCCTTCTAAACTTATTTGGCGGTCGCTTGGATTGATTAAAATATCAATCTTGTTTCTGTATCTTTTATTCATTACATCATGCACAAACCAAATGCCATTAAACTTTCCAGCATTGGTTAATTTTACTTGATCTCCAAAAGCATATAATTCTTTTAAATCTCTACTAATGGCAATCACTCTATGTTTTTTTGGATTCAAACTATCTAATTTAAAACCACTTGCCGTCACTAAAGGAGTACTATCTGTTTCGGCAGTATCTGCTTTATAGGTACTTAAAGAAACGACCTTGTCAGATTTTAAAACAAAAGGGTATTGCATTACAATAGCCCTTGCTTTAGGATCTGGTCTTAAAATATAAAAAGACCCCACTAAAATGAATAGGAATACCCCCATACCTAGATACTTATTATATTTCATAATGAAGTGTTTCATAAGTGATGATGATTATACTATTAAATGGGTTTGTTTAACGACACCCATTATAAAAACGCTTTGTACCTGACTTATATTGTCGGCCTGGCTTAATTTGTTTACGTGGAAATTGTAATAACTGTTCATATCCTCGGTCACAATCTTCAACATAAAGTCAAATTCCCCTGAAATACTGTAGCATTCCACCACATCGGGTAAGTCATTTATTAGCTTGATAAACTGACCCCCCGATTGCTTACTGTGCTGATTTAGAGACACATAACAAATGACCATCAATCCCTTTTTCACTTTTGTCCCATCAATTAAAGTGGCATATTGCTTAATGACCCCTCCAGCCTCTAGCCTTTTAATACGCTCATGCACCGGCGTGGTGCTCAAATGAATTTGATCGGCAATTTCTTTTACAGTGATCCTCGCATTCTCCTGCAAGAGGCGTAAAATGGCTAAATCCTTCTCATCTAAAGAGATAGATTGTTGAAGACTAGCCGAATCATCTAATGGAGCAATATTTTTCATGTTATTTTAGAATAAATCATCATAAAAATAGTAAATATTAGCTGAATATCCTAAAAATACCAAATATTTTGTCATTTTATCCTACAAAACTACCTTTACACTCTAAATTATTAAATATGTCAGGTTTACAAAACATCGATTTTAGCCTACCTTATAAAGTAGCAGATATTACCCTAGCAGATTGGGGACGTAAAGAAATTCGTTTAGCAGAAGCAGAAATGCCAGGCTTGATGAGTATTCGTGAAGAATATGGTCCTAGTCAACCATTAAAAGGTGCACGTATTGCTGGTTGCTTACACATGACTATCCAAACTGCAGTATTGATTGAAACTTTAACTGCTTTAGGTGCAGAAGTAAAGTGGAGCTCTTGTAATATTTTCTCTACACAAGACCAAGCTGCTGCTGCGATTGCTGCAACAGGTGTGGGTGTGTTTGCATGGAAAGGTCAAAGTATTGAAGAAGGAGATTGGTGTATTGAGCAAACATTATTTTTCGGCGGTGAAGATCGTCCTTTAAATATGATCTTGGATGATGGTGGTGATTTAACGAATATGGTATTAGACAAGTACCCACAATTTGTTTCTGGTATCAAAGGTTTGAGCGAAGAGACAACAACAGGAGTGCACCGTTTATATGAGCGTATGGCTAAAGGCACATTGCCAATGCCTGCGATCAATGTAAATGATTCAGTAACTAAATCTAAGTTCGATAATAAATACGGTTGTCAAGAATCATTAGTGGATGCGATTCGTCGTGCGACTGATGTGATGATGGCTGGTAAGGTTGCAGTAGTTGGTTCTTACGGTGATGTAGGAAAAGGTTCTGCGGCTTCTTTACGTGGTGCTGGTTGTCGCGTAATGGTGACTGAGATTGATCCTATTTGTGCATTACAAGCTGCTATGGATGGTTTTGAAGTGAAGCGTATGATTGACGCAGTGAAAGAAGCGGATATCATTGTAACTGCATCTGGATGTAGAGACTTGATTAATGAAAAGCATTTTAGAGTGATGAAGGATAAAGCAATTGTATGTAATATCGGTCACTTTGATATTGAAATTGATATGGCTTGGTTGAATCAAAATTATGGTCACACTAAAGACACTATCAAACCACAGGTTGATTTATACAATATCGATGGTAAAGACATCATCGTTTTAGCAGAAGGCCGTTTAGTAAACTTAGGTTGTGCGACTGGTCACCCATCTTTTGTGATGAGTAACTCTTTCTCTAACCAAACATTAGCGCAAATTGAATTGTGGACAAACCATAAGAACTACGAAAACAAAGTGTATGTATTGCCTAAGCATTTAGATGAGAAGGTAGCGCGTTTACACTTATCTAAAGTAGGTGCACAATTAGACGAATTAACAGAAGAGCAAGCAGCTTATTTAGGCATACCAAAAGCAGGTCCATTTAAGTCTGACGCTTACAGATACTAGTCTTTAAAGACAAAAAGAAATAACAATTTCTCCCTATTAGCCCATGTTGATTTTATCAGCATGGGTTTTTTATTTTCAGTACCTTTAAGGAACGAATTAAGCAATGACAAAGTCATTCAAAGAAATCTTTTTTGATAAAGCTTAAAAGAATTATAAAAGTTAAATGAATAAAAAAATATTCTTACAAATCTTATTCATAGCTGTTATTGGGCAATTGTTTCTAATGCAAAATATTTATGCGCAAATTAACCTTCTAGAAAAAGTACAAAAAGCAATTACAGGGAAGGCTGAATCGATGACTGATAGTACAAAAATAAATTTATTGACACAAATTCGTACCCTCAATTCTTATGCTGGTAAAAGAATCAATAGCATTACCATTGAGCAACAAAATTTCACAATGACAATTGATTCTAAAGAATCTAATTTGAAGGATTTTTTTACAAAAATTGGCAATAAATTGTATTATAAATCTAACAAAAGAGCCATTAGAGAGAATCTATTTTTTAAAGAATGGGAATTGTTTGATCCTTCAATCATCGCTTACAACGAAAAATGGCTCAGAGACCTTAGCTATATACAAGATGCTAAAATAACTGCAACGATTACCCCCTATGATACCAATCAGGTAGATTTGATTGTGGTGACTAAAGACTTATTTTCTTATGGAGGAGAACTACAGATAAATAATAAAGACGCATACGCAGCTAAAATCAATAATATTAATTTTTTGGGTACTGGTAATAGTGTCCAGTTGATTCAAAATTTCGAAAACGAAAGAACACCAAAATCAGGATGGGGTTATGATATTGGATTGAGTAATTTAATGGGTAGTTTTATTTCTATCAATGCGGGCATTAACCAATTTGGAAATAATCTAGCCAACAACGTTTTATCTGCCAGAAAAAATTATATCAGTGTCCAAAGACCCCTACTACATCCAAATAGCAAGTGGCTAGGAGGAATGGAATACTTGGAAACATTCAATAAAAATGTTTTTCCTGGAACATGGGACTCCGTCTTTGATCAGCAGTTGAACTATGATTTAAAACATAAAGATATTTGGGTTGGTTATCAATTGACAAGTCAGTCAAAACGAATTAAGTCAAATGCATACAGACAATTTATTCAATATAGATATCTTGAAAATAATTTTAGAGAGCGCCCAATTGACTATTTATTACAATTAGACAGGAACTACCAAAATCTTAAAGCAAATTTTTTAGCCTTTTCCTTGGTTAAACAATCTGTTTATCGAACAAGGTACTTATATGGTTTAGGCAGGTATGAGGATTTACCCATTGGTCAATCCTTAACATGGACAACAGGTCTATATAAAATAGAAAAAGATAAAGCTGCTTATCTTGGATTTAAATTTGAGCAATATAAATTATCAAAAAAAGATAATTACACCCATGTCATTGCTAATAT
>CAMAQL010000038.1 GCA_945860605.1 Chitinophaga pinensis
AAATAAAATTTATGATGGTACAACCAATGCTTTAATCAATGGAACTGCGTCTTATATTGGATTAGTATTAGCCGATGCAGGATTGTCTGTTGCCGGATCACCTTCGTTTAATTTTAATGATAAAAATGTAGGCACTTCAAAGCCAATCACCGTGACAGGTTTTGCAGCTCCTTCGGCAAATTATATATTAACACAACCCACTGGTTTATCTGGAAATATTACCCCAAAAGCAGCAATTATAAATGTAGTTGCAAGCAATAAACAATATGATGGCACAACCGCAGCAATAGTGAATTTATCAAGCCCTAGTTTTATTGCTTCCGATATTATAACAATCAATTATGCATCTGCTACATTTGACACAAAAGAAATTGGTACTAATAAAACTGTTACAGTTACTGGTATTAACTTAGGAAGTATAGATGCACCGAATTATTTTTTAGCAACAACTATTGCAACAGCACTTGCAGATATTACAGCGCCTCTCGTATTTATTTTTGAAGTTCCTAATGCATTTACTCCTAATGGGGATGGACTAAATGATATCTTAAAAATTATAGGCAATGCAGGCGTTACCGAATTAAAAAGTTTTAAAATTTATAGCAGATCGGGTAATCTAGTATTTGAGTCTAGAGATATATCTATAGGGTGGGATGGAACATACAAGAATAATTTACTTCCTTCAGATGTTTACTATTGGGCTGCTGTATATGTGGATAGAAACAATCAAACTAATTCTAAAACTGGCACTGTTCTCTTATTAAAATAATTTGAAACTAAAAGCGCACATATCATTTCTTTTCCTAATTGTCTTTTTTAAGGCAAATGCGCAAGAAATTGTTTTATCACAACCTTTTGCTGCTGCGCAATTTTTGACTCCTGCTTCGGTTGGTAATGGCGTGTTTGATCAACGTATTCAATCAAATTTTAGAAGCCAATCAATTGGTGGTTTTAATTTTGCAAAAACCATTGTAGTTGGCTGGGATAGAAAGTACAACCGAAGTGCGCTAGAACAGTCTAATTATATAGGTATAGGGGGGCAAGTAATTTCCGAACAGCTAATGAATGGGTTATTAAATACGAATCATATTACAGTGAATTCGGCCTATCATTTATTTTTAGATGGGGATGATTATTCTAATTTGGCTCTTGGGTTGGGGATTACTTATTCTCAAACTACTTTAGATCGCTCTAAATTAAGGTTTGGTGACATGTATGACCTATTAGGAAACTTATCTGGTTATCCAACTGCTGAAGTTTTTTTATCTAATCCTTCAAGATTTTCTGCTAACACAGGTTTTTTATTTACGAGACATTCCAATGATACTTATTTGCAATTAAGTGCCAATGGGTTCTTTTTTGCAAAGCCAGATATCACCAATTCTCCCTATAATGAATCGCCTGGAATGCGTTCTACTTTATTTATGAATTTAGAAAAATATTTTAATGTGGATTATACTTATTTAATTCATGGAGCATTTAGTAATAGAAATAAAGAAAGTAGTTATGTAGTGGGAGGGAGTGTTTCCTTGCCTATCAAATACGAATTTGAACACGATAGGAGATTGTATCTAGGCTGCTATTATCGTTTTAATAATGCCATTGTTCCATCTGTCAATATCATGATGGACAGTTATATTTTTGGCATAAGTTATGATATATATAACAATGATTTAACTGCTGCTGGTATTAGGTCTAACAGTTTTGAATTGACTTTCTCAAAATCTTTTGGCAAACGCAAGCAGGAATTAATGCGTACTTTATTTGACTAGTGTATTTAAAATACGATCGAACAGTTCACCCATTCAGGATCAAAATTAGCGTTGTATTTTTTATAGAAATTAATGGCTGGCTCATTCCAATCTAATACCTGCCAGTTCATACCTTTGAACCCTTTTTCTTTTGCTTCAATTATCAAAGCATCCATTAATTGGCTACCAATTTTTTGACCTCTCATATCTTCAGTAACTAAAATATCTTCTAGGTACATTCTCTGTCCTTTCCAAGTAGAGTAGCGGATATAATATAAAGCCATCCCAATCACTACCCCTTGTGCCTCCGCTACAAATGCCCACCACACTGGATTAGCGCCAAATCCACTTTCCTCAAAATGAGAAAGTGATACTGTGACTTCGTCTGGGGCTTTTTCGTAAGTAGCTAGTTCTTGAATCAATTCCATCATGCGAACACAATCTTTACGAACAGCTTTGCGAATTTTTATTTCCATAGAAAGAGATTAAAAGCTTTATGATCATATTTTAATACTTAGAAGTAAAATATGTAATTGAAAAAAAGAAATATTTAAACTATAAAGACGCTTTAGCCAAGGCTTGTGCTAAATCTGCTTCTAGGTCTTCTATGTTTTCAATACCTACACTCATTCTAATTAAGCCATCCGTAATACCATACTTCATTCTTTCTTCTTTTGGTATTGACATATGGGTCATACTTGCTGGATGGGATACCAAGGTATCCACAGTGCCTAATGACACTGCACGTGTACAAACTTCCACAGCGTTGATGAATTTCTTACCAGCTTCTATGCCACCTTTTAGTTCAAAACTAATTAAGGGTGCATGCTGCTTCATTTGTTTTTTAGCAATCTCATGATGTGGATGTGTTGTAAGTCCTGTATAATTCACATGTGCAATGGCAGGATGTGCGTCTAAAAAATGAGCCACTTTTGCTGTATTGCTACAATGTCTTTCCATTCTAACTTCTAAAGTCTTCATCCCTTGTATTAATAAATAGGCGTCAAAGGCATTGCTATTACCACCCATTAATGCATGCCATTTCCAAGCTTTCTTGTTCATGAATTCTAAATCCTTTCCTAACAATACACCATGCAATGCAGAGCCATGTCCGTTTAAAAACTTAGTCGCAGAATGAAAAACAAAATCTGCTCCTAAAGCAAAGGGTTGTTGTAAATAAGGTGTCGCAACGGTATTGTCCACCGATACTTTAATCCCGTGTGCTTTTGCAATAGTGCATATCGCTTTAATATCTACACATTGTAGTGTAGGATTGGCAGGGGTTTCAAGGTGAATTAGTTTTGTGCTAGGGTTGGCTTTAATAGTTTCAATTAAAAGAGCTTCGTCATGAATGTCAATTAAAATTATTTTCATACCAGCCTCTACCAATACTTTTTGCATCAGTTCCTGAGACCCTCCGTATAATGAATAATGTGAAATCAATGTATCACCTGCACTTAAATTACTAAAAAATAAAGTGGTCATAGCAGCTTGTCCACTTGAATGCAACAATGCTTTTAATTCCAAGGGTGTACCTTGTTCATTTAATAATCCATGGGATTCTAATGCGGCAATAGTTTGCTCTGCTGCAGTGAAAGTGGGGTTACCCCATCTTGTATACAATCTAGTTTTATCCTCTCCTTTAAAACGTTCCATGCCTTCCTCGGCAGAATTAAAAGTAAATGTCGAAGTGGCATAGATCGGTGTGGTATGCGAAAAATTATCATTGTCATGTCCCGCAGTATGCAGTGTTACTGTACTAATTCCTTTAAATTTCTTTTGACTCATAATGCGTTTTTTTAAATGATATATATGCGATTATCTAAAGATACAATTAATAGGCCCATTTAATCCATGCTGCACCCCAAGTAAATCCACCTCCAAAAGCCGCTAAGATTAAATTGTCTCCTTTTTTCAATTTAGACTCCCAATCCCATAAGCACAAAGGGATGGTAGCTGCTGTGGTATTTCCATATTTTTGAATATTGATCATCACTTTTTCTTTAGGTAAACCCATACGGTCAGCAGTGGAATCAATGATTCTTAAGTTCGCTTGGTGTGGCACTAACCAAGCAATATCTTCTCCCGTTAAATTGTGTTTTTCTAATAGTTCGGCACTTACATCTGCCATCCCTTTTACAGCAAATTTAAAAACTGGTTGTCCGTCTTGAAAAGCATAATGCTCTTTAGCCATCACAGTTTCAATAGATGCTGGCTTTAAACTTCCACCTGCTTTAAGATGTAGATAATCTCTTCCACTACCATCACTTTTTAGAATGGCATCCTGAAACCCGTCTTCATCTGCACTTGGTTCTAACAATACTGCACCAGCACCATCTCCAAAAATGATACAAGTTGCTCTATCTTTATAATCAATGATTGAACTCATTTTATCTACCCCAACTACGATCACTTTTTTATACCTTCCTGTCTCTACAAAACTTGCACCAGTGGTTAAGGCAAATAAGAAACCGCTACAGGCTGCGCCTAAGTCAAATCCGAATGCATTTTTAGCACCAATTTTATCACTAATGATATTTGCTGTCGCAGGGAATACCATATCTGGAGTCACTGTGGCACAAATAATACAATCAATTTCTAAAGGGTCTAAATTCTTTTTTCTCAAAATCTCTTCGATCGCTTTTACAGCCATATCAGAACTTGCTTTACCTGGCTCTCTCAAGATTCTTCGCTCAGAAATACCTGTTCTAGTTCTGATCCACTCATCGTTGGTATCTACTAATTTTTCTAAGTCAAAATTGGTCAATTTGGTCTCTGGGACATATCCTCCAACCGAGGTGATTGCTGCTTTCAGCTTTTGGGCCATAGTTCGTTGCTTTGTTTGGTCACAAATATCTTAAAAAATGCTTAAGAATCACGTAAAATGGCCATTTTTCATTGCTTAAGTGTTATTTTTGAAGCCATTATGATTGCATTTTTACAAGGAAATTTTGTCCAGTTAACCCCAGCTAAACTGATTGTGGATGTTGGTGGTGTAGGCTATGAAGTCAACATCAGTTTGAATACCTACGAATCTATCTCTGGCAAAGAGAAGGGGTTACTACATACCTACTTGCACTTAACTGAAAATTCCCAGGTACTTTTTGGATTTTTTGGGCAGGATGAAAAAGAACTTTTTATGCAACTCATAAGTGTATCAGGTGTTGGCGCAAGTACTGCTAGGATGATGTTATCAGGGATGCGACCAGACGAAATCATTCGAGCAATTGTGCAAGGAGATGCACGTTTATTAGAACAAATAAAAGGGATTGGTAAGAAATCAGCAGAGCGCTTGGTCTTGGAATTGAAAGATAAATTGGCAAAATTGCCAATGCAAATGTCAGGTGGTTCCACATTTAGTAAGTCCACTCCGCATCAAGATGCTATTCAAGCATTGGTTTCATTAGGGATTCAAAAGGCTGTTGCAGAAAAAGCGATTGATAAGGTGATACAATCGGAGGGTGTAGATATTTCTCTAGAAATTTTGATCAAACAAGCCCTTAAAAATTGTTAATCACTCACATTTAATGCTTTGTTCTTGAGATTTTTTCACTCTGTCATGTTGTTGTTTGTCCTACTTCTAACGAAGCAGACGAGTCATGCTCAAGATACAAGCCAATTTAAACCGCCATTTCAGGATACCATCACTAAAAAAGTTCCAGATACTTTGGTGGGTAAACTAAGGTATCCAATTGCAGATAGACGTGCCGATTTTTTAACTCAGCCAAGTAATAATCCTTTTGATATTAGAGATTCAAGTGTACTTAAACGAAAAGTAGATTATGATCCAGTTACTAAGCAATATTATATTACCGAGAAACTAGGAACGGGATACAATCGTTTTCCTTCGACATTAAGTTTTGATGAATTCTGGAAATTTAAAACACGAAAGGATGAGCAGGCTTATTTTATGCAGCGTGCCAATTCACTAGGGGTGTTAAACCGAAAAATTACAAGACCTAAGACAAAATTATATGACAGTTTTTTTGATCGATTATTTGGAAAAACAGATTCGTTGTTAAAAATTGAGATCATACCTGTTGGAGAAATTAATATCAGGGCGGGGTATCAAGGACAAAATGTTAAGAATCCAACCCTGCCAGAACGTGCTAGAAGAAACGGTGGATTTGATTTTGATGCCAACACCAATTTTAGTTTGATTGCCAAAATTGGCGATAAGATTACGTTCCCCATCAATTTAAATTCTTTATCTAATCTTGGATTCGATAATCAGATAAAATTAAATTACACAGGCAAGAAGGATGAGGTGGTTAAGTATATCGAAGCAGGAAACATTAATTATATTTCTAGAAGCATTTTGATACCTAGTACCCAAAATTTATTTGGGATAAAGACACAATTGCAATTTGGTAAATTATTTGTGACAGCTGCGATTGCCAATCAAAAATCTCAACGTCAGTCTTTGGCCTTACAGGGTGGGTCGTCTACGCAACGATTCCAAAAAAGATTAGACGACTATGAAGAAAATAGACACTTTTTATTAGCACAGTATTTTAGAAATAATTACAATAAGGCAATGAGTACCTTGCCAGTGATTAATTCTCAAATTCAAATTAAGAGAATAGAAGTATGGGTAACCAATCGCAATGGTCAAACAACCAATGCAAGAGATGTAGTTGGCTTAACCGATATTGGTGAGCCAGTGTTAAGGGCCGAAAGAAAAGCTTTAGAAAGCAATCCTAATAATCCATTTCCAGATAATAGTGCCAACAAATTATATACAAAAATCATTAACAACCCCAATTCCAGAAATCCGGCTGGCGTATCTGCTGTATTAGCGCAAGAAGGATTGAGGTCTGCAGAAGATTATGAAAGAACTTTTGCAAGAAAATTAACAGAGAACGAATATTTTTTCAATGGGCAGGTTGGTTTCTTGTCTTTGAATATCCCACTTCAAGCAGATGAGGTTTTGGGAGTCGCCTTTCAGTATACCTACAATGGTAAATTGTATCAGGTGGGTGAATTCTCGGAAGGCGTTGCATTGGATCCAAATAAAGGCGTACAACAAATTTTATTTTTAAAATTATTGAAAGCAACGACGCAAAGAACAGACTTACCTATCTGGGATTTGATGATGAAAAACGTCTACTCATTGGATTTATTTGGTGCTATTCAACAACAAGATTTTCAGTTGAATGTATTGTATGAAGAGCCAAGTGCTGGACTAAAAAGATATCTACCTGTGACCAATAAAGCAAATGAAGGGATATCATTGATTAAAATTTTACAATTAGACCGGTTAAATAATCGCAATGATCCACAACCAGATGGCGTATTCGATTATGTAGAAGGCTATACGGTCTTATCCAATATGGGTAGGATTGTTTTTCCTTTATTAGAGCCATTTGGTAAAGACTTACAAGACATTGCATATAAAGGGATGGATACTTCCATTTCAAAAAAATATATTTACACTCAATTGTACCGCAATATTAAAGCAGAAGCACAAACCTATGCCAACCTAAATCGATTTGTGATGGAAGGACAGGTTAAAGGAAGTGCGGGTGGCTCTGAGATTAGTTTAAATGCTTTTAATGTGCCACAAGGTTCTGTGAGCGTGCGCGCAGGGGGACAGATTTTAAGAGAAGGCTTTGATTATATTGTTGACTATGGGTCGGGTACTGTAAGAATCATTAACCCAGGTATTTTAAGTTCTAATATTCCAGTGAATGTTTCCTTTGAAAATAATTTGGGTTTTGGATTTCAGGAGCGTGGATTTAGGGCATTGAGGATTGACTACTTAGCGAGTAAGAATTTTAATTTTGGATTATCGAGCACTCGTTTAAATGAGCGACCATTTTTTACGAAGACCAATTTTGGTGCTGATCCTATTAAGAATTCCATGTATGGTTTTGATTTCAATTATAAAAAAGACCTACCTGGTTTAACAAGACTCTTGGATAAGCTTCCCTTTTATAGTACTAAAGCAAAGTCATCTCTTATAGCATATGGAGAAGCGGCAATTTTAAAACCAGGGCATGCGCAACAAATTGGTAAAGGGGCTGCAGGCTTGATTTATTTAGATGATTTTGAAGCCACAAGAACCAATATTGATTTAAGGTTTCCTTTTAACGCTTGGACACTTGCTTCCACACCATTGGATCGTTTCCCAGAGGGAGCATTGGTAGACTCCATTGACTATAATAAAAATAGATCAAGAATATCTTGGTATACCATTGAGCCTAATTTACAAGATCGTAATAGTGCCAACAACCCACTGGCAAATAATGCGGCTTCATTAAGTGATCCAAGAATTCGTCAGGTATTTACCAATGAATTGTTTCCGCAAAGAACAACCAATATTACAGACGTCCAATTACCAACTTTTGATTTAAGTTATTTTCCAAAAGATAGAGGCCCATACAATTACAACTATAAAGATTTAGATGTAAACGGGAGAGTAAAAAATCCTTCTGATAAATGGGGTGGTATTATGCGTGCTTTAGACCAAACAGATTTTGAAACTGGCATCATTGAATATGTTGAATTTTGGGTACAGGATCCCTTCATTAAGTCTGCAGCAACAAGAGGTAAATTGTATTTGAACCTAGGAAATGTAAGTGAAGATATTTTAAAAGATGGCAGACGTTTTTACGAAAATGGTATGCCCACACCTACTATACCTGCAAGTATTGATAGCTCTACTTGGGGAAGGGTACCAGTGAATCCAATCCAGGTGACCAATGCATTTAGTAATAATCCAGAAGACAGAAAATTTCAGGACATTGGATTTGATGGATTAGGTGACGAGGATGAACGAACAAAGAAAGCCTACTTGATCAATCAAATTGGCAACAGTGCTGTTGCGCAACAATTTACAAAAGATCCTTCTGCCGATAACTATGTTTGGTATCGTGATGCAAGCTATGATGCAGCTGGTGCAAATATTTTAAGTAGGTATAAATTTTTCAATAATCCACAAGGCAACTCTGCCTTGGCGGGGAATAGTCAATTTAGTAGTGCGGCTACTTTATTGCCAGATAATGAAGATTTAAATAGAGACAATACTTTAAATGAAACAGAAGCTTATTTTGAGTATGAGATTGATTTACAAAAAGGAAGAATTGGTGTGAATAACACTAGGTATGTGACGGATTCAAAAACAGTCAGTGTGACTTTAGCAGATGGGTCTAAATCCATAGAGAACTGGTATTTATTTAGAGTTCCAATAAGGTCCTTCACCAATAGAATGGGCGGCATTCGTGATTTTAAATCCATCCGTTTTTTAAGAATGTACCTTACAGGTTTTGAGGATTCAATCACCCTTCGTTTTGCCAGACTTGATTTAGTTCGTAACCAGTGGAGACAATTTACTTATGAAGTAGACAATTCGGGAGAGTATAAATTAATTACGCCCGAAAATAATACGGCTGTGGTGAATACCATTGCGGTGAGTTTAGAAGAAAATGGAAGTAGAACACCAGTAAACTATTTGGTACCTCCTGGTATTGAGCGTGTTCAATTATTAAGTAATAACGGCGTTAACTTATTGCAAAACGAACAGGCATTAAGTGTTCAGTTGAATAGATTGCAGAAAAATACAACGCCAAGAGGGGTCTTTAAAACCATGAATATTGACATTCGACGTTATGGAAGTTTATCCATGTTCTTGCATGCCGAAAATAAAAATAGGCCAGATGTGGTTGAGAAGGGCGTGATTACAGCGGTACTTAGAATTGGTCAGGATTTTCAAAATAACTTTTATGAAATCCGTATTCCATTAACTACGACTAAACGAAAAACATATTCTATTTCAGAAGTAAGAGATGTATGGCCTTTGGAAAATGAAATGAATTTGAATTTAATTGATTTGGTCAAACTTAAAATTGATAGAGATAATCAAAATTTTGATTTCAATAAAAAGTTTGAGAGGCCTCAAGACAATAATCATACTTATTCGGTGATGGGGAATCCAAATTTAGGAGAAGTCAGAGGGATATTAATTGCCTTTGAAAATTCTTCGGGGGAGACTTTTATGGACGCCGAAGTTTGGGTCAATGAATTAAGACTCTCAAACTTAGATGAGCGGGGATCCTGGGCAGCATTGGGTCGTATGGATGTGGTCTTGGCGGATTTAGGATCAGTAGCAGTTTCTGTCAATAATAGAACTACTGGTTTCGGTAGCATAGAACAAAGAATGAATGAACGTGCAAAAACAGGGTTTACCCAATTGGATATTGCCACTAATATTGATGCAGGAAAATTATTACCTAAACAAGTAAAGATTTCTTTGCCAGTATTTGCCGGTATCAATAAAACACAAGAAAATCCCGAGTTTGATCCTTTTAATAAAGACATCCTTTATACAGATAAAATAAAATCTGTTTCAGGTGCCATTAGGGATTCAATTAAAAGAGCATCAATTGACGAAAGCACAATAAAGACTTTGAATTTCACCAACGTAAGGGTCCTTCCAGGAAAAAGAAATACTTTGCTGAGCATTAGTAATCTTGATCTTAGTTATTCCTATTCGCAACTTCAACAAACTAGTCCTTTAATTGAATTAAATCAGGTGGTAAAACATCGTGGTTCAATTGGCTATACATTTAATAATACAGGAAAAACCTATCAGCCATTTGCAAAATTGATTAAAACGAAGTCCCCTTGGTTGAATTTGATAAAAGATTTTAATTTTTCTCCTACGCCAAGTCTAATTAGCTATCGTACCATATTTGATCGTCAATTTGGGGAGTACACACCTAGGATAGTGAATTCATTTGATGGTACCACAGAAAAAGTGGAGACAACCTATGACAAATATTTTACCATGGGGCGCATCTTTAATCTTCGTTGGCCTGTCACAAGATCAATCAGCTTAGACATGATAGCAAATTTGAATTCTAGAATAGATGAGCCAGATGGGTTAATAGATACAAAAGAGAAAAAAGATTCCATCGTAAGGATGTTGATAAGAGGGGGACGTAATACTTTATACAATCAGCGTTTTACAGCACGCTATGATTTACCAACTAGTAAATTCCCAATGACAGATTGGATATTGGCAAGTTATAATGTATCCACCAATTACAATTGGATTGGTGCAAGCAGACTGTTTACATCATTTGGTAATACAATTGAGAATACCCTTTCACATCAAGTGAATGCACAGTTTAATTTTAATAGTTTATATAATAAATCTAAATTCATTCGAACTGCTTTATCAAATGCAAAACCTACCACAAGTCCATCCAATCCTTTATCGAATCAATTAGTTACTAAAAAACAAGATGCATTAAATGGACTAACAGGCAAGGCAAGAGACTCGGCATTTAAAATATGGAAGGAGGCAAGGAAGCAGGAACGTATTGCCATGAGGGTGCTTAAAGCAAATGAAGTATTATATATACCAAAGCCAATTAAATCACTAGTTGGGTTAATGACAATGGTTCAAAATGCATCCTTAGATTATGCAGAAAATTACAATAGCCGTTTACCAGGCTTTATGTCTGGGGTGCAGTTCATAGATAAGGACTTTAATGGATTTGCTCCTGGGTTTGACTATGCCATGGGTAAGCAGCCGGATAGTAATTGGCTGAATGCGCAAGAGCGAAAAGGCTTACTTACTAAGGATGCCAATTTCAATATGTTATTCCGTCAAGGTTTTGACCAAAGATTGAGTGCAAGGGTTATGATTGAGCCAATTAAGACTTTGATTATCGACTTAAAGTTCGATAAAACATTTACAAAGGAATATTCTGAATTATTTAAGGATACAACTGCAAACATGAATGGCTATCGATCACATAATAATCCATTGTCAGCAGGGGGGTTCAATATTAGTTATGTTGCTTTAAGAACTTTCTTTGACAAGCATGATCCAAATATGATCTCTACGCAGTTTATTCAATTTCAAAAATATAGAACAACTATTTCTAATAGGGTGGCTGCTTTGAATCCTTATTGGAATCAAAAAAATGATCCTAATGGTTATGCTATTGGATATGGCAAATATGCACAGGATGTATTGATTCCGTCATTTATTGCTGCATACACCGGAAAAGATCCCCAAAAAGTAGCCTTGCTAAATCAAAACAACTCAAGTATACGTTCCAATCCATTCTCTGGCATGTTACCTATGCCAAACTGGAATTTATTATATAATGGACTAACCAACATACTTGGCCTGTCTAACCTATTTTCCAATATCTCATTAACACATGGTTACAATGGAAGCTTATCCATGAATAGTTTCAATAGTTCATTATTGTATGCGGATATCAATCGTCTAAGTGCGCCGTCTTTCTTGGATACAGTAAGTGGTAATTTTGTTCCCTATTTTTTAATTCCAAATGTAACTATCAGCGAAAGAATGGAGCCATTGATAGGATTGAATATGACAACAGTTACACAATGGTCTATCCGTTTTGAGTACAAGAAGAGTCGTTTATTGGCATTGAGTTTAGTAGACTATCAATTGAGTGAAAACAATAGTACGGAGTGGGTGATAGGGACAAGCTACCGTAAAAGAGGTTTAAAATTACCATTCAGAATTCCGGGTTTGAATAATAGTAGATTAGCGAATGATTTAACATTGAGATTAGATGTTGCCGTGCGCGATGTTTACAATAGCAATAGCAGACTGGATCAAAGCAATGCCTATGGTACAGGCGGGCAAAAGGAAGTCACATTGCAGCCTTCGGTAGATTATGTATTGAGTAGTAAGATCAATTTGAGATTCTTCTTTGATCAAAGAAGGGCGACACCATATATTTCATCTGCACCTCCAATCACAAATACAAGGGCAGGGGTGAATATCCGTATTGCACTATAATCTACTTAATAGCCCATTTGATCATTTCCTTCCAGGTGACTTTTTTACCATACATTAAAATACCTGTCCTGTAAATTTTAGCACTTAACCAGGTGGTTAATAAGAATCCACCAATTAGCGTAACCATACTCAATGCCAGTTCCCAATAAGGGACTGTTGTTGGCACACCGTAGGAAACCCT
>CAMAQL010000039.1 GCA_945860605.1 Chitinophaga pinensis
AATTACATTCTTAAAACTAAGACCTTCTTCCTTATGTAATCTTACTAATTCTTTATACAATAAAATAGGAGTAGCACCTGTCGCCATGCCCAAAACACATGGTAGGCCTTGTGCTTGTTTTTCTTTAATCAATTTTGCAATTTGAGCAGCAACTGCATTTGATCCAGTGGCTACATCTTTGTAAATTTTGACTGGAACTTTTTCAAATGATTCAAGCATGTTTGTCTTTTTAATCAACTTTATTGATCTTAATGATATTGGTTGGTAAGTGTAATTGAATTGGGGTGCTGCCTGTATTGATGACTACATCACCCGTATGCACAAATCCTTTTGCTTTCAAAAATTGTATTTGATCTTTAATGATCTCATCTAAACTTTCTTCCTTATTATAGTAGAAAGCCTTCACACCCCAACTCAAAGATAATTGGTTCACTAGGCTTTGTTGCTTTGTGAAGATGAATAAAGGAGATCTAGGTCGGAAACTGCTTAACATAAATGCAGTATAACCACTCTGGGTCATACCTACGAGTGCATTTGCATTGCTATCTTCCGATAATTTAGATGCATTATAACAAACCGCATCGCTCAAGAAAGAAGGAGAGTGGGGCTGTGGTTTTAAATCTTCTGAACGATTGTATTTGTATCCATTTTCTTCTACTTCAGAAATAATTTTACGCATTGTTTCAATCACCAATACTGGGAATTGACCTGTTGCTGTTTCTCCACTTAACATCACCGCATCAGCACCTTCAATCACCGCATTGGCAACGTCTGTGATTTCTGAACGGTTTGGTTTTACTCTGTCAATCATGGATTCCATCATTTGTGTTGCCACAATCACTGGTTTCGCTCTATGAATACATTTTCTAATTAATTCTTTTTGGATCAATGGAATTTTCTCTACTGGTAATTCAACACCTAAATCACCACGAGCTATCATAATGGCATCGCTTGCAATAATAAGATCACGGATATTGGTTAAAGCCTCTGGCATTTCAATTTTTGCAATAATTTTAGCGTTGCTTTTATGTTCGTTCAAGATCGCTCTTAACATTTCTATATCAGCCACACGCTTCACAAAACTCAAAGCAACCCAGTCTAATTCTTCTTTAATAATGAAAGCGGCATCTTCTAAATCTTTTTCCGTTAATGCTGGTAAAGAAATTTTTGTATCAGGTAAGTTGATTCCTTTTTTAGAAGATATGATACCTCCCAAGGTTACTTTTACTTTTACGTCACCATTGGATTCTACACTGTGCACCAATACTTCGATCTTACCGTCATCAATCATGATGGTGTTTCCTAAAACCACATCTCCAGCAAGGTTAGGGTAGGATACATATATTTTTTCAAGGGTACCAACACATTTTGTATTGGTGAATGTTAGGATATCGCCTTCTTTTACTTCTAAACGATTGTTTTCAATTTCACCTACTCTTAGTTTAGGGCCTTGTAAGTCCCCCAAGATGGCTACTGTACAATTTAATTCTTTATTAATGCCTCTAATATTGTCAATGATTTTCTTTTTGTCTTCATGCGTCCCATGTGAAAAATTTAATCTAAATACATTCACACCTGCAATCACTAAATTTTTTAATTGGTCATAGGTTTCACAAGCAGGACCAACTGTTGCAACGATTTTTGTTTTATAGTGTGTCTGTTTGTAAGTGGGTGTGCTCATTGTAATAATTGGGGTTGTTTTTTCTTTTTATATTTTAACTAGCTAAGATTTTTACAATCTTTAACCACTCTTCTGAAATTTTTTGCTTTGCTTTTACAGCGTTATCTAGCGGGGTGTATTTCATTTTATTGTCCGCTATACCTACCATGACATTGTGCGTTCCATTCAACAAGCATTCTACCGCATGATAGCCCATTCTGCTTGCAATTAAACGATCTAAACAGGTTGGTGCGCCTCCTCTTTGAATATGCCCTAAAATACAAACACGTATATCTGCATTTGGCAGTTTAGTTTTTAAAAAGTCCCCCACTTGATTTCCGCCACCAAATTCATCTCCTTCGGCAACTACAATCAGGTTTACTAATTTTCTACGCTTTTCTTTTTCGGTTAAATTAGCAACCAATGCGATCATATCTGTTTTTGATTCTGGAATCAAAATGTTTTCGGCACCAGTCGCAATACCGCTATGTAAAGCAATGTATCCTGCGTCACGTCCCATCACTTCCACCACAAATAATCGATCATGTGCATCTGCGGTGTCTCTGATTTTATCAATTGCTTCTACAGCAGTATTGACCGCCGTATCAAAACCAATGGTAAAATCACTACCTGCAATGTCTTTATCAATAGTACCAGGTATTCCAATACAAGGAATATCAAATTCATTGCTAAATTTTTGTGCGCCTTTGAAACTTCCGTCTCCACCAATAACAACGATGCCATCGATCCCTCTTTTTTTAAGATTTTCGTATGCAATTTTACGTCCTTCAACTTCAAAGAAATCTTTGCTTCTTGCTGTTTTCAAAATAGTACCACCTCTTTGAATGATATTGGCAACCGATCTTGAATCCATTTGAAAAATATCATCATCAATCATTCCATTATAGCCTCTAGTCACCCCAAATACCTCTAACCCATGATACAATCCTGTTCTTACAACAGCTCTAATAGCAGCATTCATACCAGGGGCGTCACCACCAGATGTTAAAACAGCAATTTTATGTACTTTTTTTGTAGACATGTTAGTTCAATTTGTCATTTAATGGGTTGATTTACAATCGTAAACCAATTGGTTACCAAAAGAACGGAGCCCCAAAATTAAACAATTGAAAGCAATTAACAATTGATTTTATGAACAGATTGCGATTAACCTTTTATGAACTTATTATTTCCCTTCTAAATCCAACAATTCACTGAATAATTGGTCATATTCTTGATTCATTTGTTGGAGTGCTTCTTGTTTGGATTGATAGTCTTTTTCTATTAATTGAAATCCAGCTATATCAGTATAAATGCATGGGTCAGTCATTTTTAATTCAATTGTTTTTAAATCGGACTGAATTTGCCCCATTTTTTCTTCTAATAGCGCAATTTGCTTTTGTAATTTCTGCACTAATTTTTGTTGGTCTTTATCAATTGGACCCGTTTTTACTTCCTTAATAACTACTGGCTCAACTTTTTTTTCGACAGGTTTTGGGATTGGTTTGGGTGCTTCCGGATTGGCTGCTTTTTGTTTTGCCATTCTTTCTTTCCATGCAACCCATTCGTCATAATCACCCTTGAATTCTATGATTTGTTCGTCTTCGATTTCCCAAATCTTATTCGCTGTTTTTGAAATAAAATATCGATCGTGACTCACCAAGATTATTGAGCCATCATATTTTGTTAAGGCTTCTGCCAATAGCTCCACAGTGGCCATATCAAGGTGATTAGTAGGTTCATCTAGCATTAAAAAGTTGGCCTTGCTAATGATAGTTTTAGTCAATGCAACCCTTGCTTTTTCTCCTCCGCTCAATACCTTAATTTTTTTATCTATTTCATCACCACCAAACAAGAAGCAACCTAATAATGCGCGCAGCTCTAAATCTGTTTTTTTAGTACCACATTCTTGCACTTCTTGTAAAATAGTATTATTTAAGTTCAAAGATTCTAATTGGTGCTGTGCATAAAAACTTTCATCCACATTATGGCCCCAAACCCTTTCTCCTTCATAGCTTTCCATGCCTGCTACAATTCTTAAAAGGGTAGATTTTCCTTTTCCATTCGCACCTATTAAGGCAATTTTATCACCTCTTTCAATCTCTGCAAATGCATTTGCTAAAATGCTTTGCGCAGGATAGCTTTTACTCACGCCCTTTAAATCCACTAATACTTTCCCAGGGGTTTTATCTACAGCAAAATTAATCCTGATATTGGGTCTTTCAATTTGTACATCTTCAATGACATCTAATCGGTCTAATCTTTTTTGAATAGATTGCGCTTGAGCAGCTTTAGAAGCTTTGGCTTTAAATCGCTCAATAAATCGCTCTTGTTGTCTGATATAATCTTGTTGATTTTCAAATGCCCTTTGTTGAATCTCTACACGTTGCACTTTCTCCACTTCATAATAAGCATAATCACCAGTGTAAAAATTAAGTTGTTGTTGATAGACTTCAACAATTTTATTCACCATTTTATTCAAGAAATATTTATCGTGGCTCACAATCACCACACTGCCTTTATAATGCAATAAATATTTTTCTAGCCATTCAATACTTGGTAAATCTAAGTGGTTGGTAGGTTCATCTAGTAAGAGCACATCTGGGGCTTGTAAAATCATCTTAGCCAATAACACACGCATTCTCCATCCTCCACTAAACTCTTTATAAGGACGGGCTAAATCCTTATTTGTAAAACCTAAACCATGCAATACTTCCTCTGCCTTGTGTTCGATATTATAGCCATCCAACACATCTAGTTCATGTAATGCATCCGTGTATTTAATTAAAATATCATTGTCTTCGGGGTTAGCTTCAAGGGCGATGCCAAGGGCCTCAATTTCTTTTTCCAATGCGCGCACTCTTTCAAAAGCACCTAATGCGACCTCGGTGATGGTTTCACTTGTATCAAAGCTCAATAAATCCTGGTGTAAATAGCCAATAGTCGTGTCTCTCCCTTTTTCAACAGTACCTTTTGAAGGCGTGTACTGTCCAACCAATAGCTTCAAAAGGGTTGATTTTCCCGTTCCATTGTATCCAATTAATCCTATTCTTTCACCTGGTTGGATATGCCAAGAAGCATCCGTTACGATTGCTCTAGCACCAAACTCAAAAGTGACGTTTTGTAAGCCTATTAACATATTATTTCAATTCAGTGCGCAAAGTTACAGAGTTGTGGTGGCTATTTATGCATATTTTTGAAAAAAATGTATATGTCTAGATTGCTCATACTGCTTTTAATGACTTGCTTAATGGCTTGTGGGAATAAGGTAAATGAACCAACAGATAAACTTACCACCAAATTTGCGGGTCTAAGACATGATCCAAATTTGGATCAACAAATTCAACCTTTATTGAAGCTGTATTTTGCTGTGATGGCAAATTTGCAAGAGAAGGACAGTGTCAATTTGCAATCCTATGGTACAAATATGATCTTCATAGCAGATAGCTTGACCCAACAAAGTTTATCTCTTGACACGGCAACCCAGCTTAAAGCGGTACAAGGTTTAATTAATATTCAATACGAAATGACCGCTATTTTAATGGAATCCAATCCAGATGAGCGCGTCATGGGTGCGCAAATGTTAAGCTTGCAGTGGATCGAGTTCTTAGCTGCTATTGGCTATCAAAAGCAGACAATCTATATTTTCAGAGACAATGAAGATAATTGTTGGATGGGTTTAAAAAATAAGGGGACCAACCCATATCAAAATCAGATGGGTCTGCAATACCAGCCAATACAAATCTTACAGGAACTTAATTAAGGCCATCCACTAGGATTAGAAACTAGGATCATGAATTAGAGAGGACTAATCTTGGATTGGAGGCTCATAGACAATCAAAATTTTGGCATTCATTTTATTGGTAGAAGTAATAAAATATTCCTGTCTAACCTTACCGTCTTTAAATAAAAGCAACGCAGTATTAGGAGGCACTGTGCCCATATTATGTGCCACAATAATCACTTCATGCTCCCGCATATTTTCAGTAAAATTAAAATCGAGGTGGATTGCCTTGTAGCTTAATCTTTTCTTATTTACCAATAATTTTTTATTGTCAAAAACGATGATTGTATCATTGTCAATGGTGCCATTGTCAAATAAATCGAGGCTAATACTTTTGCTATTGGTAATGATTTTTTTAACCAATTTATTTTCTCTTCCCACCAATACCCAAGGCAGATTAATGGGTTCATTACGGATTGTATTCTGAGTAATTGTATTTGTAGAGATCACTTCCTTTTCAATAATTACTTCGTCTGTAGCTTTTTCTGTGGTTGGGTTTGATGTAATTATTTTAGTAGTCGAACTTGGCTTATCCAATAAAGTTGTTGAGGGCTTGGATTTTGCTTGCGTATTTTGGGCGGTTACTATTTTTGTTTTTTGGGTATCAATTTTTTTATTCTCTACTTTCGTATTTTTAATACTTAATACACTGGGTACTTTTTCTAAAAAAACTTTCCCGCTACCGCAATTTCTTTTGCCATTCACGGACGTGGACATGTAACTGCCTTCTAAAATTTCATGTCCATCCATATTTTTATAGGTTAAAAAATTGGACATCAAACAAGCCTCAAGTTCATTCGCTATTTTTATTTGATCAAAACTAGTTTCATCAATTTGTACTAATTGTGTACGAGGACTGTGGCTTCCTTTTGAAAAAGCACTTGCATAAAACTGATCGCCTTTCTTGGTAATGGTTTGTGCGGTAATTTGATGACTTGCATTCTCTTTAATCACCAGCTCGTAGGTATAATTGTTGATTAACGCATCTCCATTGGCAATAAAACTACCCTGCCACCTACCTGTTAAGTTTTGGGCACTTAATTGGGTAAAAAATATGCATGAAAAGAGGAGTAGGGTGGACCTTGTCATAAAATGATTAGAACTATAAATTTAAGAATTAATCTAAGTATAAACAAGCATCCTTTTTTTTGTTATCTTTGCACCTATATATTTATTGTACAAACATGGTTCAAATTCAATTTCCAGACGAGGCAGTCAGATCCTATGATAAAGGTATCACTGCTTTAGGTATCGCTAAATCAATTAGTGAAGGCTTAGCAAAAAAAGTATTAGCTGCTTCTATCAATGGCGAAGTTTGGGATGCAACGCGTCCAATTCATCAAGATGCAGCGTTAAAATTATTGACATGGGATGACGCCGATGGTAAAAATACTTTCTGGCATTCTTCTGCCCATTTGCTTGCAGAAGCGGTAGAAATGCAATTTCCAGGTGCTAAGTTTTGGGTAGGACCCGCACTAGAGAAAGGCTTTTATTATGATATCGATTTAGGAGATAAAACAATGAAGGAAGAGGATATTGTTTTATTGGAACAGAAAATGAATGAATTAGCAAAGAAAGCCAATGACTATATCCGTAAGGAAATGTCAAAGCCCGAAGCAGTGGCATACTTTACCGAAAAGGGGGATGAATACAAACTAGATTTATTGTCTGGATTGGAAGATGGAACCATTACTTTTTATACACAAGGCGGCTTTACAGATTTATGTCGTGGCCCACATATTCCAAATACAAGTGCGATTAAGGCCATCAAAATCACCAATATTGCAGGTGCTTTTTGGAAAGGGGATGAAAAAAATAAAATGTTGACGCGAGTTTATGGTGTGACTTTTCCGAATCAAAAAGAATTAGATGAGTACTTGTTATTATTAGAAGAAGCAAAGAAAAGAGATCATAGGAAATTAGGAAAAGAATTAGGCATTTATACGATGGATGATGATGTTGGACCAGGACTTCCTTTGTGGATGCCAAATGGCACAATCATCATTGAAGAATTGGAACGCCTTGCAAAAGAGACCGAAGAAGCTGCTGGTTATAAGCGTGTGGTGACGCCACATATCGCTAAAGAGAGTATGTATATTACGAGTGGTCACTTGCCTTATTACCAAGATAGTATGTTCCCTCCAATGGAATTGGATGGCACAAAATATTATTTGAAAGCAATGAATTGTCCGCATCATCATAAAATCTTTGATGCAGAACCTAAGAGCTACAAAGACATGCCATTAAGACTTGCAGAGTATGGTACTTGTTACCGTTATGAGCAATCTGGTGAATTATTTGGATTGATGCGTGTGCGTTGTTTACACATGAATGATGCGCATATTTATTGCACGAAAGCACAATTTGCACAAGAATTTAGAGCAGTGAATGACATGTACTTGAAGTACTTTAATATTTTTGGAATTGACAAGTATGTGATGCGTTTAAGTTTACATGATCCAGCAAAATTGGGGCAGAAATATATCAACGAACCTGAGTTGTGGTTAGAAACAGAGGAAATGGTGCGTCAGGTATTGATTGAAACAGGCACTCCATTTGTGGAAGTACAGGACGAAGGTGCTTTCTACGGACCAAAAATTGATGTTCAAATTTGGAGTATCATAGGAAGAGAGTTTACATTGGCTACTAATCAAGTGGATTTTGCACAAGGAAAACGATTTAATTTAAGTTTCACTAATAAAGACAATGAACCTGAAACTCCATTGATTATTCACCGTGCACCTTTAGGCACACACGAGCGCTTTATTGGATTCTTATTAGAGCATTATGCAGGTAAATTCCCTGTTTGGTTGGCACCGTTACAAGCTAAGATCTTGCCAATTAGCGATAAGTTTATGCCTTATGCACAGGAGGTATTGTCTGAATTGCGTAAAGCAGGTGTTCGTGCCGAGATTGATGATAGAAATGAAAAAATTGGTAAAAAAATCCGCGATACCGAATTGATGAAAGTGCCTTATATGCTAGTTATTGGAGAAAAAGAGATGACTGAGGGTCAATTATCTATTAGAAGACAAGGCAAAGGAGATTTAGGTATGATGGATAAAACCGCTTTTATTTCTCAGATCCATCAAGAAATAGTGGAAAGAAAAGCACCTGAAGCATAACATTGACTATCTTTACAAACTTAAACAACGTTTTAACAATTAATGGCATTACCGAACAGAGGACCAAGATTTAACCCAAGGTTTCAAAGACAACAAGAACCTGAGCACCGTATCAATGATCGTATTAGAGTACCAGAAATACGACTGGTTGGTGAGAATATCACCGTAGGCGTTTACAACACACAAGATGCGCTAAAAATAGCTGTTGACCAAGGTTTAGACTTAGTTGAGATTTCTCCAACAGCCAATCCTCCAGTATGTAAAGTTATTGACTATAAGAAATTTCTTTACGAGAAAAAGCGTAAAGAAAAAGAGATGAAAGCGAACTCAAAACAATCAGAGATTAAAGAGATTCGTTTCACTCCAGGTACAGATGATCATGACTTTGATTTTAAAGCAAAACATGCCGAAAAGTTTTTACAAGACGGGAATAAGGTAAAAGCCTATGTTCAATTCAAAGGTAGAGCCATCATGTTTCAAGACAGAGGTCAATTGCTTTTATTGAAATTCGCAGAAAGACTCGCTGATGCAGGTACTTTAGAAAGTATGCCTAAGTTGGAAGGAAAGAGAATGTTTGCCATTTTCCAACCTAAAGCAGGGGGTAAAAAGAAGCCAAGCGCTTAATTTTTGGAATCGTAATCAGCTAAAATGCTGATTTTCAATGAATATTTTATATAAAAGCCACATTAATGTGGCTTTTTGTTTTTTAAAATCCTTTTCTAACGAATATAAAGGCTTTTAAAACCAACTATTATGATTTTAAGCCACATTAATGTGGCTTTTTGTTTTGCTATATACTACACTTATACTACCTTCGCCCTCCATTTCCCACAAGGCTCAAAAAGTGTCTCGCCCGTGCAAGACCGCCAGTAGGGAGTAATCGATAAGATTATAATAATGCCAAAAGTAAAAACTAACTCAAGCGCAAAAAAGCGTTTTAAAGTTACTGGAACCGGTGAAATCACCTTCCAAAAAGCGTTCAAAAGACACATTCTAACCAAGAAATCTACAAAGCGTAAAAGAGCTATGAGAAAGAAAGGTCTAGTAGGATCAACTAACAAAGACTTCGTTCTTCGTTTATTAAGATTAAAAGGATAATTATTCCTTCACATTCCAACCATTTAATTCACCGAGTCCGAAGCTTTCAATAGCCGATTCAAAAAAATATTAATTATGCCACGTTCAAAAAATGCCGTTGCATCTAGAGCAAGAAGAAAAAAGATTTTAGATCAAGCCAAAGGTTTCTATGGTAAGCGTAAAAACGTTTATACCGTTGCCAAAAACGTATTAGAGAAAGGTTTAACTTACTCTTATGTATCTCGTAAGTTGAAGAAGCGTGAATACCGCACATTGTGGATCGCACGTATCAACGCTGCAGTAAGAGAAGAAGGGTTAACCTACAGTCAGTTCATTAATTTATTAGCTAAGAAAGGTTCTGATTTGAACCGTAAGGTATTGGCTGATATGGCAATGAATGAGCCTGAAACTTTCCAAAAGATTGTACAATCAGTGAAGGCTTAATTCCTTCTCAAAATAGATTAGAAAACCGCTCCATGAATTGGAGCGGTTTTTTTATGACCCGCTTTAAAAAAGCAACCCTAATATCCGTTCAAACGACTATTTTTGTAAAATAATAATTAACCAGTAACAACCCCTGCTTCATCCATGAACAATACCTACACTTCTCTGGTAAAACAAACATTCCATTTCCCTCAAGAAGGGTTTAATAAAAATGAAAATGGTTACCTAGAATTTAATGGCCTAGACTTAAAAGCGATTATCGAAAAACATGGTACGCCTTTAAAGCTCACTTATTTGCCAAAAATTGGTATGCAAATTAATAAGGCAAAAAAGATGTTTGCAGATGCTTTCAAAAAACATAAATACGAAGGGGAGTATTTTTATTGTTATTGTACAAAAAGTTCACACTTTTCTTTTGTAGTAGAAGAAGCTTTATCGCACAATGTGCATTTAGAAACTTCTTATGCATATGATATTGAAATCATCAATCAATTGTACAAAAGAAGAAAAATTAATAAAGATATTTTTATCATTTGTAATGGGTTTAAACAAAAAACGTATACTAGTCGTATCACCAAATTGATCAATACTGGATTCAAGAATGTGATACCTATATTAGACAATGTAGAAGAATTACAATTTTATAAGCGCAATGCCAAAGTGCCATTTAAGGTAGGTATTCGTGTTGCGGCAGAGGAAGAGCCTAGTTTTCCTTTCTATACCTCAAGATTAGGCATTCGTGCAAAAGATATTTTAGAATTTTATGTAGACGAGATAGAAGGCTATGAAGATAAGTTTCAGTTAAAGATGTTGCATATCTTTTTAAACAAAGGTATTAAGGATGATATCTATTATTGGTCAGAGTTGAATAAGATCATCAACTTGTATTGTCAATTAAAAAAAATCTGCCCAGAATTAGACTCAATCAATATCGGTGGTGGATTCCCTATTAAGCACTCACTTGGTTTTGAGTATGATTATCAATTCATCATCAATGAGATTGTGTCAAATATTAAGAAAGCTTGTAAAAAGGCTAAAGTGCCAATGCCAAATATCTATACTGAATTTGGAAGCTATACGGTAGGAGAGAGCATGGCGCATATTTATAAAGTATTAGCAGAGAAAAAACAAAACGACAGAGAGTGTTGGTATATGATTGACTCTTCATTCATTACAACACTTCCAGATACATGGGGTATTGGAGAAAAGTTCTTGATGCTTCCAGTTAATAAATGGGAAAATGATTACCAAAGGGTTGTACTTGGTGGAATCACTTGTGATAGTCATGATTATTATGATTCAGAGGAACATATTAACGAAGTATTCTTGCCCAAGTTAAAAGATGATACAATGGATGACAAGGAAGAAGAAAATAAAGAACCATTGTATGTTGGTTTTTTCCACACAGGCGCATATCAAGATCAAATCAGTGGTTATGGAGGTATCAAACATTGTTTAATTCCATCACCAAAACATGTCATTGTTGAAATGGATGAAAAGACAGGTAAATTGGTTGACTGGGTATATGCAAAAGAGCAATCAGCACAGTCCATGTTAAAAATACTAGGCTATTTGAGGTAAAATGTTCCAAAATCGCGTATTTTAATGCTATAATGACATATTATCTAATTGTTAATTGTCAAAATGGCTTGAAAACAAATTTGCAAGTGATTTTTAAAATACCTAATTTTGAATCTAATAGTAGAAGATATGTACCCTGCAGAGTTTGTATTACCAATGAAGGCTGAATTAGTTGATAACGGATTTACTGATTTAACAACAGCAGCTGAAGTTTCGAATGTGGTGAATACAACTGGTACAACAATGGTGGTGATTAATTCGGTTTGTGGATGCGCTGCTGGAGCTTGTAGACCAGGTGTTTTAATGGCAGTAGCAAACGCAACAAAAAAACCAGATCATATCACTACAGCATTTGCAGGTTTCGATATCGAGGCAGTCAATCAAGTAAGAGCATTACATATGCCTTATCCGCCTTCTTCACCAGCTATTGCTTTGTTTAAAGACGGCAAATTGGTGAGCATGGTAGAAAGACATCAGATTGAAGGAAGCCCTGCTCAAGTGATTGCGCAACACTTAATTTCATTGTTCAACGAACATTGCAATTAGTAAATATATTGAACGCTTTTTGTTTTTAGATGGGTTAGTAATTACGGCCGCACTTTCTAGTGTGGCCATTTTTTT
>CAMAQL010000040.1 GCA_945860605.1 Chitinophaga pinensis
GCAATTTTATTATAGATTTGCAACCCCAATAGCTCTTATAATTATGATGAACCGAAGAAATATCCGAATTAAAGTAATGCAGGTCATGTACATGCTAGACGCTCAAAACGTCTCATCTGCAGCTGGTTTACTTCAAAAAGAGTTTGACAAGACCCGTAATTTATTCGTTTACCTAGTTCATTTAATGCATCAAATTGCAAGTTATGCAGAGATTGAGGCCTTACAAAGAGCCTCTAAAAACCTTCCCAACCAAGCAGATTTAGCTGTCAATATCAAATTAGCCGGAAACAGTATTGTTTGGCAAACCCTTGAATCCGATAAATTCAAAAAAGCCATTGAGATAGTGAAGCCACAACAATGGATTGACAATGACATGGTTAAATCCATATTTCGTCAATTGGTGGAGTCTTCAGAATACAAGGTGTACATACTTGAGGAAAGTAGAGAAAAAGCCCAGGAAACCGCTATTTTAAAGTTCATTTTTGGAGAACTGATTTTGAATTCTAGTAATACAATTGAAACAATTGAATCCCACTTTTCCAATTGGGATGATGACGGAGAAATGATTATAGGTTTTATGTTGAATTATTTTCAAAAGCCAGGATCAGTCAATTTCTTAGATTTAGTGGGGGATGAGAAGATGAAATTTGCAAAAGATTTATTGCAAACAGCTATCGAAAAAAAGGAGGTGACAGAGGCCTTGATTGTACCTAAATTAAAAAACTGGGATCCAGAACGTATTGCAGTGATTGATATGATTTTATTAAGATTGGGCGTTTGTGAATTACTCTATTTTGATACCATTCCTACAAAAGTATCTATCAATGAATACATCGATCTTGCAAAAGAATATAGCACCGAACAAAGTGGCCATTTTGTCAATGGTATTTTGGATAGTATCCACAAAGAATTAGTGGCAAATGGTAAAATTCAAAAGATAAGTCACAAAGCAAAGTAATTGGATTACACTATCTTTGTATTCAAGTTTAAAACATAAACAAAACAAAATGACACAAATTTTATTACAAGCGCCACAACAAGGTGGAACTTTTCAATTGATCATGTTAGGTGGTATTATCTTGGTTTTCTGGTTTTTCATGATCCGCCCACAAGCTAAAAAAGCAAAAGAGCAAAAGAAATTTATTGATACAATGCAAAAGGGAGATAAAGTGGTTACCATTGCAGGTATTCATGGTACAATCAATAAAGTGAACGAAGACAACACCATTCAATTGGAAGTGAGCCCAGGAAGTTATTTAAAGATTGAAAGATCTTCCATTAGCTTAGAGTGGTCACAAGCAATCAACAAATAAGACAATGATTTAAATGATACAATCCGAAATTAGCCTCCAAATAATTGGAAACTGATTTCGGATTTTTTTTTGACTAGCATATGGCAACAATGATTGGTTTAACAGGAGGGATTGGTTCAGGGAAATCGGTGGTCGCAAAAATATTTGCAACCATAGGAATACCTGTGTTCAATGCCGATGAAGAAGCCAAACGTATCATGCAAACCAGTCCCGAAATCAAAACTAAATTGATAGAACAATTTGGTACTGATATATACAATGAGCATGGATTGGATAAAGAAAAATTAGCATCCATTGTTTTCAATGATCCTTTTCAATTACAATTACTCAATACCATTGTGCACCCAGTCACCATTCAAGCAGCCAAAGATTGGGCTGCAAAACAAACCAGTCCTTATGTGATTAAAGAAGCGGCATTGATATTTGAATCGGGGGCTGCGGATGGTTTATTTAAAGTCATTGGTGTAACAGCACCCTTGTCACTAAAAATACAAAGAGTCATGCAAAGAGATGGTGTTTCTAAAGAGCAAGTAGAAGCGCGTATGCAACATCAAATATCGGATACCATCAAAATGCGTTTATGCGATTATGTAATTCAGAATAACAATCAAGAAATGTTGATTCCACAAGTATTGGAATTGGATAAAGCGATTAGAGCGGCTTTATAATCTTATAACACCAACGTTTTAATCTTCCTTCAAAATCAAATGGGGTAGTGGCTTTAGTGATGTCTTTGATTTGATCACTCTTTATTTGTTCTGCGTCAATGATAAACTGCGTAAAATTGGTGCTAAAATATAAAATACCTCCTGGCTTCATTGCTTTCAACATATCATTGATCAATTCTACATGGTCTCTTTGAATATCTAAAATATCCTTCATTCTTTTACTATTGCTAAAAGTAGGTGGATCCATCACCACTAAATCATAAAAATTGATAGGCAATGATTTCAAATATTGTTTGACATCTGCATGTATAAACTGATAGGCCGAAGAGGCTGGTATTTGATTGAGTTTAAAATTATCTTCACTCCAACTTAAATAGGTTTTAGATAAGTCAACCGAAGTCACTGACTTTGCGCCTGCTTTTGCAGCATACACAGAAAAGGAACTGGTGTAACTAAATAAGTTTAAAAAATGCGTATCCTTTGCTTCGGCTTGCACTAGTTGTCTTGTGACACGGTGGTCTAAAAATAAACCAGTATCTAAATAGTCGGTTAGGTTGACTAAAAACTGTAAGCCATTTTCATTGACTGTGATGATCTTTGATTCTGTCACTGCTTCTTTTTCGTATTGTCCTTCACGATGAGACATACGTTTGCGCAATTTCACATACATATTTTCAACAGGAACGCCAGTCATATTGGAAATGATTTTTTTAGTTTCGATAAACCAAATCTCATGTTCCTCGTCGGTGAGTGCGTGTCGTCTGTTGTACTCTGCAATGTAAATGTACTCCTCATACAATTCTACACAAATGGGAAATTCTGGTAAGTCATGGTCATAGAGTCTCCAGCAAGACAAATTGAGTCGCTTAGCTTGTTTTAAACGATGCTTATAATTTTTAAGCAATCGATTTTCAAACATTTGAAATTTTTCGGGCGTCATTTTAAAGTAGCTAATGCTGTTCTGATTCTTGCCCAAGCTTTTTCAATATTTTCCATGCTGTTTGCAAAAGAGAAACGCACACAATGCGGTTCTCCAAATGCGTCACCCATCACAGAAGATACATGCGCCGTATTTAATAAGAACATGCTAAGGTCTGAGGCATTTGTAATGGTTTGTGCTCCATTAGATTTACCATAATAACTACTTACATCTGGGAAGACATAGAAAGCGCCTTCGGGTGCAAAACATTTAAATCCAGGCATCGCATTCACCAAGGCTAATGTGGTTGTTCGACGACGTGTAAATTCTTCTGTCATTGCGATAGATGGTTTTAAATCGCCCACTAAGGCAGCCACCGCAGCTTTCTGGGTGATAGAACTAGTGCCTGATGTAAATTGACCTTGTAATTTTTCCATCGCCTTTGCTAAAGTAATATTGGATGCAGTATAACCTAAACGCCAACCAGTCATTGCAAATCCTTTACTCAATCCATTAATTACAATGACTTGGTCTTTAATGTCAGAAAATTGAGCAATGCTTTCGTGCTTTCCAATAAAGTTGATGTATTCATAAATCTCATCCGATAAGATGGTGATTTGAGGATATTTTTTAAACAAGTTCGCCAATGCTTCCAATTCTGCTTTGCTGTATACTGCACCAGAAGGATTACAAGGAGAGGAGAACATGAAAACTTTTGTCTTTGGAGTGATGGCTGCTTCTATTTGTGCAGGCGTTGCTTTGAATCCAGCTTCTACTGTGGTTCTGATTTCAACCACTTTACCACGCGCAATTTTTACCAACTCAGAATAAGTCACCCAATATGGTGTAGGGATAATCACTTCTTCACCTTCATCTACTAAAGCCAATATTGCATTGGCTAAACTTTGCTTCGCACCAGTGGATGTAATGATTTGTTCAGGGGTATAATCTAAATTGTTGTCTCTTTTTAATTTAGTACAAACGGCTTCTCTTAAATCTAAAAAACCTGCCACTGGGGTGTAGTGACTCCAGTTATCATTGATGGCTTTGATCGCTGCATCTTTAATATGCTGTGGCGTATCAAAATCTGGCTCACCTAAACTTAGGTCAATTACATCAACACCTTGTGCCCTTAATTCACGACCTAATTTGGCCATTTTTAAAGTTTCTGGTTCACTAAATCTGTTTAAAAGAGATGATAATTCCATGGAGTTTTATTTGTAACTCGAATTTCGCAAATTATTACCAAACAGCCATCCTTTTTACCTTGCATTTAGCATTAAATTATGCCCTAATTGTGCATATCTACTGTAAACTCACTTAAATTTGTTTTACTTATGGAAAAGTTCATCTCTGTGTTTGATATGTTTAAAATTGGTGTAGGACCTTCAAGTTCACACACCCTAGGACCTTGGTTGGCCGCAAAGCATATGATAAAAAGGATTAGTGCGGTATCTGATGTCAAAAATATCAGTGCATTGCATGTGTACCTCTATGGTTCATTGGCTAAAACGGGGAAAGGACACGGAACAGATACGGCTATTTTAATGGGCTTACAGGGCGAAGATCCTGTCACAACAGATACGCGTTTGATTGCGCAAAAAGTGCAAGCCATCAAAGAACAGCAAACCATTTTATTGAATGGAGTGCATGCTATTGATTTTGACTACAACAATCATGTAGTTTTTTTAAAGGATAAAAGTTTGCCATACCATCCTAATGCGATGCAATTTGTGGTGGAATTAAAAGATGCTGTAAAAACCTTTACTTATTATTCGGTTGGAGGTGGATTCATAGAAACAGAAGCATCAGAAGATGGCTTAGAGTTGGGCCATTTAATTGAGGATAAAAAGGAAACGAATATAGAAGTGCCATTTAATTTTTTTTCTACCAATGATTTAATTCATTGGTGTATCAAAACGGGTTTACCTATTTCTGATATTGTAAAAGAAAACGAAAAGCAATTACATACGGAACAAGCATTAGAGGAAGGCCTGGATCATTTATGGAAGACGATGCTGGATTGTATATTTAAAGGCGTGCATGCGGAAGGTATTTTGCCAGGTGGATTGCAAGTGCACAGAAGAGCGCACGATTTGAATGCTAAATTATTAAAAAAAGAAATTCAATCGAGTAAGTCTAGTGTAGAAAGTAATCTTGAAGGCGATGCAGCGACTAATTTAGATTCTAATCATCTTGAACAGTGGATGCAACAAATACAAAGTGGCGGTTCTGACTTTACTTATATATTAGATTGGGTAAGTTGTTTTGCATTGGCGGTGAACGAAGAGAATGCAAGTTTTGGTAGGGTAGTCACTGCGCCCACTAATGGTGCTGCCGGTGTAATTCCTGCTGTATTAATGTATGCCATTAATTTTTGTAATAAAGGAAGTCAACAAGACATTCATCGTTTTTTATTGACTGCCAATGCGATTGGTATTTTATTTAAAAATGGTGCGACAATTTCTGCAGCGATGGGTGGATGCCAGGCAGAGATTGGAGTTTCATCTGCTATGGCTGCAGCAGGATTGACAGAATTATTAGGCGGCAACCAACGACAAGTATTAATGGCTGGAGAAATTGCCATGGAACATCATTTAGGATTAACCTGTGATCCAGTGGGCGGATTGGTTCAGATTCCATGTATTGAACGTAATACCATGGGCGCGATCAAAGCCATTACTGCAGCGCAATTGGCTTTGCAAAGTAAACCAGATTATGCTTTGGTAAGTTTAGACAAAGTCATTCATACGATGTGGCAAACTGCGTTGGATATGAATGTAAAATACAAAGAGACTGCAGACGGAGGATTGGCCATGCAGATTCCAATAGGATTAGCAGAATGTTAATTTAGAAATAGCGTTAATACTTTATCAAAATTTAATTTCGATAAAGTGTCAAATTAAGCTTCAATCGCTGCTTCATCTACCAAACTAAAATCTTGGATTACATTGTACAAAGTACCTCTTTCAATTGGGATTCTTTTTGCTTGTTTGATAAGTCTCACCAATTCCAAAGTCGTCATTGCAGGATTCTGTTCTTCGCTTCCAGCCATGGAGTAAATCTTAGTGGTATCATCTATTGTTCCATCAATATCATTCACACCATAACTCAATGTCAATTGAGCCACTTGTCGACCTAACATCGGCCAGTATGCTTTGACATGCGGGAAATTATCCAAGTATAATCTTGAGATGGCATACATTTTTAAATCTTCGAGCATGGTTGATTCAGGAACATCATGCATTGCATTGTCCTTATTGCGAAACTTAAGTGGAATAAATGTATTGAACCCTTTTGTTTGATCTTGTAATTGTCTAAGGCGTTCCATATGATCTATACGGTGTTCATATTTTTCGATATGGCCATATAATAAAGTGGCATTGCTATGCATACCTAGTTCATGTGCAGTTTGGTGAATTTCTAACCATCCATTGGCATCCACTTTATCATCACAAATAATGGTACGAATATCCGGATGAAAAATTTCTGCACCGCCACCAGGCAAGGAATCCAATCCAGCCTCGTTTGCCAAACGCATTCCTTCTTGAATAGATACTTTTGCTTTACGGAACATATAATCCAATTCAACTGGCGTAAATGCTTTGATATGTAATTCGGGACGATGTGCTTTTATAGCGCGCATTAAGTCCAAGAAAAATGCTAAAGTTAATTTAGGATGCACGCCACCTACTATATGCACTTCGGTAACGGGTTTGCCATCATAAGATTTTACGATATCCATCATTTGGTCTATCGTTAATTCCCATCCTTCCTCTTTATGGGCGTATAATTTTGAATATGAACAAAACTTACAGGAAAAGACACAGACATTGGTGGGCTCGATATGAAAATTGCGATTAAAATAAGTAAGGTCACCATGCAATTCATTTCTTTTCCAGTTGGCTAAAGCACCTACATAGGGCAGGGATGATTTTTCGAATAAGGCGACACCATCTTCAAAACTGATGCGTTCGTTTTGTAAGATTTTTTGACCGATTACTTTTAATGTAAGGTCTTCTTGAGCATCTACCAACACTTGAATTTGCGCCGTATTCATAAACGATGAAATTAAGCCACAAAGTTACTTAATAAGGGCTTGATTACCATCTTATGTTTAAACTCTTTATCAATATTTAAGCTAAGCTTTAACCTTGATTGTACTACTGGTAAACAAATCTTAGCCAATTAAAATACCTGCAATACTTGCAGACAAATAAGAAGCTAAAGTTCCAGCTAATAATGCCTTTAGGCCTAATTCGGCAAGGTCTTTACGACGGGTTGGCGCTAATTCCCCAATACCACCAATTAACATGCCTACACTGCTGAAATTGGCAAAACCACAAATAGCAATACTAACAATCAACAAACCTTTCTCTGTTACAATTGGGATCACTTTGCTGGTTAAACTTTTGAACGCAACAAATTCATTGATGGTTAATTTTTGACCTAGTAAGGTTGCTGCATTCTGTACATCTACATTTGGTATACCCATGGCCCAAGCCATAGGGTAAAATAATTTGCTAAAAATAAAGTTCAAGCTTAAATCTACATTAGCGCTAAAAAGATGGCCAATTTTTAATAAGCTCCAGTCTACCAATGCGATTAAGGCAATAAATCCAATTAACATTGCAATCACGTTCATGGCAATTTTAAAACCATCACCAGCACCATGTGTAATGGCGTCGATGGTGTTACTATATTGGCTCTTCACTTCTAAAGTGACTTTCCCCATGGTTTGAGAAGCTTCTGTCTCAGGAAATAAAATTTTTGCAATCACCAAAGCTCCTGGCGCTGCCATTAAACTAGCAGTGATTAATTTTGGTGCTAAGTCCATACCAGCTTGTGCGCCCATATTGGCATACACCACAAGTATACCACCAGCAATACAAGCCAAGCTTCCGCTCATACTTGCTAAAATTTCACTCTTGGTCATAGTAGGTAAATAGGGACGTATCATCACTTGCGCTTCTACTTGTCCAACAAATGCACTTGCTACATTACTTAAGGCTTCTGCGCCACTCACACGCATAATAAAATTCATTGCCTTTGCAATCACAGATATAATGCGTTGCATGATACCAAAATGATAGAATAAGGCTACTAATACACATACTAAAATGATGGTTGCTGTGACGTTGAAAGCAAAGACAAATCCACCATTGGTAAAGTCAGTTGCACCTGCAGGACCCATCGCGGCAACCCCACCATATACAAACGCTGCACCTTGACGTGCAAATTCTTCTATCTTCCCCATGCCTTTGCCCAAAATTTGAAAGAACTTGGTAATGGCAGGTATTTTTAAAATCAAAATTCCTATGGTTAACTGAAGGGCTAAACCACTTAGTACTAAGCGATAGTTGATTCTTTTTTTATTGTTGGAAAACAAAAAAGCAATCATTAAAATCAATACTATGCCTATCAGGCCTTGGAATCTATCCATTGGGTTAATTTAGGAAAGGAAGGTAATTAATTTATTGTTATTTTTTTGATTACAATACATAAAAAATCCCACTCGGTTGAATGAGCGGGATTTCCTTAAAGTCCTTATTTCAATTACATGTGAGATTGGATCTTTTTGTCTAAAACAGCCTTTGGTACTGCGCCAATTTGCTTATCTACCACTTCGCCACCTTTTACAAAAAGGATAGCTGGAATTGAAGTAATGCCAAAATTCATGCTTAAAGTAGGATTCACATCCACATTCACTTTACCAATATTCACTTTGCCTTCGTACTGAACAGCTAATTCTTCGATCACTGGTCCGATTGCACGACATGGTCCACACCATTCTGCCCAAAAATCGATTACACTTAATTTATCACTCTCAATGACTGTTTGTTGAAAGTTCGCGTCTGTAAATTCTAATGCCATAATTGTATTTTTATATTTTTCTTGTTCTTAATTGTAGTAGTTCAAAATTAGCTCCAAACTTTAATATCTGCCATCTTGACTTTTCCACTTTAATATCCCACATTGGGGACAATTAGTTGGCTAGTTTTACTTGAACATTCAATTCTGGGTTCAGGTCTAGGAACTGAACAAAGTCATCGTTCACCAAAAAGCCTTTATCAATTGTTAGTAAACTTGCAGCAAGTTGCTCCCTTGGTTCTACAAAGGTAATTTTAAGGGAAGTTCTTCCTGGATTTGCTTTGATGTTCTTTTCAAAAAATTCAATCATATCGGCCCTTAGGTTCGCTGGATGTAAACTCAATTCCACAGTTCTGGTTTGTAGTTGCTTCACAGTTTCTAAAAGTGACATCGTCTGAACCTTAAATTCAAAATTATTAGGTTGATTGAATCTGTTTCTAAAAGATCCATTGATACAAACTTTTTGCCCCACCTCTAAATAATTTTGGAATTTCACATAATCCTCGCTCCATAAGATAAAGTCTGTCTTGCCTGTAAAGTCTTCAATTGCAAATGATCCAAAGTTTTTACCTGTTTTGGTGATTCTGTGTTGTACTTCTGTCACTAAACCTGCGAGCTTAAAGTTTTTCCCTAAGTTATTTGGGAAACTAATCAAGTTGTCTTTTACCTCGTTGTATTCATTGATGGGCGTGAAGGCGTAATGTTTTAATTCGAAATTAAAATGATCCAAAGGATGACCACTCATGAACATACCTGTAATGTCTTTTTCGTGGTCTAGTTTCTCGGTCAAAGTCCATTCCTCACAGAGTGCTAATTTAGGAATAGGCACTTGCATGGCCGAAGGTAAATCACCAAATAGGGTATTGGTGCTACCAGTGGTCATAGACTGAATAGCTTGTGCATAGGCAATTAATTTCTCCATGCCATTTGTGCGATCCCCATCCCCCGTATTAAAATATTGTGCACGGTGATATTCAGGGAAACAATCAAAAGTACCAGAGTAGGCTAAACTTTCTAGTGATTTTTTATTCACTGCTTTTGACAACACTCTTTTAATAAAATCAACCATGGTTTCAAAATGTCCGCCTTTATCTCGCTCAATAATGATGGCTTCAATTGCAGCTTCGCCAACGCCTTTTAATCCGCCTAACCCAAAACGAATTTCTCCATTTTTATTGACAGAGAAACCTTGTAAGGATTCATTGATATCTGGACCCAATACTTTTATGCCCATGCGTTTACACTCTTCCATAAAGAAGGTGATTTTATCGATACTGCCTGCGTGGTTTAACACAGCAGACATATATTCTCCGGGATAGTGTGCTTTTAGATAAGTTGTTTGATACGCCACATAAGCATAACAAGTAGAGTGCGATTTATTAAAGGCGTATTGTGCAAATGCCTCCCAGTCGGTCCAAATTTTATCCAATGCTTTTTCTGCGTGTCCATTTTTCATAGCGCCTTCTACAAACTGCGCTTTCATTTTATCCAATACCGATTTTTGTTTTTTACCCATGGCTTTACGAAGTACATCCGCATCGCCTTTGGTAAATCCAGCAATTTTTTGACTTAGTAACATCACCTGCTCTTGGTAGACCGTAATCCCATAGGTGTCGGCTAATATTTCTTCCATGATAGGTAAGTCATATTGAATGGCTTCACGACCATGTTTACGTTCAACAAAATTTGGGATATACGCCATGGGACCTGGTCGGTACAATGCGTTCATCGCAATTAGATCTGCAAATTTATCTGGCTTTAATTCACGTAAATATTTTTGCATGCCCACACTCTCAAATTGGAAAGTGGCATTGGTTTCTCCTCTTTGGTATAAATGAAAAGTGGTTTCATCGTCTAATGGAATTTTATCCAAGTCGATGGTGACGCCATGGTTTTGTTTGATTAATTGTAAAGCAGTTTTTAAAATAGAAAGGGTCTTTAAACCCAAGAAGTCCATTTTAATTACACCTGCTTCTTCAATCACAGATCCTTCGATTTGTGTGACCCATAAAGTAGAATCTTTTGCAGTCGCAACGGGCATAATTTCCGTTAAATCACTCGGTGCAATGATAATACCTGCAGCATGAATGCCCGTATTACGAATAGATCCTTCTAAACGTTCTGCTTCATGCAAGACGGCGGCCCTTAAATCATTGCCCGCATAAATTTCTCTTAACTTTTTTATGTTGTCAATATCGTCCGACTGATAACCCTCTCTTTCGGCCAAAGATTTTTCGCCTTCTTTTACCGTGATGGGTGCATGCAAACAACGATTGAGTTCGGTGCCTGGTTTATCTGGAACTAATTTTGCTAATAAATTGGATTCGGATAAAGGAAGATCCATCACACGCGCCACATCCTTGATACTACTTTTCGCCGCCATTGTACCATAAGTAATAATTTGTGCTACCTGTTCCTTCCCATATTTTTCTACTACATAATCAATTACTTTCTGACGGCCTTCATCATCAAAGTCCGTATCAATATCGGGCATGCTCTTACGATCTGGATTTAAGAAACGCTCAAATAGTAATTGGTATTTTATCGGGTCAATATTAGTGATGCCAATACAATAGGCTACTACAGAACCGGCAGCAGATCCACGACCGGGACCCACAAACACATCCATCTCTCTACCAGCTCTAATAAAATCACTCACAATTAAAAAGTAACCCGCAAAGCCCATGGTTTGAATGGTGAACAATTCAAAATCAATTCTTTCCTGAATTTCTGCAGTAATCGCATCATACCTTTTATGTGCACCTTCCCATGTAATATGTTTTAAGAACTCCCACTGATTCATGTTGGCTTCCTTATGAATCTGAAAACTTTTTGGAATCGGGAAAGCGGGTAGGAGGATGTCTTTCTTTAAATTCAAGACTTCTACTTTATCAACAATCGCGTTGGTGTTGTCAATAGATTCTGGAATATCGCTAAACAACTCAATCATTTGAGATTGGGTCTTAAAATAAAATTCATTGTTCGGGAACTTGAATCTTCTGTTTTTGATTTGAAGTTCGTCGTTTACAAAATCATCGAAGCCTGGAGTAGATTGTTTTTCGCCTGTGTTGATACACAATAAAATATCATGTGCATTGGCATCGTCTTCATTGATGTAATGGCTATCGTTGGTTGCAATCACACTTACTTTATGTTTTTTTGAAAACTTGAGTAAGGTATTGTTGATGATTTCTTGTTCTGGTATTTGATGTCTTTGAATTTCGATATAATAATCTTCTCCAAATAAATCCAACCACCACTTAAATTCTTTTTCCGCTGCATCCTCGTCATCTCTTAAAATAGCTTGAGGTACATGCGCCCCTATGCAACAGGTAGTGGCA
>CAMAQL010000041.1 GCA_945860605.1 Chitinophaga pinensis
ATTTTTTTATCCTTGAACTTTTTTTGAATATCCTGAATGATTTCGGCCTCTGAAAACTGTACCATTGGCTTACCCGTCTCATAACTATATGCTTTACCTGCACGGGCATACAATAAACGTAGGAAATCGTATAATTCGGTCACGGTTCCTACCGTAGACCTAGGATTTTTATTGGTTGTTTTTTGTTCAATCGCAATCACTGGAGATAAGCCAGTAATTTGATCCACATCTGGGCGCTCCATATCGCCCATAAATTGTCTTGCATAGGCGCTAAAGCTCTCCATGTAACGACGTTGCCCTTCGTTGTAGATGGTATCAAAGGCAAGTGAAGATTTACCACTTCCACTCACGCCAGTAAACACCACCAGCTGATTTTTGGGAATTGAAAGATCAAAATTCTTCAAATTATGCTCTCTAGCACCGATTACTTCTATATTGTCGTTGATTTTGCTCATTGGGTGGCGTAAAGTTATAACAACCATTCCTATAATTAGTTGAGATGAGGCTTAAACATTTGTAAATTTGTACTAGCTAAAGTTATTTTAACCATGTTGGATCAAGCACCAAATTTGTATCAAAGGGCAAGAAACTTAACCATTTTGGGCGCCATTTTGCTTATAGGAGCAAGTGCTTTTTTTGGCAGGATTCCGGTCTTCCAATTGTTGAATACAGATGGAGGTGCATTCCTTGACCAATTTTTTAAATGGGCTACCTGGGGTGCGGAGGGATGGGTTTGGATTCCCTACTTATCGGTTGTAGTTATTTTGTTTAAAAAAGACTTTAAATTAATTATTCTTAATTTTTTACTGTCCACACTGCTTACTCAAATTCCTAAAAATTTTATTTGGGATAAAATAAGTAGGCCTATTGCAAGTGGGATACCTTTAGATGAAATACATACCGTACAAGGTGTGGTGATGCATTCTTGGAATAGTTTCCCTTCGGGGCATACCGCCACTGCTTTTACTTTATTTTTATTAACAATTTGTTTATTTCCTACAAAAAGGGTCTTCGCCATTGGTGCTACCTTCGCAATCATCTGTGCTTATTCAAGGGTGTATTTAGGACAGCATTTCCCAATGGATCTTGGCGGAGGTATGCTAGTGGCAGTCATTAGTATGCAATTAAGTATTTTGATCCATCAAAAAATTACAAATCGATAAATAATACTAATTATACTATTCAATAATCATATACAATGAAAAATAAATTCAATTTTTTTTGTGGACTAAGTTTAATGTTAATGCAATTGTTTTTAGCAGGCGCTTTGTTTGCTCAAGACACTACAGAACAAATTAATCTATTGACCAAAAACGACCCAAGTCAATATAAAAAACCTTATGTGATATTGATTTCAGCAGACGGATTCAGAGCAGACTTTGCAGAAAAATATGAGGCTACCTTTTTACAAACGATGAGCCAAAATGGGGTGCGTGCTAAATACATGCAACCATCCTATCCTTCTGTCACTTTCCCAAACCATTATACCATCGTGACTGGCTTATACCCTGCACACCATGGATTGGTGGACAATACTTATATAGATGTGGCTTCTGGTCAACAATATAGTATGGCCAACAAAAAAATGGTATCAGAAGGCAAATGGTATGGGGGCACACCATTGTGGGTTTTGGCAGAACAACAAAAAATGCTTTCAGCCTCCTTTTTCTGGGTAGCTTCAGAAGCCGATATACAAGGCATCAAACCTACCTATCATTATATCTACAATGACAAAACGAATATTGGTACAAGGATACAAGCGGTGAAAAATTGGTTGATGCTTCCTGAAGATAGACGTCCACATATGATCACTTTTTATTTTCCCGATGTGGATCATGATGCCCATACTTATGGACCAGAAGATCCTAGGGTAAAAAAATCGGTGCAATTTATAGATAGTAGTATCAATGCATTGCAAGCAGCATTAGCACCTTTGAATCTGCCAATCAATTATGTTTTTGTGTCAGATCATGGCATGACCACTGTTGATATAGATAATACAATTGGATTACCTACTGCAGTGGATAAAAATGACTTTAGAGTGCCATGGAGTGATGCCTTATTGCATTTATATGCAAAAGATGCCAGTAAGATTGAAGCCACTTATCAAGCTTTAAAGCAAGACACTCGATTCACCACTTACAAATTAGATGAAACACCAGACCATTGGCATTATAAAAAATCGGATGACAGGTATAACCGATTGGGTGATCTTATATTGGTGCCAAAGACAATTCATCAAGTATTTAATCTTGGTACAAGCAAGCCAACAAAAGGCAAACACGGGTTTGACAATAAAGAAGTAGACATGAGGGCAAGCTTTATGGCCTGGGGTCCTGCCTTTAAAAAAGGATTGACGATAGATGGCTTTGAAAACGTACACGTTTACCCATTGGTAGCAAATCTACTAGGCTTAAATTTTAATGCGCAGGCTATTGATGGAAAATTTGAAGTACTAAAACCGATTTTAAAAAATAAGTAAGGGAATTAAAATAGTTTAATTGTTTAGGCTCCTTACTATATTATTAAACTAGTTTAATCTAAAAAAAAATATTATGCACTAGGTTTATATTCTAAACAATGTATAAGCCATGGAACATAGTAAAATTCTTATTCTAGAAGAAACCATTCAATTAGGTATTAGTGGATTAACCAGAATGGAAAATATCATTCTAGGTTTAATTGCCAATCAAAAAAAGAGTAAAGAGATTGCTAATTTGTTGTATCTCTCTGAAAAGACCATTCGCAACCACCGGTATAATATTAAAAAGAAATTAGATCTGCCGAATGAGAACAATAGTTTGTCTAGATGGGCAGTAATGAGCTTTAAATGTGCTTGATGGATTGCTAAAAAATAGTACGAAATCACTACAAAATATCATTAAAAAGCTAAATTTACATCCCTAACTCATTCATAAAAAGGGGGATTTAAATTTAAATCTAAATGAAAAAGCTATTCTTTACGCTCTTGTTTACTGCTTTAAGCACTTTAACCATTCATGCGCAAAGGTCAGGCGTTCCTATTGGCACTTCATCTAATTCAGCAGGTTCTGGAATTTCCATTAGTCTAGTGAAAAGGTTTCAGCATTACAATGCAAATACGAAAAACCCAGATGACGTATTTGATGTATCCATAAACTCACCAAAATCGGTAAATATATTAAATAGTAAAAATAAGTTTTACGTAAATTCCTTGGAGGGCGAAGCCACTTCGGTTTATGATTTAACTACTTTCAAAAAGATTAAAATTATTAAGCACTCATTTAATACGAGTAACCAATATTTATTTCAAGGAAACTCCAACGCCAATTTTACCTATAAAACAAAAACTAGTAATTTAAATTACTTTAACGGAAAGCCTGTTGAGAGTTGTTTCTCTCACAATGGAAAATATTTATGGATTACCTATTATCGAAAATCCTACGATGTCAATGCCATTGATCCTTCGGCAGTTTGTATTATTGATACCGATGCAGATACGATTGTTCGCGTTATGACTACTGCATCCCTGCCAAAAATGATTGCCTGTTCTCCAGACAATAAAACTATTGCCATTTCTCATTGGGGAGACAATACCGTTTCTTTAATTGATATCCGCTCAGGCAACCCGAAATCGTTTTCATACTTAGATAATATTGTGATTGATTATAAAATGAATCTGAATTTTTCAAGTAATGCTAAGATAGACCGTGATAAAAACTGTGGCAATTGTTTACGAGGCACAGAATTCACCCCAGATTCTAAATATATTTTAGTGGGCAAGATGGGCGGAAATGGCATTGCGGTTATCGATATTGCAAAAAGAAAATATTTAGGGACTGTTAAAGGTATGAAAACCAATATGCGTCACCTTATAATTAAAGATGGGTGGCTGTATTTAAGTAGCAATAAATATGGTTATGTTCAAAAAACCTTACTTTACGATTTTGTAAATTATTTTTCTACAACATCTAAAATGGGTGATTATAATAAATGGGATAATGCCTTTGTAGGGATTGGTGCAAGAACCATTTCAATTGATCCTTCGGGTAAATATTTATTTGCTGCAGTGAATAATGAAAGTAAGGTTTCCATTGTAAGAACCAGTGATATGAAAGTACTTGCTAGTTGTAATGCGGACAGTTATCCTGTAGGCATGGATATGAGTGAGGATGGAAAAATACTTATTGTAACTGCACAAGGGAAAACTAGTGGAGGTGGTAATAGTGTGATGGTGTTTAAAGTGAATTATGGCAAGTAGGATTGCCTCACTCCTTGAAATAACAAAGCCTCAACTTTCGTTGAGGCTATTGCTTTCTTTTTTGGTCGGGAAGACAGGATTCGAACCTGCGACCCCTTGGTCCCAAACCAAGTGCGCTACCGGCCTGCGCTACTTCCCGTTCCTATTACAATTTGCATTGTAAATATTGTTAACCGGTATAAAATCCTAGATAAGAACTTAAGAGCGGAGAGGAAGGGATTCGAACCCTTGGTACAGTTTAACCCGTACGGCAGTTTAGCAAACTACTGATTTCAGCCACTCATCCACCTCTCCTCCGAAACCTCTTTCGAGGGGTGCAAAAATAAGCACTAGTAAGTTAAATTCCTAAAAAAAGTCCGGAATAAACTAAATAAAGTTCATTCCGGACCAATATCTTATTTGCTTATCTATCAGGAGCTTCGGTCGATTTTTGAGCCTACATAGCTGCCAATTGTACTTTCTGTGTCAACTCCATCACATTCTCTCTAAACATAGAGTCTGTATCCATTAAATCCTTCACAGTTTGGCAAGAGTGGATTACCGTTGTGTGATCACGTCCGCCAAAATGCTCTCCAATTGTTTTTAATGAATTCTTAGTGAATGCTTTTGCAAGGTACATAGTGATTTGACGTGCTTGTACAATCTCACGCTTACGTGTTTTTTGTAACAATTTATCATAAGGCACTTCAAAAAATTCACATACCATTTTCTGGATAGCGTCGATCGTGATTTCCTTGCTACTTGTTTTCACAAAGTTGCGTAATACCTTCTTCGCTAATTCAACATCAATTTCTTTTTTATTCAAAGAAGACTGTGCTAATAATGAAATCAGCGCACCTTCTAATTCTCTTACATTCGTGTTAATATTGTATGCCACATACTTCATCACTTCCTTTGGCATATCTAAGCCATCGGCCTTCATCTTCTTTTCTAAAATCTCTATTCTTGTCTCGTAATCTGGCACTTGAATATCTGCACTCAAACCCCAACGGAAACGACTTAATAAACGCTCTTGTAATCCCTCTAAATCTTTTGGTGCTTTATCAGAAGTCAATACCAATTGTTTTCCACTTTGATGTAAGTGGTTAAAGATGGCAAAGAATGCGTCTTGAGATTTTTCTGCTCTGTTGAAAAACTGAACATCGTCTATGATCAAGACATCTATTAACTGATAAAAATGTATAAAATCATTAATGGCGTTGTTGCGGCTATGGTCTTGGAACTGATTAATGAATTTCTCAGAACTTACATATAAAACCACTTTGTTTGGATGGATGCGTTTTACATCGTTTCCAATAGCTTGAGCCAAATGTGTTTTTCCTAATCCTACCCCACCATAAATCACCAATGGGTTAAATGAATTGGCACCCGGCTTTTCAGCTACTGTCTTACCAGCACGGCGCGCAACCCTATTACAGTCTCCCTCTATGAATGAATCGAAAGTATAATTATGATTTAACTGAGGATCAATTTGCATTTTCTTTAACCCTGGAATCACAAAAGGATTCTTGACTGGGCTATCAATCACCAACGGGAAGTTCATCTCGTTGTTATTGTATGTTTTCATGCCACTTGCTGGCACATCCATTGAGCCTATATTCTTAGAACCATTGGCACCACTATCCACCATGATACGGTATTCTAATCTAGCATCTTTACCAAGCTCACGCTTTAGGGTTTTTGCTAATAGATTGACGTAATGTTCTTCGATGTATTCGTAAAAAAATTGGCTAGGCACCTGAATCATCAAAACCTGGTCTTTCAATTCAACTGGTTGGATAGGCTCGAACCAGGTCTTGAAATGCTGCCATTCAACAATATCCTTGATGATTTTTAAACAATTTGCCCAAATTAAATCTGCACTATTAGCCATTTCTTAAATCTAACCCTTTAAACGTGAATAAGTAATAATATTTCTCCGTAGACTAACTTTTAGTAAACCGGTATGCGAATATGAGTTGTTTCTGTTGAAAAAAAAACTTTTTTTTTCCATTTTTTTTACATGTCTCAAATACGCCTATACTTGGGGTCTTCTATCCGTTCAGTCAGGCGTTCAAGGTAGATACTTTTTCTTTAAAATGGGCATTTTATCCACTTATTTTTTTTCTTGCTAATACTAAGAATACAGGCCTTAACAAATGTTAGGAATTGTTTTGATTCAGCCCCAAACAGTTATGAGCAAATATTGCTACCTTTATTGCTATAAATCATACTATGAGCTACGAACTAGTCGGCAAATTGATTGCCAAATACGAGACAATACAAAGAAAAGAGACGTTTAAAACAAGAGAATTTGTGATTGAGAAGTCGGAAGACATCAATGGCAAAACCATCACCAATTACGTAAAATTTCAATGTGTTCAAGACAGAACTGCAATGCCTGACCGATTCAATATCGGGGATACAGTGAAAGTCCTCTTTAATATCAAAGGTTCCAAGTGGAACAAAGATGGAAAAGACAATTATATCACCAATTTAGATGCCTGGAGAATGGAAGCAGTTGCCCTAGGTGGTAATGTAGCTCCTTCCGATGCTGGAGCGTATTTTGATATGCCTGCTGGGGATCCAGCAGAGGGCAGCGACGACTTGCCTTTCTAGAATAGTATAGACCTATAATAAGTCTCAAAAAAGCATTTTTTAGGATAAACACCTAACCCCTATGCAAACAACGATACAACTAAAAATAAAGCCAGCCGACGCAGCCAATGCGTCGGTTTTATTAGTAGCTATAGCGCAAGAACTTGGCAAATCCATTAGCCAGGTCAATGGCTATCATATTTTGAAGCAATCCATTGACGCCAGAAGCCGTCAACAAGTATGGATGAACTTAACGCTTCAGGTTTTCATAGATGAGCCTATTTCCGATCGAGACATCGAACCCTACCTCTTCCCTATCCTTCCAAAAAATGCGAAAGAAGTCCATATTATTGGGGCTGGACCTGCGGGCTTATTCGCAGCCCTAGAATGTATTCAACTAGGCTTAAAGCCAATTATATTGGAAAGAGGTAAGGATGTTCGCAGTAGGCGTAGAGACTTAGCAAGATTGAATAAGGAAGGGATTGTGGATCCTGAAAGTAATTATTGCTATGGCGAAGGGGGCGCAGGTACTTACAGCGATGGTAAATTATATACTAGAAGCAATAAGAGAGGCAGTATCGAAAAAATCTTACGCCTGTTTTATCAGTTTGGTGCCGACGAGACCGTTTTGTACCAGGCCCATCCTCATATTGGTACCAATAAACTACCTCAAATTATCACCGCCATGCGCCTTCAAATTGAAGCAGCAGGTGGGCAAGTTTTATTTGAAAAAAAAATGGTTGATTTTGACCTTGAAAATGGCAGTATCCGTCGCATTCATTGTGCAGATGGTTCCGATTATCATGTGGAAGCAGTTTTGCTAGCAACCGGTCATTCGGCGCGTGATATTTTTGAACTGTTTTATAAAAAGCAAGTGCTGATTGAATCAAAACCTTTTGCCTTAGGGGTGCGTGTGGAGCATCCTCAAAATATAATTGATCAGATTCAATACCATTGCTTGACAAGAGATCCTAACCTTCCTCCTGCAGCATATAGCTTGGTGGAACAAGTGAATGATCGCGGCGTATTTAGTTTTTGTATGTGTCCAGGTGGCATCATTGCACCTGCAGCCACCGCACCAGGAGAAATTGTGGTAAATGGATGGAGCCCTAGTAAAAGAAACAATCCCTACGCCAATAGTGGCATGGTGGTACAAATAGATTTGCCAACAGCAGCACAATTTTTAAAGCAGACAACTAAAAAAGAAGTGGATTTAAATCATCCGCTTTTGTTATTGGAGTTTCAACAATATGTAGAACAGCAGGCATTTAAAAGTGGCGGCGGATTACAAGTGGCCCCTGCTGCAAGACTGGTAGATTTTTGTACACATAAATTATCCAATGATTTGCCTGCTGCAAGTTATCTTCCTGGCTTACATGCCGCCGACTTGAGTGATGTGTTACCAAAATTTGTGCACGAGACTTTACAAAATGGATTTATGGCATTTGGTAAAAAGATGAAGGGCTACTATACCAATGATGCGATTGTGGTGGCTACAGAAAGTAGAACTTCTTCGCCAGTAAGGATACCAAGGGATGCAGATAGTTTTAGGCATCCACAAATTAAAAATTTATATCCATGTGGCGAGGGCGCTGGTTATGCGGGCGGAATCGTAAGCGCCGCAATGGATGGCCAGAAACTAGCACAAAGCATTGCGGCGCAATTGAAATAAAGTAAGTTAATTATAATTCCTAAAAAAAATAATATTAATTAATCTTCTGGCTTGTCTTTTTTACTAATCAACAACCCGTCTTGAATTAATTTATTTTGTTTAAAGGAAGCCAATTCTTTTGCCAAGTTACCACTCACCTCTCTTGTTAAATTTAATTGAGGCTTGCCTGCATTCACCCAAGCAGTATACCAAAAATCGGCAATCATATTCGCTGATGCTATTAATTGAACATTCACCGTATTACCCAAGGCTTTTGCATAGGCTTCAGCAAACGGTTTCGTATAAGATTTCACTTCTTTGCCATAACGCATTTGATTGCGGTACTTGGTGTCTGGGGTAAATTGCTTGGTCACTTCGGTTTCGATGGCTAACATTTGTGGCACCAATAAATGTGCTTTTCGGATATCCATCCATAGCGCTTGCGCAGGGTTTTTCACATACTTTGCTTGATGCGGATTGTACAACATAAACTGATCTAAATTAATTTCAGGAATAAAAGTCTCCCACATATGGTGCAATCCTTTTTGTCCTGTTAATTGTCCATCATAGTTGATTGTTGTATGCAAAGGCACATGCAAGTCTGCCACATAATGTCCTAAGTCTGCAGCATAAAATAAAATGCTGTCTTTATTTTTAGATTTAAATGCAGCAGTTAAATTATCTAATTGCACCATCGCATTATAAGGACCCCATCCCCATTTGATTAAACTATCCTTACCATATTTTTTTACAGCAGCCTCCCATTCAAATGGCATTTCATTTGCAGCATTTGGACCATAGGCTTCTAAGTCTATAAAGTGCTTGGTATCCTCTGTTTTATCCTTGTTTCTTCTGATATCTGGACGCGGTGCGTTCGTCACTAAATTGTCCATATCCGTATAAAAAAAGCTACGCATTGGTTCTGGTAAATTATACACAGCAATCTGATGGATGGTACGGTGCACTAAGAATCCCCAACTAGAAAACCCTACCAAGGCTACCAATAAGAAAACATTGAGCACTGATTTTTTTGAGTACATAATCTAAATATTTGCACGAATATAACCCAATATCCCGAGCATACATTCGCTTAACTCGCCCTTTTTCCCGTTCGTAATAAATGAGGCCTGTGAAGTTCTAAAATCATTGTAATTTTAGATCAAATTAAATGCCATGGAGCCATTATTAAGTTTATCCCATTTGGTGAAACATTATGCCACTCAAAAAGCGGTGGATGATATTAGTTTCGACATTCAAAAAGGCAGCATTTTTGGCCTACTCGGGCCCAATGGTGCAGGTAAAACAACCTTACTAAGAATGATCACGGGCATCTTTTATCCGGATGCTGGGGAGATTAAATTAGATGGCAAACATTTTGATCCATTATTAGATATCCGTGAGATTGGTTATATGCCAGAAGAACGTGGCCTCTATAAAAAAATGAAAATTGGGGAACAAGCATTGTACTTGGCGCAACTTAGAGGTTTGTCCAAAGCAGATGCAATGGAAAAAATCAAATACTGGTTTGAGAAATTTGAAATGCAAAGCTGGTGGAATAAAAAAGTAGAAGATTTGAGTAAAGGGATGAGCCAGAAATTACAATTTGTCATTACCGTATTGCACGAACCTAAATTAATTATTTTAGATGAACCATTTAGTGGTTTAGACCCATTGAATGCCAACTTAATTAAGGATGAGATTTATAATTTAGCAAAAAAAGGTGCGACCATTATATTTAGTACGCATCGTATGGAACAGGTAGAAGAAATTTGTGATCATATTGTACTAGTGAACTTAGGAAAGAAAATTTTAGATGGCACAGTAGCTGATATTAAACAACAATATAAAGAGTCTATTTTTGCTATTGAAACTAGTCATCCTCAATTGATCAAAGACAACGCCTTGTTCAGTATCCTAGACAAAGCAGATAAAAATCCAAATAAAATTTTGGTTAAATTAAGTCATGCGGTGGCGTCCAATGAAGTCTTGAAGTACTTAATTGAGCAACAAATTCCTATTGTCAGTTACAATGAAGTGCTACCTAGCTTAAACGATATTTTCATACAATTAGTAGAAGATACCCACGCAAAAGCAAGGGCTTTTCAAAACATTTAAAAACAGTTCATACTCAAAAAATATTTTATGCATAAGATTTGGATCATCATACAAAGAGAATACACCAGCAGGGTTAAAAATAAACGCTTTTTATTGGTGACTTTTTTAGTACCCTTATTAATGGTAGGATTGATTGTAGGTTCTGCCTATTTTTCATTTAAAGGAACTGAGGAACGTAAAATCGCAGTAGTCGACCCAAATGGTTTTTTTAAGGATAAATTAAAAAATAGCAAGCAATTAAAATTTGAATTCTCAAGTGGGGTGGATACTAGTAACTATCAAGCAAAAGGCTATACCGATATTTTACTCATGCCATTATTTGAAGGAGATAAAAAAGCAGATTACATTTTAAGATCTAAAAAATCGATGGGTTTTAGTTTACAAGAAACCATTAGCAATAAAATCAATACAGCCATTGAAGACCAAATGTTAGAAAAAGCGGGTATTCAACAAAGCATATTGGATTCGATTCATCAGTCTGCTCAAATAGCAGAATTAAAGGCTTATGAGGATGAAGGTAAAAAAAGTAAAGAAAGCAATGCAGCACTAGCAATGGGTATTGGTTATGCAAGTGGTCTACTCATTTATATTACGATGTTCATTTATGGCACCATGGTATTACGTGGTGTGATGGAAGAAAAAACAAATCGTATTGCCGAAGTGATTGTAAGCAGTGTAAAACCATTTGAACTCATGCTTGGTAAAATTATTGGCATTGGTGCAGTTGGATTGACTCAATTTTTAATGTGGATCATTGTGGTGATGACACTGACCGGCGTTGGTCTGAGTTTATTGCCAGCAGATATACAAAATCAATTACAACAATTACAAGCATCTGGTGGACAGATGGGTGCAGCAGGAATGGCACAGGCAAGTGAATCTGCAAAAAATATTTATGCATTCCAACATGTTTTATCTACAACCAATTGGCCATTGATTATTGGACTCTTCTTATTTTATTTCTTAGGTGGTTTCTTATTTTATGCTTCTTTGTTTGCAGCGGTTGGCAGCGTAGTGAATGAAGACCCACAGGATGCACAAAGTTTAATGTTCCCTATCACCATGCCAATCATCTTTTCTTATATTATTACCAATGTGGTGATACAAAATCCAAATACGCCAATGGCTTTTTGGGCGAGTGTGATTCCATTTAGTTCACCGATGGTGATGATGGCTAGAGTTTCCTATGGCGTGCCATCCACTGTGCCTTATTGGGAACTAGCAGTGAGTATGTTGACATTGATTGGTGGATTCTTATTAACCACCTGGTTAAGTGCTAAAATTTACAGGACAGGCATTTTAATGTATGGTAAAAAAGTCACCTGGAAGGAAATGATCAAATGGGCATTCGCAAAATCATAGTTTTCAAAATAGTTTACTATTTTGAAAACTATGATTTTGTGAAATAAATTTATTTATTTCTAGATTATAGTGCAATACGGATATTCACCCCTGCCCTTGTATTTGTGATTGGAGGTGCAGATGAAATATATGGTGTCGCCCTTCT
>CAMAQL010000042.1 GCA_945860605.1 Chitinophaga pinensis
TAAAAGTGACTTTATTTTGTGTATTTCCACTTGAATTGTAAAGATACTCCAGCTTGTTGATACGCATCTGATTTCATTGGAGCCACCTGCATTATTAAATTATTACTCACATCAAATTCTTTTAAGTGACCAGATACAGAAGCATCTACCACATTGATACCCCAGCCTATTATAAACCACATAATAGATACGTCTCTATTTTTTCTAAATATATTACGGTAACTCTGAAGGGAGCCTGCGCTTAAATTTATTAAAACAGGGTCAATCTTGCTCACATTGGAATTGTCTCCATTGGCTTCTTGAATCCTTGCTTCATAGGCAAATTTTGTTTTTGCGTATAAATCGTTATTGTATACATAAGCGACAACAGGTACAGAAAGAACACCGTATACTAAAGGAATTTTCCAATATTGTTTATTGTATGCTTGACCAAGTCCTGGTAAGATGGCAGAACGATTGGTTGCTTTTTTTGGGGAATGTTTTAGGTAATTGATAGTGCTATCTTGCGCCCACAAGGTTTGTTGCAAACACAACAAAAACAATATGGTATAGAGGCATTTCATCTAACTAATACTTACTTGCATTGCTTCAAGGATCTTATTCAAAGCGTTTAAATCGTTGTAGCTGATAGTGATTTTACCTGATTCGTTTTTTTGATGCTGTAATTGAACTTGAGTTCCAAAATGGTCCTTTAATTTATTCTCCAATCTCTGGTAAACAGGAGAAAGCTGATTTTGAATTTTACTACTGGATGGATTTTTTGATCCAGATGAAGGTGTCAAATTTTTAATCAGTGCTTCTGTTTGGCGCACTGTTAATCCTTTTTCAATAATTTCTTTTAATAAGAAAAGTTGTTTGTCTACTTCTTTGCCTATCAATAATTTTGCTAAACTTACACTTAAGCTTCCGTTTCTGAGTGCAGCTTGAATTGCAGGCGGTAATTCCAATAATCGAATATAGTTGGACACAGTGGAACGATCCTTACCCATTCGCTCAGCGACTTGTTCTTGGGTATAGTTGAGTTCATCCATCATTCTTTGGTAACTCAAAGCCACTTCTATTTCGTTTAGATCAACTCTTTGTAAGTTCTCTAATAATGCTAGTTCTAATAATTCTTTATCATTCCCCAATCTAATATAAGCTGGCACATCATTTAACCCAGCAATTTTAGCAGCTCGAAATCTTCTTTCTCCTGCAATCAATTGGAATTTACCATTGGTTAATTGCGCCACTGTAATGGGCTGGATCAAGTCGTGCATTTTCAAAGACTGAGCCAGTTCTTGTAAAGCCTTTTCGTCAAAGTCTTTTCTTGGATTCTTAGGATTAACAATAATATTTGTCAATGCAATCCTGTTGATAGCTATCGCTTTTTCAATAGCAGCAGGTTGAACCTTCCCTGCAGGGTTTTTAAACTCCGCATCCATATTCTGTAATAAAGTGCGAAGTCCTTTACCAATTAAATCTTTGTTGGGTGTGCTTTTACTCATTGTACTAATCTATTATTCTCTCGGCATTACTCATTTTAGTCATGCCATTTTTTTGTAAAATTTCTTTTGCCAAATTTAAATAGTTCACTGTGCCCTTACTATCTGCATCGTATAAAATAACTGGCTTACCTACACTAGGAGCTTCACTCAATCTAGTGTTACGATGGATAATTGTAGAGAATACCATTTCATCAAAATGCTTGCGAACCTCACTCACAACTTGGTTGCATAATCTAAGTCGACCATCATACATGGTCATCAAAATACCCTCAATCTGTAAGTCAGGATTTAATCTACTTTGAACAATTTTAATGGTGTTCAATAATTTACCTAAGCCTTCCAAAGCAAAAAACTCACATTGAACTGGTACAATCACACTATTTGATGCAACCAACGCATTCACAGTAATTAGTCCAAGGGATGGTAGACAGTCTATGATAATGTAATCGTATTGATCGTCTAATGCGGTTAATAAATTTTTTAAAACGTTTTCTCTATTTGGGAAATTCACCAATTCAATTTCTGCTCCCACTAAGTCGATATGAGAAGGGATAAGATCTAAATGTGGTATTTCTGTTTTCAAAACAACATCTGACAATGGGGTGCCATTGATCATGGCATCATAAAGGCTGGTGGTGATATTATGTAAGTCAAAACCAACACCAGTTGTGCTATTTGCCTGAGGATCAGCGTCAATTAACAATGTTCTGTATTCTAAAACAGCCAAACTTGCCGCAATATTGATTGCAGAAGTGGTTTTACCCACGCCTCCTTTTTGATTTGCTATACCAATAATTCTTGCCATATAAAAAACCTCCTTAATTTGCTCCAAAAATACGGCATAAATAGTAACAATTAGGCTTAATTTTACACCTTAATCCGAACTATGAAGAACCCCGTTTTTGTATTCATCCTCATTACTTTCTTGATTTTGATTGACTTTTACATCTTTCATGTGTTAAAAATCATATTGAATGGAGCAAGTGTGGGCATAAAAACAGCGGTTAGTTATGGCTATTGGTTTCTATGTATTGCCAGTTTGGGTTCTTTTTTGCTATTCCCTTTTATTGTGAATCCTTATTTTAGGCAATATATTTTTTCTATTGGGATTGGCTGGGTGATTGCCCAAATCACCCTAGTCGTATTTTTTTTGGTAGATGATTTGAGGAGGGGTGCTTTCTGGACCTTGGGGCAGGTGGCATCTACCGCTGGTGCAAAATTCATGAATACAGAGCAAGGGATTCCTAGATCCGCATTTTTGAATTGGCTCGGATTAGGGGTTTCTTCTTCCTTGTTCTTTTCTTTAATCTATGGCTTTGGCAATAAATACAAGTACCAATTGGTGCAAAAAAAAGTAGCTATTAAAAATCTGCCTGCCGCATTTAAAGGTTTTAAAATTATCCATATAAGTGATATTCATAGTGGTAGCTTAAAAGAAAAAGGAGCAGTTCAAAAAGGAATCAATTTAATTCAACAACAAAAAGCAGACTTGATTCTTTTTACAGGGGATTTAGTGAATGACAAGGCAACTGAAATGCAGGATTGGACAGCGATTTTTGGTCAATTGACAGCATCAAAAGGCGTCTTTAGTACTTTAGGTAACCATGATTATGGGGATTATGTGCAATGGCCTTCCAAAGAAGCTAAATCTGCTAATTTAGAGGCATTAAAAGCGGTACATGCTTCCATGGGCTGGAAATTATTAATGAATGAACATGTGGCCATTGAAAAAGAGGGTGCTCAAATTAAATTAGTGGGCATCGAAAACTGGGGTGCGAAAGCTAGGTTTCCCAAGTATGGACAATTGAATAAAGCGCTTGAAGGAGTGGATTCAAATGAAGTGATTATTTTAATGAGTCATGATCCTAGTCATTGGGAAGCGCAAGTGATTCCTGAATTTCCTCAAGTAGATCTGATGTTGTCTGGCCATACACATGGGATGCAATTTGGGTTAGAAAATCCCTATTTTAAATGGAGCCCTGTTCAGTGGGTCTATAAACAATGGGCCGGATTGTACCAACAAGGAGATCAAAAATTATACGTTAACAGAGGTTTTGGATTTTTAGGCTATCCAGGCAGAGTAGGGATTATGCCAGAAATTACTGTCTTAGAATTAGTTTAATGCTTCTGCTATGTAACAAAATTTATTTTTTTACGTTCTATATATATTGCTACATGCCTTTTCTATATGGGTCACCTTTAAAATAAACATCATGAAAAAAATTATGTTAATTGCTACTATTTTTATTGCTTTTGCTGCTCAAGCACAAGAAAAAATAGGTATTGGCATTAAAGTGGGTCAAAATTTTACTAGTGTGAATTCGGTCGCCGTAGACCGACACGCAGCATCCTTTCAGGGTGGGGTTACTTTTCAGATTGGTCTTACAGAAAAAATTAGTTTGGTACCAGAGCTTTTACTTTCACAAACTAAATTATCTACGAATCCTTCCATTGTGAATCTTTTGGAAAGTACTTACAATCCAGAAACTTATCACTTAAATTATCTTTTAGTTCCATTATTGGTTCAAGTAAAACCATTCTCCAATTTACTTTTACAAGCAGGTCCTCAATATGGTATATTGATAGACCAAAAGAAAGATGGGATAGAAAATGCACAACTAGCATTTAAACAAGGAGAGTTCTCCTTTGTGGGGGGCGCGAAAGTCAATCTTGGTGGCTTTTTTGTTTACGGTAGATACGTGGTTGGCCTACAAAATATCAGCGAATTACAAGATCAAGCAAAATGGAGAACAACCCAATGGCAGCTTGGTATAGGGATGAGTCTATTTGGCTTTTAAAGCTTGTTTAAATTCTTTGATTAATTGGTTTAATTGCTTTTGATCCTCAATTTGCTTTGCAATAAAACTATTGTCTTTTAAGTCACCCACAATAGCATCCATTTCGGCTTGGTTTTGGTAGACCATTTTTCTAAATGGATTGGTATAATCTTTTTCCCTTGAGCTTTTTATTTTTTGGGTAATCTCTTCTTTGATGACTTGATAACGATCTAGCCATTCATTCATTTTTTTATGACTTAGTCCACTAATGGTTGCGCCTTCGATGAACTCTAGACAATGTAAAGCGTGTAGATTTTTCTTAGCTAAATAAGCATCTGTTTCTTTTTGATAATATTGATGCACTTCATTCCAGCTTGCTAATTTGTCTGTCTTAATTTGCTGAAGCATGGATTGAACCGATTTACTAGGAATTAACTGTCCACCAATATTGCTCCATTCAGTAGCAGCGCCAGTTGTTTTGATTGCTTTAACCTTTGCTGATAAACCCTTTAATCCATTTTGATTTAGTTTGAGCATCAATTGATCCATGCCATAAATGAATATCATTTTTTCAAACATAGCAAATGCATCATAGCATTTGATCAATCTAGTTTTACGTTTGCTATTCTCAAATCCATCCACAAATACATTTAATTGGTCTATTTCTTTTTTAGTTTTTGTGGTGAGTAATTTGCAGCCTAATTGCAGTAATTGGTTTTCTGTAATTTGGGTGGATTTTTTTTCTTTTAATAATTGTGCTTTCGCAACTGCGATTGCAATGATCTCTCTGCCTTTGATTAATTCATTGACACTGTCTGGTGCTAAATAGTCGTATTCAAAATATTGGTCAATATTTTTTCTATTATCTCTGTCTTGGTATTTCCAGGCATTTCTTGCTAGCGCATAAAAATTATATAAAAACCAATAGCCGGGCATCACCACCAATTCGTCTTTTAGGGTATCATTACTAATAAGAGAAAATGGAATTGGAATATTCAATTCATAATTGTAATCTCCTTTATTTAAAATGGTGAAACTTGGAAAAATAGAATTGTGCTTAATACTTACACATAGTCCTGGCCAGAAGCCTCTACCCATAATCACTTCGCCATCGGCCCCTCGGCTATTGTGGTTGGATCCTAATGTCGCACCAGCAGCAATATTGCTTTGCCCCATTACTAAGGCAGCACAAAGAAAGGAGTTGTTATGGTGCTGCTCGTGTGCTGGATAAATTAAAGAGTTCAATACCTCGCAACAAGAGATAGTCGCATTCGCTCCTAAAAAGGAGTTGATTAATCTTGCACCATATTTTAATTGAGAGTAGTCCGACATTATAAATCGGACTGCCTTAATACCATAGAATATTCTACAACCATATCCAATAATACCATTCACCAATTCTGATCCTTCTCCAATTTGCGTCTTAGCAACTTCATTGGAGTTGATGGTCACATTCTTTATTTTATTAGCCCCTTTTAGATAGGCATTGCTACCTATCCAAGTGTCTTTAATGATTCTACAATTTTTGATCACAGTCCTGTCTCCAATTTTCCCATAATAGCCACGCTTATCATCAAATTGTTTTTCGGTCAATTCAATGAATTTTTCTTGTAGTACTTTATCCTGTCTATTTCTGGTCCATAAGAAGGCATCTGCAGCCCTCATGCCATTGAAAGGAAGGACTTTTCTGCCGGTATTTTCGTTGCATAACTCCAACCAAATCCGTACTGACTCTGGTTCGCCTTTTTTTAGAATACCATTACCAAATTTTGCATGGTTGGTTGTCACGAGTTCATTGACGTTATTGATAATCACTTCGTCTCCAACTATATAATGAGACAAGTAGTTCACACTATGAATGGCGACATTGTTGCCAAAGTCTGAACTAATGATAGTTGAATTGTAAAGCCCTACTGGCACCGTTAAATCACTAAAGCAAAGACAGGTAGTTTCTAAATTTCCTATACGAACCAAACCGAAAAAAGAACAGTTTTTAACAAGTTCCGGATTAAAGGCATTGGATACTAATAATTTTGACCAGTCGTCACTTGAGTTTCCATTGCGCACTAAAATTTCAATCTCTAATGCAGTAAGTGAACGGTATTTGATGCCACTTCTATTTTGTTGGTTGCGTAAATAGTATTCATCCTTGCCCTTTGGAAGGTCTTGTATAAAACCGTATCCTAATTGTTGAAGTGCTACTTTCTTAATTTCATTCATAGTCTTTACTAATTATTTGAACATGGTAGGATGCATTTCATCCCAACCAGTTGCTTTTTGATATTGATGTGCAATATTTAAAATGGTGCCTTCGTCAAACAATTTTCCTACAAAACTAATGCCAGTAGGAAGTTGCCATTTTGCATCTAATCCAGTGGGCACACAAACCACAGGATGGCCTGTTAAATTGGTGATTGCAGACTGATTGCCTCCGCCTCTAGATGGGCAAATAATAGCATCATATTGCGAGATGACATCATTGACTTTTTGCATAAGTATTGTCCTATGCCTTTGTGCATTGATATATTCTACAGCAGGCACAAACCTAGAAGTTCTAAATGAATTTGGCCAATCATTTTTTGTTTGTCTTGTTAATGCATCATCTAATCCTGAACGCGTCATATCATCAAATTGTGCACCAGCTTCAGCACCAATTACAATGTCCATGATATTAAACTGATACACGCCACTATCTGGAAAATTAATTGGGATTAATTCAATCCCCATTTTTTTGAACTGTCTTAATACTTCAAACTCTGAACGGTTGGTATCTTTAATTTTATCAAAATAGTTTTTTGCGTAAGCAATTTTGTAAGTTTTCAAATTCGTTTTTGGTGCGTAATTGAATGGCATATTTACAGCAGATCCGTCTTTGCCATCTGTCCCATGTAAATAATTAAATACAATAGCAGCATCATTGGCAGAACGTGTAATAGGCCCCACTTTATCTAAACTATAGCTCAATGCCATAGCGCCAGAGCGGCTGATGCTTCCAAATGTAGGTCTAAGTCCTGTGGCGCCACAAGTTGTGGCAGGAGAGACAATGCTTCCCCAGGTCTCTGTGCCTATTGCAAATGGGACAAGGCCTGCAACTGTTGCAGAGGTTGAACCAGCAGAGGATCCAGAAGAGCCATAATTTAAATTCCATGGGTTCTTTGTTCTTCCACCATACCAATAGTCTCCCATAGCGAGTGCCCCTAAAGTAAATTTTGCCACCAATACAGCACCGGCAGCTTTCATTTTTTCATAAACAAAAGCGTCTTCTTGGATGACTTGATTTTGGTAAGGAGCAGCGCCCCAAGTGGTCTTGGTATTTTTGACAGCAAATAAATCTTTTAATCCGTAAGGGATACCATGTAATTGACCTCGGTATTTTCCTGCTGCAATTTCTGCATCTGCTTGTTTCGCTTGCGCTAATGCTAGGTCTTCTTGAATAGTAATCACACATTGTAAAGTATCACCGTACTTTTTAATTCTATCAATAAAGAATTGCGTCAACTCAACCGAACTGATTTTTTTATTTTTAATTAAAAAAGCCAGTTGTTCGATTGAATAAAAAGCAAGCTCATTTTTATTAGCTGGTAATGTAACTGCAGTGGGTGCGTCCCAAATAATTGGTTTTTGCACTTTATTTAATTGCATCCCTGGTAGGATAGCAGTATGCCAAAGACTGAGTGGAGTACTATTGTTTAATGACAATGCATGCATGGCTTTATAGTTCGCCAAATTGTCTATTACGTCATTGAATAAAGAATCAATTTCTGGATCAGTGAATTGTAGGTCTATTAATTTTGCACTGCTTAGAAGGTCTGATTTTACAATCGGACGCTCTTGAGCAAATAGGGAAGTCGTAATAATAGTAACAAGAGGGATAAGGAACAAAAAGCCAATCAGCATTTTTTTCATAAAAACGATTTAGGTAATTATCTCAAAGATAATATTACCTACTCGGTTTTGAATTGGGAAATCTTCTTTTTTGTCCTCCATTCTGACCTCCATTGGCTCCACCCTCACGTGGTGCCCTGCCTCTGGTGTTATTTGGCTTGCCCCAACCTGCGTCTTTTGAGGTTTTATTTGCGTGAAACTGCTGCATTGGGTAGGGATGGCTTTCAATGACCGGAATGGTTTTGCCAATCAGCTTTTCTATATCTTTTAAGAATACTTTTTCTTCATAATCACAAAATGAATAGGCTGCGCCCGAGGCACCAGCTCTTCCTGTTCTACCAATACGGTGCACATATGTTTCGGGAATATTCGGAATCTCAAAATTAATCACATGGGCTAATTCATCCACATCAATACCTCTTGCAGCAATATCAGTAGCAACCAATACTCTTGTAGATTGATCCTTGAAATTACTCAATGCCCTTTGTCTTGCATTTTGAGATTTATTACCATGAATCGCTTCTGCAGAAACATTATTTTTCACAAGTAGGTTCACTACTTTGTCAGCACCGTGTTTTGTTCTAGTAAAGACCAATACATTTTTGATATTTTGGTCTTTCAACAATTCCATTAATAAGGAATTCTTATTGACTTTATCTACAAAATAAACCGATTGTTCAATGATTTCTACTGTCGACGAAACTGGTGTAACCGATACTGAGCTTGGTTTATTTAAAATAGCGTTTGCTAAACTTACAATTTCAGTAGGCATGGTAGCAGAGAAGAACAGGGACTGTCTTTTCTTAGGTAAGACTGCTAATAGTTTTTTGATATCGTGCACAAATCCCATGTCTAGCATACGATCTGCTTCATCTAATACAAAAAATTCGACGTCTCTTAAACTAAGATGTCCTTGGTTCATTAAATCCAATAAACGACCTGGTGTTGCAATGACTACATCCACACCATTTCTAAGTGCAGTTACCTGCGGTCCTTGACCTACGCCGCCAAAAATAACAGTGCAATTCAATGGGGTATGTCTTCCGTAGGCCTCAAAATTTTCGGCAATTTGAATGGCCAATTCGCGTGTTGGCGTAACAATTAATGTTCTAATTTTTTTACGCTTCTCTGCAGGTTTATGTTGTAACAATAACTGTATAATAGGAAGGGTAAAAGCGGCAGTTTTTCCTGTGCCGGTTTGTGCGCAACCAAGTAGGTCTTTTCCGTCTAATATAATAGGGATCGACTGTGCTTGAATAGGCGTTGGGGTGGTATAGCCTTCTTCGAAAAGGGCTAATAGGATAGGCTCAATTAGGCCTAATTCTTTAAAATTCGTACTCATAATGGATTGCAAGGTACGACATTTTCAACGGAGCCTTAATTATTGGGCAAAAGACTGTACTTGCGCATTTGTTGGTGCATTACTTTGAACCAGATTGGTGGGAATAAAGAAAGGATGATCATGCCAGGATAACCCGTTGGCATTTGTGGGGCTTCGTCCATATTTCTTAATACCTGGTATTTGCGAGATGCCATGTAATGATGATCGCTATGTCTACTTAATTCAAATAGCATTAATCTTCCAATAATGTGGTTGCTATTCCAACTATGATGTGGCTGTACTCTTTCAAATAATGCAGTTGTCCCTTTTTCTCTTTGCAAACCATAATGTTCAATATAATTTACTGTTTCAAGTAAGATGGCGCCTATGAAAGCAGCAAGTATAAAATAGGCAGTAATAGTAAGACCAAAATTCAAGAAAATAAGGAGGACTAATCCTAATTGAATCATTTGAAACAACATCATTTCATTGATGATGGCAGGTAAGAAGCCATTTTTCTTTTTTGCATCCTCGATTGCAATATGCCAAGCACTTAAATAAGTGCCAATAAATGTTTGTACCCAAAATGCATACACCGATTGTTTGAATTTGGCGGTACTAGGATCATTGGGTGTTGCTACATGTTTATGGTGTCCCTTATTGTGTTCGATAAAGAAGTGCATGTATAAGCTTGAAAGCAATAAAGATTTTGCTAAAAATTGTTCAAATTTATTTGTTCTATGTCCTAATTCATGTGCGACATTAATTCCAAATGCTCCGCATAACAAGCCCATCCCAACGATACTACCCAAGGTATCTACATTAGATTGACTTGAACCAATATGGGTTAAAAAAGTATACAATAAAAAATACTGAAGCGGCACAGTGCACCATAATACGATATCATACCATTGATTGGCTTTAGCTAATTGTTCTTCTGCCGCGTCTAAATTTGCTGGATTAGGTGCAATAAATAGTTCAGCCATTGGCACCATGAAAAAAGTATACAGTAATGGTGTCCAAGCATACAACCCAGATTTTGTAAAACTCAAATAGCCTAAGATATACAATATGAAAGGTGTGGCGTATTTGAAAATTTTGATAAAATTTTGCATGACTAAATATAATAATAAGTTTCTGAAAACTTATTAAACCGCAGCTAAATTTTAGGTAGCATGATCCCTCCTAAAGGTTTTGTTTAACAATCTATCCCTATTAAAACTAATTCCCTCCATTCCTTTCCAGACTATTCCACCGTAACGGACTTCGCTAGGTTTCTTGGTTTATCTACATCAATTCCTTTAGCCACTCCTACATAATAACTCATTAGTTGTAAAGGGATGACACTTAATAATGGGGCAATCACTTCGTCGATATCAGGCACAAACATAATATTATCCGACATGGTTGGCAACACAGTATCACCTTCTGTGGCTACTGCAATGATTTGTCCTTTTCTTGCTTTGATTTCTTGGATATTGGAAACTACTTTTTCGTAGTACATATCTTTGGTCGCTACAAAAACAACTGGTAAATTTTCGTCCACCAATGCAATTGGGCCGTGTTTCATTTCTGCTGCAGGATATCCTTCGGCATGGATATAGGTAATCTCTTTTAATTTCAATGCGCCTTCTAATGCAATTGGAAAATTAAAGCCTCTTCCTAAATATAAAAAGTCCTTCGCGCCTTTGTATTGTTGTGCAATTGCTTCAATTTTTTTGGTATCAGCTAAAATTGTTTTTACTTTTTCTGGAACAGATGCGAGTTCATTGATTAAATGTTCGTAGCGTTCGTCAGAAATACTGCCTTTTGCTTTTGCAATTTTCAACGCCATCATGGTCAGCACAGCCAATTGTCCTGTAAATGCCTTGGTACTTGCCACACCTATTTCAGGTCCAGCATGGGTATAAGCACCTGCATCACTCAATCTTGCGATACTACTTCCCACTGCATTCACCACACCAAATATAAAGGCACCTTTCTCTTTCGCGCTTTCTAATGCTACTAAGGTATCGGCAGTTTCACCACTTTGTGAGATAGCAATAATCACATCACCAGGATGAATGACTGGGTTACGGTATCTAAATTCGGATGCGTATTCTACTTCTACTGGTATACGACATAATTCTTCAATCATATATTCTGCTACCAAACCAGCATGCCAACTTGTTCCGCATGCGACAATCATAATTCTCGAAGCTTTTGTCAATGCGTCTAAATGGTTGTCTACGCCAGCCATCACAATTTGCTTTTCCTCTTGTAATAGTCTACCTCTTAAGCAATCAAAAATAGTGGCAGGTTGTTCAAAAATTTCCTTCAACATAAAATGGTCATAGCCGCCTTTTTCAATGGCCGTTAATTCCATGTCTAGTTTTTGTATAAATGGCGTTTGCTTTTCGTTGCCTAAGTTTTTCAAAATCAATTCACCCTTCTTTACAATTGCAATTTCATAATCATTCACATACACTATTTCCTTGGTGTATTCAATAATAGGCGAGGCATCACTGGCT
>CAMAQL010000043.1 GCA_945860605.1 Chitinophaga pinensis
TCAAATGCATTCACTTTATCTAAGTAAGCAGGTGCTTTATATTCACGTGTGTATTGAGGAGCGCCGCCACCTAAAACTAATTCATAGGCAGGTAATGACGCTTCTAAAACGCCATTCATATAAAAATCTAGTAAGCCATCATCGGTTACTTCACCAATATTAGAACAAGACAAATCCCATTTTTCAAACACCGCTAATACTTGTGCTTCTTTTCCTTTCTCTACCACCATCAACATTCTTTCTTGGCTCTCACTTAATAATAATTCCCAAGCCTTCATATTTTGTTGACGTGTAGGTACTTTATCTAAATCAATGCGCATGCCCACTTGTCCTTTGGCACTCATCTCTGCAGTAGAACAAATAATACCTGCGGCACCCATATCTTGCATACCCACTACACCACCAGTTTCTATCACTTCTAAACAAGCTTCTAATAATTTTTTCTCTTGGAAAGGATCACCCACTTGAACTGCTGGTAATTCTTCAACACTATCGGCAGTAATTTCAGCGGATGCAAAACTTGCACCACCAATACCATCTTTACCTGTGGCACTTCCTACAAAAAATACAGGATTCCCTTTTCCTAATGCAATCGCGCTCACTGTTTTACCAGCCTTTACAATACCCACACTCATCGCATTCACTAAAGGGTTCGTATGATAACACTCTTCAAAATAGATTTCACCTCCCACTGTTGGCACACCAAAACAGTTTCCATAATGTCCAATACCATGCACTACACCCGCCAATAAACGTTGTGTTTTTTTATCTTCTAATTTTCCAAAACGTAAACTATTCAATGATGCAATTGGTCTTGCACCCATTGTGAAAATATCTCTTTGAATACCACCAACTCCTGTAGCTGCACCTTGAAAAGGTTCCAATGCACTTGGGTGATTATGTGATTCTATTTTAAATACGACACCGTAATCATTTCCAATATCCATCAAGCCTGCATTTTCTTCACCAGCAGCCACCAACATTCTTCCTCCATCACGCGGTAAAGTTTTTAACCACTTAATTGAATTTTTATAACTGCAATGCTCAGACCACATTCCACTAAAAGCACATAGCTCCGTAAAATTTGGGGTACGACCCAGTTTTTCTTTAATTAGTTCAAACTCTTGTTCTGTAAGTCTTAATTGTTGGGCTGTTTTGACAGTAATTTCCATGATAGTGGCTTATGCTTGAATTGATTTGGCGAAGGTACAAAACCAGGGACTTAACACACCATGGATTTACCAACATTCAAAAGCTTTGTTGTTAGTAGTTAAAAAACGAATCCGTATGATTATCAATACTTTGTATTATTTTATCATATAAATAATATTATTAATATTTATATTTTATGCACATTTTACTATTTTTTATAAGTTATTGACCAAAATATTTAAATAAAGAGGATATCTTTGGTCTAATTATTTATATTTTAAATTAATAATATATGTCATTAAGAACGGATGCAGTCAACCATGTAAGTCATTTTAAGCCTACATCACCAGATATCAAAAGTGCAAAAATCACTGGCGTATTTGGAGAAAGTGTATTCACTACTAAAACAGCAAGAGAATACTTAAGTGACGAAGCTTACAAGAGCTTGATCACAAGTATCAAGGGTGGTAAAAAAATTGATCGCACTGTAGCAGGTCAAATTGCTTCTGGTATGCGCGCATGGGCCGAGAGTAGAGGTGTAACACACTTTACACACTGGTTCCAACCTTTAACAGGCGCGACTGCCGAAAAGCATGACTCTTTCTTTACTTTAAAAGGAGATGGTACAGCAATCGAAGAATTTGATGGCGCTACTTTAATACAACAAGAACCAGATGCCTCTTCATTCCCAAATGGTGGACTGAGAGCCACATTTGAAGCAAGAGGCTATACTGCATGGGATCCATCTTCTCCCCCATTCATCATTGAAATTGGCAACGGAAAAACATTATGTATCCCTACCATTTTCATCGCATACACTGGAGAATCTTTAGACTATAAAGCACCATTGATGAAAGCAGTGGATGCAGTCAACAAAGCTTCTGTGACTGTTTGTAATTATTTTGACAAGAACATCAATAAAGTCATCCCTACATTAGGATGGGAGCAAGAATATTTTGTGATTGACGAAGCCTTGGTGAATGCAAGACCAGATTTATTACAATGCGGAAGAACCGTTTTTGGTTTCACACCAGCAAAAGGACAACAATTAGAAGACCATTATTTTGGATCGATTCCAGAAAGAGTTTACGCGTTCATGCGTGATTTTGAAAATGAATCTTACAAATTAGGTATTCCTTTAAGAACAAGACATAATGAAGTGGCACCAGCTCAGTTTGAGTGTGCACCTATTTTTGAAGAAGTGAATATTGCAGTGGATCACAATATCCTATTGATGGATGTAATGACACGTGTTGCAAAGAGACACCGTTTAGTGGTGTTGTTACATGAGAAACCATTTGCAGGCATCAATGGTAGTGGTAAGCACAATAACTGGAGTTTAGCAACAGATACTGGCATTAATTTATTGGCACCTGGTAAAACACCTAAGACCAATTTAATGTTCTTGACTTTCTTTGTAAATACAATCAAAGCAGTGCATGATTATGCAGATATTTTAAGAGCATCTATCGCTTCTGCATCCAACGATTTCCGTTTGGGCGCAAACGAAGCACCTCCAGCAATTATTTCTGTATTCATTGGTGAATATTTAACCAAAGTATTGAACGATGTGGAAACACGTGTTGGCAATAAGTTTGACGAGCAAGACGAAGCCATCTTAAAATTAGATTTACACAGAAGCATCCCTGAATTGATGATCGATAACACCGACAGAAACAGAACTTCTCCATTTGCATTTACTGGTAACAAGTTTGAATTCCGTGCGGTGGGATCTACAGCGAACTGTGGACATCCAATGACAGTGTTGAATACCATTGTGGCTGATACTTTAACAAAGTTTGCTGCCGAAGTAGATGCGTTAATTGCAAAAGGTGAGAAGAAAGAAATTGCAATCATGCAAGTGATTCAAAAATACATTGTATCAAGTAAGAAAATTTTATTTGAAGGTGATGGTTATAGCGAAGCATGGCATAAAGAAGCAGAAAAAAGAGGCTTACCTAATTTAAAAACAACGCCTGTAGCATTAGACGCGATGGTGACGGATAAGACTAAACAATTATTCAAAGACAATGGCATCTATACACATGGTGAATTAGAAGCAAGACATGAGATTGAATTAGAGAAGTACATTAAGAAAGTACAGATTGAAGCACGTTTGATGGGAGATTTAGCAACCAACCATATCATTCCTGCATCTATTAAATATCAAAATGTATTGTTACAAAATGTAAGCTTACTACGTGAAGCTGCTTTACCTGAAAACTTATACAAAGGTCAAATGACTTTGTTAAAAGAAGTAAGCACGCATATTCAAGAAGTATATGATAATGTGCATGAAATGGTAGAAGCAAGAAAAGTAGCGAATAATATTGATGACACAAGAGCAAAAGCAATTGCTTATGAAGCCAATGTAAAAGCCAAATACTTTGATAAAATTCGTTACCACGTAGACAAATTAGAAGAATTGGTAGACGATGAATTATGGACCTTACCTAAATATAGAGAATTGTTGTTCTTGAGATAATTGAGAAAGTAAATATCAAGGATGATCCCCAAAGGTGAACCCCCAACTAAAATGCCCCGAGTGATCGGGGCATTTTTTATAAAGGACTTTATAAAAGCGTAATTCAAAATACTAATTTTTCGCTCACTCTGCGCAGTGCTCGAAAGCTCGCTCAAAATTGTATTTTGAATTACTTCATTGTAAATGTTTCAAGGAACTTAGTAGTAAAGTTTCCTTTTCTAAAATCTTCGTTCTGCATTAACTGCAAGTGGAATGGAATAGTTGTATGCACTCCTTCAATTACATATTCACTTAAGGCGCGATACATAGTATTGATAGCTTCTTCACGGGTTTGCGCCACTGTGATTAATTTACCAATCATTGAATCATAATAAGGAGGAATCACATAACCTGCATATACATGGCTATCTACACGCACACCATGTCCGCCTGGCGTATGCAATACAGTGATCTTTCCTGGTGAAGGTCTAAAATCATTGTATGGATCTTCGGCATTGATACGACATTCAATGGCGTGTAATTGTGGTTCGTAATTCTTTCCAGATATTTTTTCGCCAGCAGCAATTTTAATTTGCTCTTTGATTAAATCATAACTCACTACTTCCTCTGTTACGCAATGCTCAACTTGAATACGCGTATTCATTTCCATGAAGAAGAAATTACGATGCTTATCTACTAAAAATTCGATGGTACCTACACTTTCATAATTAATAGCAGAAGCTGCTTTGATCGCTGCTTCTCCCATTCTTTGACGAAGTTCTGGTGTCATAAATGGTGAAGGAGATTCCTCTACTAATTTTTGATGTCTTCTTTGAATCGAACAATCACGCTCACTCAAATGACACACATTCCCAAATTGATCACCTGCTACTTGAATTTCAATATGTCTTGGTTCTTCTACAAATTTCTCCATGTACAAACCATCATTCTTGAAACTTGCAGCAGCTTCCATCTTTGCATCATTGAATGCTTTTTCAATCTCTGACTCATTCCAAACCACACGCATTCCTTTTCCACCACCACCAGCGGTTGCTTTGATGATGACTGGATACACTATTTCTTTTGCTAATTTCTTAGCAGCATCAATACTTTCTAATAAACCTTCTCCCCCTGGTACAACAGGTACACCCGCTTTGATCATCGTTTCTTTTGCAGTGATCTTGTCGCCCATTTTATTAATCATGTCGGGCGTTGGGCCAATAAATTTAATGCCGTGGTCTGCACAGATTTGCGCAAACTTGGCATTCTCTGCAAGGAAACCATAACCAGGATGCACTGCATCCGCATTGGTGATTTCACAAGCCGCCATGATATGTGGGATATTCAAATAAGATTCTTGGCTCTTTGGACCACCAATACAAACAGCTTCATCTGCAAATTTTACATGCAAGCTATCTTTATCTGCGGTCGAATACACTGCAACTGTTTTGATACCCATCTCTCTACAGGTTCTAATGATACGCAAAGCAATCTCGCCTCGGTTGGCAATCAATATTTTTTTAAACATCTTTTAAATTTAAGTTAAACAGGTTGGGGATGACTGAGTGCAGGACCTTATGCAGGTTGCACTAAAAACAATGGTTGATCAAACTCTACTGGGCTTGCATCTTCAACCAAAATTTTCACAATCGTTCCCTTTACTTCTGATTCAATCTCATTGAACAATTTCATTGCTTCAATGATACAAACTACTTTACCTGAGCTGACTTCGGTTCCCTCTTCTGCCAATAAAGGCTTATCAGGAGAAGCTCTTCTGTAAAAAGTACCAATCATTGGACTCTTAATAGTGATTAAATTGTCGGCAGCTGGGGCAGCAGCAGGAGCAGATGCCACTGGTGCGGCAGCAGTTGGTGCAGCTGCATAGACTGTTTGAGCAGGTGCAGATGTCACTGTGATTTTATCTTCTTTTTGCTTAATGGTTACTTTGCCATCTTTATCTTCGATGCTTATTTCTCCAATATTGCTTTTGTTGACTACCTTAATTAAATCGTGAATTTGCTTTAAGTCCATATTTGGTTAATTTGGACAAAAATGGGCTTTTTTTGCCAAAAAGCACAAAAAAAGGGCCCTTTTTTATTAAAAATGGCCCTTTTTTAAGGAATTTATAGATGCCCACTTTTTGAAAATAGGCCGAAAAATCTATTTTACTCTCTCAACGTACTCACCATTTTTGGTATTGATCTTAACTTTCTCTCCTTCATTCACAAATAAAGGGACCATGATCGTCGCACCTGATTCAATGGTTGCTGATTTCAAAGCACGCGTTGCGGTATCTCCTTTCACGCCATTCTCACAATAAGTGATTAAGACATCTAATTTTTCTGGCAATTCAGCACCAATTGGTAATTCGGTCTCCGTATTCATAAATACAAAAACTTCGGCACCTTCAATAAGATACTGAGGGGCATCAATCATCTCTTCTGCCATCACAATTTGTTCGAATGTTTCATTGTTCATTAAGTTGTAACCGCTGTCATCCTTGTATAGAAACTGGAATGTTTTTTTCTCAACACGCACTGGATAAACGGTTTCACCGCTATTCCATGTTTTTTCAATAGAGCGCTTATTGTCTACCCCTTTTAATTTAGCCCAAATTTTAGCTGCTGCACGAGCAGTTTTATTTTCTCCAAATTCAACTACAGTATATAAACTATTGTCCAATTTTAGGATCATCCCTCTTGTGATGTCTGATGTTGTTGCCATAAGTGTGTTTTATTAAAATGACTATGTGAAGCGCAAAAGTAGCACTTGCAAGTCATTTAGAAAAAAACATCAAATTTTTGTTGAGAAATAACGGTAAAAAAAGCTGGTTTAGCCTATTTTTGCGCCATAATTAATAAAGAGTAGACTATGTCAGTACTAGTAAATAAGCAATCTAAGATCATCGTACAAGGTTTCACAGGTACAGAAGGTAGTTTCCATGCCACTCAAATGATGGAATATGGAACACAAGTGGTAGGTGGTGTAACTCCAGGTAAAGGTGGTACAACCCATTTAGACCGTCCAGTTTTTAATACAGTAGCTGACGCTGTTAAAGCAACTGGTGCCAATGTGAGTATCATTTTTGTACCTCCAGCTTTTGCTGCAGATGCGATCATGGAAGCTGCAGATGCGGGCATTGCATTAGTGGTTTGTATTACAGAAGGTATTCCAGTTCAAGATATGGTGAAAGCAAAAAATTTCTTAGCTGGTAAGCACACAAGATTAATTGGACCAAACTGCCCAGGTGTGATTACTGCAGAAGAAGCTAAAGTAGGTATCATGCCAGGCTTTATTTTTAAGAAAGGAACAATTGGTATCGTTTCAAAGAGCGGTACATTAACATACGAAGCAGCGGATCAAGTAGTGAAAGCTGGATTAGGTATCACCACTGCCATTGGTATTGGTGGCGATCCAATCATTGGAACAACAACAAAAGAAGCGGTTGAATTTTTAATGAACGATCCAGAAACAGAAGGTATCATCATGATTGGTGAGATTGGCGGTAGCATGGAAGCAGATGCAGCTAATTGGATCAAGGACAATATGAGAAAACCTGTTGTAGGATTTATCGCAGGTCAAACAGCGCCTCCGGGTCGCCGTATGGGTCACGCTGGTGCTATCATTGGTGGTGCAGATGACACAGCAGAAGCAAAGATGAAGATCATGGCTGCATGTGGTATCCACGTTTGTGCAAGTCCTGCTGATATTGGTAAAACAATGGCTGCAGTTTTAAAGAAATAAGCGATCAACAAATTTGTCGAAATAAAGGAATCCCTTAGTATACCCATGCTAAGGGATTTTTTATTGTATTTTTGAAACATGAAGATGAACTCGCGCCTTGTTTACCCTATTTTATTTTGTTGTATTTTTTTTGCTAAGCTTTCTAATGCACAACAAAAACCATTGAGCATTCATTTCACTTCTCCAGCGAAAATGTTTTTAGGGGAAACTATCCAATTAAAAGTACAGGTGAAGCATCAATTGACCAAAGAACAAACAGGCCATCTTGAATTTGCATTATTCAATACCGAGACAAAAAAATCGGTGGATGGATGGTTCTTGAATTTTTTTCCATTTCAATATTTCACGACCATCTCGAATGAATTTTTTGAAACCGAATTTCCTTTTACCATACCGAATGATTATAAAGGAAAGTTCAGCATCGAATTAGTTGCAAAAGTAGATAGCATCACTGATAGCATTCGCATTGATATTCCCACTTATATTAAGCAATAATATTGGAGCAAGTAAAAGCGCATAAAAAAGTAGATTACTTAATCATTGGTCAAGGCCTAGTAGGCAGCTGGTTAAGTTATTATGCATTACAAGCGGGAAAAACTTGTATGGTGGTGAATGACAGCCATACTGCTGCAGCATCTCAAGTAGCAAGTGGGGTGATTAATCCAGTGACAGGAAGACGCATTGTGCAAACATGGATGATTGATACTTTTTTTCCATTTGCATTAAAAGCCTATTCGGATTTAGGAGCGCAATTAAATGCAACAATCGTCCGAGAAGCTCCTGTTGTCTTGATTCATCCTTCCGTGCAAATGCAAGAAAGTTTTGAATACCGTTATGAACACGAGAATGTGTACTTGCAAAAAAATAATCCTTCCGATTTTGAAGCATTCATGCACGCCCCTTTTGGAACAGGACAAATCAATCAAACGGTTTGGATCGATTTAAATTTAATGATAGCAGGATGGCGTCAACAATTAATCAACAATGCGCAATACTTAGATGCAAAATTTAATATAACAGATTTACAAATCACCAATGAAAGCGTTACATGGAAAGGCATACAAGCCAAACGTATTGTATTTTGTGACGGATTAGGCAGCATGGAAAATCCATATTTTAAAATGCTGCCATTTGCTCCCAATAAAGGAGAAGCGTTGATTGTTGAAATTAAAGACCTTCCGAATCAAGCCATCTACAAAAATAATATAACGATTGTCCCTTGGAAGGATCAACTATTTTGGGTAGGCTCCAATTACGAATGGGATTTTAAGGATGCCAGCCCAAGTGAGGATTTTAGAATAAAGATGGAAGACGCACTCACGCAATTATTGAAAATACCTTTCACTGTGGTGGAGCATCTAGCAGGCATCCGCCCAGCCAATCAAGAGCGAAGACCTTTTGTGGGCTTACATCCTAGCCATCCTGCCATAGGTATTTGTAATGGGATGGGCACCAAGGGTTGTTCACTAGCGCCCTATTTTGCACATCAATTCATTGAGCATTGTGAAAAAGGATTACCTATTCATCCCGAAGCAAGTTTGGAGCGTTTTGAAGAAATTTTGAAAAAACAACCCAACAAGAATTAAAAACTATGAATAATTTTTATCTTTAAAGCCAAGTAATTTTTTTTACCATTTGTCCTAGCTAAAAAATGACTCAAGAACAACAAGACTATTACAATATTCCCATCAAGTATCGAAGGATGGAAAACCTACATATTGTTTTTTGGATTTTTAAAGATATTGGTTGGTGTATGGGATTTACTTGGTTGGGTATTACAATGATCATACCTACCCTCATTATTTCAATTGTCATTGCTTGGAGAACTAGACAAATTGTTTCTGAACTTTGCCATAATATCGCTATCACTGTTTGGATTTCTGCGAACTCATTTTGGATGTGCACCGAATTTTTTAAAGTAGATCATCTATCTATTGGATATGGTTTTACTGTAAAACATTTAGCCATGATTCCACTCATGCTTGGAGTGCTCATACTAGGCTATTATTATACCTGGTATAAACCAAGACATAAAGGCATCTTATAAATTTTACAAGTACTTTTTTAATCGATAAGATTGAATAAAAGTGACTAATCCTAAAATGGAGATGGTTAAAAACGCCCATCTTAAACCAACTGCGCCCGATAAGAATCCAACAATTGGTGGACCAATTAAAAATCCAAAGAAACCAATAGACGATACAGATGCCAATGCAATACTTGCTTGACCTGGTTCTGCTGATCTACCTACACTTCCATAAATAGTTGGTATCACCGAGGATACGCCAAATCCTACCAACATGAATCCAATTGTACTTGTAATGATTGTTGAATAAATAATGGCAATCACTAAACCTAGCGTAACCAATAATCCACTTAACATCAATTGTTTTCTCGGGCCCCAATAATTAATGAGCGCGTCTGCAAACATCCTGCCTGTGGTCATACATCCCATGAAACTTATATAGCCAATGGTTCTTTGACTTTCGGTCACTTTCACAACCGATTGAAAAAATACCCCACTCCAATCAAACATCATCCCTTCACAAATCATATTACTGAGTGCAATCAATCCAAATTGAAACATCAACGGTGTTGGCTTGGTCCACATTTTTTTGAGTGACTGTTTGTTAGACTCGCTGTGCAAAAGATGTTGCTGTGTTGCAAAAAGAAAGACATAACCCAAAACAAGGATCACTATAAATTGCATCATCGGTGTTAAAGACTGTGCAATAAAATAGCTCCCTACTAATCCGCCTACAAATCCGGCTAAACTCCAAAAGCCGTGAAAAGTAGAGATGATACTTTTCTCAAATAATTTCGCCAATTCAACAGCTTGTGTATTCACAGATACATTGAATAAATTTCCAATCATGCCAAAAATAAAAAGGGCTAATCCTAAATGGACCACATTGGTGTCTGCAGCCCATCCAATATTGACCAAGCACAATGGATAAAGCATGGATGCTATTTTAAGCATGATGTTACTGCCGTGTCTGGACGTCAAGCTGCCCGAAATAGGAATCCCTATAAATGAACCCAATGGCAGGAATAAAAGCATCCCCCCAAACTGCGCGTCACTCAATCCCAGGGCCAATTTAATGTCGGGGATTCTACTCGCCCAACTAGCAAAACAAATACCGGTATAAAAGAAATAACCTGATAAAATAGCGCGTCTAGACTGCTTTGATATACTTGTTTCACTCATGGTCCAAAGATCGGTAATTTATAGGATTTGGGCTATATTTGCAGACCATTCATTATAATAGTCATCTATGTATCGTACGCACCATTGTGGTCAGTTAAATAGTCAATTTGTCAACCAGGAAGTCACCCTTGCAGGTTGGGTACAAACCATTCGTAAATTCGGGGCCATCACTTTTGTGGATCTTAGAGATCGTTATGGTATTACACAACTATTAATGGGCGAAGCTTTGCAAGCACAATTAGATGCCCAACCACTTGGTCGTGAGTTTGTTTTACAAGCAAAGGGAAAAGTGATTGAACGTTCTAGCAAAAATGCCAATATCCCAACTGGTGAAATTGAAATTGAAGTCACTGAATTTAAAATATTAAACGCTTCGATTGTGCCTCCATTCACTATTCAAGATGATACGGATGGCGGAGATGATATTAGAATGAAATACCGTTTCTTGGACTTAAGAAGAAATGCCATAAAAAAGAATATTGAATTAAGGTATAGTGTAAACCGTGCTACAAGAAACTATTTACATGAAAAAGGATTCATGGATATTGAAACACCATTTTTAATTAAGTCTACCCCAGAGGGTGCACGTGATTTTGTGGTGCCGAGCAGAATGAATCCAGGTGAATTTTATGCCCTACCTCAGTCGCCTCAAACCTTT
>CAMAQL010000044.1 GCA_945860605.1 Chitinophaga pinensis
ACAATAGTGGATGCCACTGAGGTATATTTTGGTTCACCCGTTAAAAAAATGGTTTCGATATGTCGATCCATTGTTCTATTGGCATCCGCAATTGTTTTCTCATATTCAAAATCACTCACGTATCTAATCCCTCTTAAAATAAAACGTGCACCAATAGATTGACAATACTTAATAGTTAGACCATCATAGGTCACTGCCTCTACTTTCGATTCATCTTTATAAATTTCCTCAAACCATTGTTTTCTTTGTTCTGCACTAAACATTGGATCTTTAGCAGCATTAATTCCAATACCTACAATGACCTTGTCGAACAAAGGAAGTGAGCGATTGATGATATCAATATGACCTAGTGTAACCGGATCAAAAGTACCTGGGAATAAACAAATTCTTTGCATCTGCATAATTTAAGGTTTAGTTCGTCCTGTTAAAAGGTATAAACAAGCCATTCTCACAGCGACTCCATTTTCTACTTGATCTAAAATAATAGATTGTTGACCATCTGCCACATCGCTATCCATTTCTACCCCTCTATTGATTGGGCCAGGATGCATGATTAAAATTTCTTTATTTAATTTTTGAAGTCTTGCCTTCGTAATACCATAAGCTAAGTTGTATTCCCTTAGAGATGAGAATAGAGGTTGATTTTGACGTTCTAATTGAATTCTAAGGATATTCGCCACATCGCACCAAGCAAGTGCTTTATCAATGTTAAATTCTACTTGAATGCCCAATGCTTCTTGTAAGTAGGTTGGAATTAAAGTAGGTGGCCCAGAAACCATCACTTCTGCTCCCATTTTCTTTAAAAGATAGATATTACTTAAAGCAACCCTGCTATGCATGATATCGCCTATGATAGCCACTTTTAAGCCTTCAATCCTGCCTAGTTGCTCTTGCATCGAAAAGGCATCTAATAAGGCTTGTGTTGGATGTTCATTGATGCCATCTCCTGCATTGATAATTGGAGCATCAATATGTTTTGATAAATAATGTGGGGCACCTGAAGCGCTGTGTCGCATGACTACCATGTCCACTTTCATGCTCAGGATATTATTCACCGTATCCAACAAAGTTTCTCCTTTAGCTGCAGAAGAATTGGATACGGTAAAATTGACCACATCTGCAGACAACCTGCGTTCTGCTAATTCAAATGAGATTCTTGTTCGGGTAGAATTTTCGTAAAAAAGATTGACAATCGTGACGTCTCTGAGTGTCGGTACTTTTTTGACTGGTCTCTGAAGGACTTCTTTAAATTGAGTTGCTGTAGATAAAATAAGTTGAATATCCTCCGTTTGGAGGTCCTTGATACCAAGAAGATGTTTGGTAGATAGTGCCATTAAAAAACAAAATTAATATATTTTATTGATCTAACAAGATTACATCGTCAACTCCGTCATTTTCTTTCCATCTAACTTTTACCTTAAAAGGGGTCAAAGTATCCATTTCCTTACCTGAAAAGTCGGGTTGAATAGGCAATTCTCTACTTGGTTTACGGTCTACTAAGACGCATAATTTTACTTTGGAAGGGCGTCCAAAGGACATTAAGGCATCTAAAGCAGCCCTAATGGTTCGGCCAGTAAATAGGACATCGTCTATCAAAATCACGGTTTTGCCTTCAATACTAAATGGTAGATCCGTCTGGGTAGCTACATGCAATTCCCTTCTAATATCATCCCTATAAAAAGTAATATCTAATTTACCATATACCACCTGATCTGCAGGAAGTTCTTGGTGTAAGGCAGCTACAATGCGATCACTTAAAAAAACGCCTCTTGGTTGCAGGCCGATAATTACCGTGTTATCCAGGCCTGGATGGGTCTCCAAAATTTGATGAGACAGCCTTTTGATAATGCTTGGAAGTTGTTGCTCACTGATTAGGATCATTCCTTAAAATTTGACTAAAAATACAGCTTTTTCTGATGTAAATTGCAGCTATGCTGTCCTTAAAAACACTATCACTTACCCAATTTAGAAATTATATTCAAAAACAGTTTGAATTTAATACAAGAATCGTAGGTATTGTAGGTGCGAACGGAACAGGAAAAACGAATATTTTAGACGCCATCTATTACCTCTCTTTCACAAAAAGTTACTTTAACCGACCCGATGCGCAAAATGTCCATCATGCTTTTCAAGGAATGCGGGTAGATGGTCAATTTGATTTCACTGGAAATGTGGCTCAAGTCACTTGTATTTTAAGAGAAACAGGTAAAAAAGAATTTTATTTTGATGAAGAATTATATTCAAAATTGTCTCAACATATTGGGAAAATACCAACCGTAATGATTGCCCCAGATGATGTACAAATTATCACAGGTACAAGCGAAGAAAGAAGAAAGTTGATGGATAGTTTGTTGTCACAAATTGATGCGAATTATTTACGTTTATTGATACAATACAATAAAGTACTTCAGCAAAGAAATAGCCTTTTAAAGTGGTCTGCAGAACAAGGCACTATAGATGAAACTTTATTGAGCACATTGGATCAACAATTGGTGGAATATGGTGTACCAATTTTTGAACTAAGAACAAAATTATTAAATGAATGGCTGCCTATTGTGCAGCGACTTTATATTTCTATTGCAGGCAATGCGGATGCAATTCAAATTCAGTATCAATCCAGTCTTCAAAATAATCATTTTCAGGATTTATTGAATCAAGCTTTGCCAAAAGATAAAGCAATGCAAAGAACAACGGTAGGTATTCATAAGGATGATTTAATCATTACAATACAAGAGCAGTCTTTTAAACAAGAAGCGTCTCAGGGGCAAAGAAAAAGTTTATTGTTCGCCATTCGATTGGCAGAATGGGAATTATTGAAAAAGGTAAAAGGCTTCTCTCCTATTTTATTGATGGATGATATTTTTGAAAAATTAGATGAACAAAGAATGGCTCATTTATTGAGCTGGGTTGCTACATCGACCGATGGTCCTGTGTTTATAACAGATACGCACAAGGCACGTGTAGCGGATCTATTAGGTAGATACGTAGAAAATTTCCAACTGATTGAATTATAAAATAGTAATTTAGCAAAATGGCAACATTCAAAATTGGAGATGCATTAAAACAAATGGTGCAAGAGAATACCAAATTAAAAAATGGTATTAGAGCGGTTCAGATTGAAGCTGTTTGGGAAGAAATTATGGGCGTCACTGTTGCCAAATACACTGATAAGATTTATATTTTTGATCAAAAATTATTTATTCATACCAATGTAGGGCCACTTAAAAATGAGTTGGGTTTTCAAAAAGTACAAATCATTGAAAGGGTCAATGAAAAAATGGGTGAAAAAGTAATTACAGATGTGGTCATTAAATAATTAAAGTATTGCTACTTTTTCTTATCCAAAACATCCCGCATTAAGTCATTCATGGTAATGACACCTTTAAATTCAATTGTATCAAAAACAGGCAGATACCTTGTTTTATAAACATTCATTAAAATCATACAACGTTCTAGTTCTTCTTGCAATCCAATGACAGGTAAGTCACGTGTCATGATTTCTTTTACAGTGGTTGAATCTGAATGTCGTCCTTGTAGTTTAATTTTATGGGAATAGTCTCTTTCCGACATGATACCAAGAAATTGATTCTCCTCCATGACTACTACATAACTTAAATTTTCGGATTGCATAATAGTTAAGGCATCCAAAACAGGTGTAGTCGGAGCAACAATATTAAAATGTGGCCCTTTTTTTTCTAAAATTTCTTTGATTTTTGACATAAAATAGGATTTAAAAAATCTTGTTTTCCTAAGTTACGATTAAAATCTATAAGTCTGATCACCTATTTTTTTAGGAAGTCGATATAACTTTGTTTCTCCATAATCCTCGATCCATTCATAATCACCACAGTTGGCCAAACCCTGGCGGCAGTCTTTATCATAGTCATATCCCCTACTAAGACTGGAATATTGAGGTTAAGTTGCAAAGCATTTGCTTTATCAGCAGTGATTAGATAAACTTGTTGATTTTTTTCTTGTATCGTGGAAATAAGTGTTTCCCATGGGACAGAGGCATCTATATTGCCAGCAAAAATAAGTACATAAGGATTTTTGGTGTTGAACAATGCTTGAGTCGTATCTAAATTGTTCATAGTGAATAAACTAAAATCAATAATTTTAGCCACTAGACCATTCCCTTTCCGAATCAATACTTCCTTTCGGTCTAGGTACACATAGGTGCTATCAAAATCTGTTGGAAATTGATTGATATCAAATTGAACATTTTTACCATTCTTTTTAAAAGACATTTGAATGGACACACTGTCTGGAACTGCGCCAGCAGGGGTTTTCATTTGCTCCTGAATATCATTGCCTCTTTTATAGGGTAAGCAGTCTATGAATGGTAGATGTTGTAACACATAGTATTGTCCATAGCCCACTGCAGCTGTTGATAGCATTAATAAGAATATACCTAAAGCGCTATGCATATTGCTCTTTACTTTTTTATGATTAAAGAGTAATATGATAATGGCAAACATCAATACCAAATCTTTAATGAATGATACTTTTGGCGTCAGTGGAATACAATCCCCAAAACAACCGCATGTTTTAATTTTTCCAGAAAACAAAGCATAACCAGTAAGGAATGTAAAGAATACAATCAATCCTAATAATAACCATAAGGTTTGTTTATAAGGAAATTTAATTAACAACGCAATACCTGCGACAATTTCAAGGGTATTCATGCACAAGGCAAAAGCAAGGCTGTAATCATCTAAAAAAGCAATTCCCCAAACTTCAAAAAATTCTTGCATTTTGTAACTCAAACCCAAAGGATCATTGGCTTTAATCAATCCAGAGAAAATAAATAATAGTCCTACAGACCACCTTAGAATTTTCAAAAATGTTGGCATATGATTAATGTTTTCCTTCAGAAATTTGTATCAAAGCAAAAGTGGCATAGTTTAATATATCTACAAAATTGGCATCTATCCCTTCGCTAATCAAAGTCTTACCATCATTGGTTAAAATTTGTCGAATACGCAATAGTTTTACCAAGATCAAATCTGCATAGCTTTCTTGACTCATATCACGCCAGGCTTCACCATAATCATGGTTTTTATCTAGCATGGTAGATTTAGCAAAATCAACATTTTGTTGGTATAATTCTTGCACCTGAGCAACAGGCATGTCTTCTACCTTAGGGTCATCTAATTTTAGTTGAATCAATCCAATGACTGCGTAATTGATAATGCCTTTAAATTCGTCTTGAATACCGTCGTCTACTTTTTGGAAGCCTTTATCTTGAATGGTTCTAATTCTCAATGCTTTTATAAAAATCTGGTCTACCACCGAAATGATTCTTAGCACACGCCATGCAGTACCATAATCTTTGGTCTTCTTAATAAAAATATCGCTACAAGAAGCGATTGCTTGATCATATTGTGCAGAAGTTTGACTCATGAAAAAAAAGCAAATTACACGGTTAGTTAATATCTTTGAACTGTTGCAAGATAATCAATAAGGCCCTTAAATTAAAACTATGTTTAAAATCCATTTAAAGGATACGGTACTTGACTTAACGACCCCCCTCGTAATGGGTATTTTGAACGCGACTCCAGATTCTTTTTTTAAAGGGAGCAGAATGGAAGCAATTGACTTAGGTGTTCAGAAAGCCATAGAGATGGTCAATTTTGGTGCTAGTATAATTGATATTGGAGGTCAAAGTACAAGACCAGGCGCTGAGCTCATCACAACCACAATTGAAATAGAACGTGTGGTACCCATGATAGAAGCAATTCATGCAGCCCTACCTCAAATACCTATCTCCATTGATACCTACCATGCAGGTGTAGCAAAAGCAGCAATAGATGCAGGTGCATTATTGGTCAATGACATTAGTTGTGGAAATTTTGATTCTAAGATGATCCCGATGGTCGTAGCCAATCGGGTTGGCTATATTGGTATGCATCAAACAGGAGGCCCAGGTTCAATGCATGAGGTTGAAGCTAGAACCAATATCATGGGAACCTTGAAGGATTACTTTATGCATAAAAAAAGTCAATTTTTGGAAATGGGATTGACCCAATGGATCATGGATCCAGGTTTTGGTTTTAGTAAAACGGTAGAAGAAAATTTTACGCTTGTTAAATCACTTGCAGAATTAAAATCCTTGAATTTACCCATCCTTTTAGGTGTTTCAAGAAAATCAAGTATTTATAAAACATTAGGGGTAGATGCAGATGCTGCATTGAATGGCACAACGGTGCTGAATACAATTGGTTTACAAGGCGGTGCCAATATCTTAAGGGTGCATGATGTCAAAGAAGCGAAGGAAGTGATTCTACTGATTGAAAAAATGAATGCATAAAAAAAAGGCCAAATAAAATTTGGCCTTTTTTTTTAATCGGAATAAAGTTATTTCAACTTATTTTTTTGTAACATCTTGAATATCAAGATCGAAAACTAAGTTAGAATAAGGCTTGATAGATCCATTAGCTTGAGGGCCATAAGCCAACATTGCAGGAACATATATAGTACCCTTTCCACCTTTACCAAAATATTTTAATCCAATTTCCCAACCTGGAATTACTCCACCAGTTCCGATATTTACATCAAATGGTTTTGCTGTAGAATCATTTGGTTTGATATTGGTATCAAAAGTTTCACCAGCAATGGTGTAGCCTTTGTAATAAACACTAGCAATCTTTGTTGTATCAATTTTATTAGCAGCATCTCCTGCATCTTTTAATACTACAAATACACCTTCTGGAGATTCAACTGCAGTGATTTTATTTTTTGCTAAATGTGCTTTAATCGCATCAATTTCTCTTTTCTTTTCTTTTTCTGTTTCTAATTTGTAATCCGCATCTACTTTTGCAACATCAGTGAATACATCTAAGATTTCTGCTTTACCTAAAACAATATCTTTTGTTTTAAAGATGTCGTTTAATTGCAATACACCCATTTTAGCAAGTGTATCAAGGCTTAAAGAGAACTCAACCTTATCACCTTTCTTACATTTCATCAAGATTTCAGTAAAAGTATATTTACCTAAGCTTGCAGTATCAACTGGGAAATATACTGGTATTAGACCAAAAGTTGTACTCAATGTGGTATCCTTACTTTTTAATTTGTATTCAATATTAATTTTAACAAATTGGCCTTGCTCTAATTTTTTCTGATTACCATCACCATGTGTAATTTTATACATCATGCCTGAAGGTGCTTTTTCGTAACTGTTACAACTTGCAAACAATACAATTGCAGCTACTAATTTTAATGTTGATTTGATCATTTTAGTTTAATTGTGTTAATTGAGATTTATATGTTTCTAATATGTTTTTAAAATCTTGAAAAGTTTCGTCCACAGATTTTTTCGAACTTCCGCCTGCAGCATTTGCATGGCCTCCACCCTCAAAATGTGTTCTTGCAAATATATTAACATCAAAGTTACCTTTGCTCCTAAAACTCCACTTTCTTTCCTCTTCCCTATCAATTACAATAGCGGCAAATTTAATGCCGTGAATGGATAAAAGATAGTTTACTAGACCTTCTGTATCCCCTGTTTTAAGTTCATATTTATAGATATCGGTCTTAGGAATAGCCATCACAGCGGTTTTAAATTCAGGGAAAACATGCATTCTGTTTAAAAAAGCATTTCCCATAAACTTTAATCGACCTTCTGAGGACTGGTCATATATATATTCGTGAATTTTTGAATGTTGAAGCCCTACCTCCTTCAAATGAGCCACAATTTTATGCACTGATGCAGTGGTGGATGGGAACCTAAATGATCCCGTATCTGTCATTAACCCTGTATACAAGGCTGTTGCGATATCTATATTAATCAAATTGCTATGGCCTGATTGAACTATAAAATCATAAATCATTTCACAGGTGGAGCTCATTTTTACATCACTAATACCGTAGCCAAAACTTGCTGTATCTGGCTGTTGATGGTGATCCACCAATATTTTAATGGCATTTGCGTCTCTAATCACCGACTCCATGTTTTTGGTACGATGAAGTATATTGAAATCTAAACAAAATATGTAATCTGCAGCTTGAACCAATGCTGTTGCTTTAGATCTATTACCCTCATAATCAATTACTTTGTCTGTTCCAGGCATCCAATCTAAAAAGGGTGCCCAATTGGTAGGAGAAACGACTGTTACATCGTGGCCTAATTGGATTAAAAAATGGTATAAAGCTAAGCTAGAACCCATTGCATCACCATCAGGTTTCTGATGAGCAGTGATAACGGCTTTAAAAGGTTGTTGTAAAAAAGGATAGAATTGTTCAATTGATTGCATAAGTGCACAAATTTAACATAAATCGGATGTTTTTCAGTAATTTTGCGCCCACAATTAGAAACAAAATAAAAAATAGATATGAGTAACAAAACATTTACAATGATTAAACCAGATGCAACTTCTAAAGGGTATACTGGTGCTATATTAGATCAAATCATCAAAGCAGGTTTTTCTGTAAAAGCAATGAAGTGGATTCACTTATCACCTGCACAAGCTGGTACATTTTATGAAGTGCACAAGGAAAGACCTTTTTACCAAGAATTAGTAGATTTTATGAGCAGTGGCCCGATTGTAGCTGCCATCTTAGAAAAAGACAATGCAGTTGCAGATTTCAGAACCTTAATTGGGGCAACTAACCCAGCTCAGGCAGAAGAAGGCACTATCCGTAAAAAGTTTGCAGCTTCAATTGGTGAGAATGCAGTTCACGGAAGTGACAGTGATGAGAACGCAGCTATCGAAGGAAACTTCTTCTTTTCAGGTTTAGAAAGATTTTAAATAAAACGACCCTTAAGGAAATTTAAGGGCCATTTTATTTTTTGTCTAATGATTTTTTCGAGGCCACCCATAAACGGTGGCCTCGATTTTTATTTACACTAATAAATTAAGGATTTACTTCTTTGCTCCCCTTGTCTTTGGCTTACCATATTTTTTCTGCATCGTCTCTTTGTAATTCTTTCGGACATTCACTTTTTTATTCTTTTCAGATTTCTCATGAAAAGCTGGGCCAACATCTTCTTTTTTTGGCAACTTAATTTGAATGATTTTCATCCTCACTTTTGGAATTTCATCCTCAGTCAATACAGTCGATATTTCGAGATCGGCTGGCAATGCTTCCATTGGTATTGGTTGCTTCATCAAAGTCTCAATTGCTAGTTTTTGTTTGGCTTCATTTTTTGTAATAAAAGTGATTGCAATTCCTTTTTTATCTGCACGTCCAGTTCGTCCAATACGGTGAATATAATTTTCAGGTACATCTGGTGTGTCAAAATTAATCACATGCGTCACCTCTGCAACGTCAATACCACGTGCCATTACATCCGTTGCAATAATATATTTAAAGACACCTGCTTTAAATTGATTCACTGTATTAAAACGATAATTTTGTTCTTTATTGGAGTGAATGACACCAACGATATCAGGAAATTTTTCGATCAATTGATCATACAATTGATCTGCTAAACTTTTTGTTGCTGCAAAAATCAACACCTTGGTCATACTTTCATCTTCACTTAAAAGCTGTTCTAATAAATTAACTTTGGTATTAAAATTGGGTAGGTCGTACCCTATTTGAATGATGTTCTCGAGCGGTGTACCTGTTGGTGCCGCTTCTACCCTAACTGGTTCATTAAAATAATCATTCATTAATTTTTCTACATCCTCTGTAATGGTGGCAGAAAATAATAAATTTTGTCTTTTAGCAGGGACAAGTTCTAAAATATTGGTGATTTGTTTTCTAAATCCTAGATTCAACATTTCATCCATTTCATCTATGACTACCTTCTTAATGTATTTTGTTTTAAGCGCACCATTCATGATTAAATCAAACAATCTTCCTGGAGTCGCCACCAAAACGTCTACCCCTTTTTCTACTTCTATTTGCTGTGTGTTGATATTCACTCCACCAAATACACCCACAGTTATCACGCTCATATAAGGTGTTAATTTTTTAACAGCCTCCACCACCTGCACCACCAATTCTCTTGTTGGCACAATGATTAAAATTTGTGGATCTTTATTTTTATCAAATTTCCATTGCCTAAGGCAAGGTAACAAATAGGCAAAAGTTTTACCCGTTCCGGTTTGGGCAATACCACAAACATCTCTTCCGGACATCACGACAGGGAAAACACGGTGTTGTATGGTTGTGGGATGGGTATATCCTAAATCTTCTAAGGCCCTGGCTAAGGGAGAATTGATATTTAATTGGTCAAAAGTCATGGGGGCGAAGTTAACTCAATAAACCCATAATAGAGGGACTTGTATCTGTCCAATAAGACCCTAGCAGATACGATAATTCAACTAAAATCATGCTAATTGAGGCCTAAATATCCCATCAATTAGTAAAAACGAAGTATATTGCATCAAATTCATTGACTCGATGACAATTCTTCTCAGGCAAGTCAAAATTGCTGATCAGCATTCGCCATTTAACGGCCAAGTAAAAGATATCCTTCTTCAAGACGCAGTATTAGTTTCAATTCAAGATCATTACGACGGAAAAGCAGATCAAATTGTCGATTTACCAGGCACGATTGTAAGCACTGGATGGGTAGATCCATTTACCAATTTTTGTGATCCAGGTTTTGAACATAAAGAGACCTTAATGACAGGTGCAGCAGCTGCTCAAGCCGGTGGATTTACCACTGTTTTTGTAGTTTCAAATACACAGCCTGTGATGGATAATAAAACACAGGTGAATTATATTGTTCAACAACAACAAAATTTACCAATCGAGATTTTACCAATAGGTGCGATATCAAAGAAAATCGAAGGAAAAGATTTAGCAGAGATGATTGATATGCATCAAGCAGGTGCTGTTGCTTTAAGTGACGGCCTATACCCTATTCAATCCACTTTACTTTTCTTAAAAGCACTTCAATATGTCAAAACATTTGATGGTGTGGTGATACAAATGCCAATTGACAAGAGCATGGGTAGCATTGGCTTAATGAATGAAGGCATTACATCTACTCAAATTGGACTTCCAGGTATTCCTGCGATTGCCGAAGAATTGATGATTGCAAGAGACATTGAG
>CAMAQL010000045.1 GCA_945860605.1 Chitinophaga pinensis
GATGGATTTTTCTTTAAAGGAAAAGATGTGGCCATTGTGGGTGCGGGTGATACGGCTGCAGAAGAAGCACATTACTTATCAAAAATGTGTACGACGGTGCATATGATTGTAAGAAAGGAACAGATGCGTGCGAGTAAAGTGATGCAGGATAGAGTAATGAATACGCCAAATATAATTATACATTTTAATTCAGAAACAGACGAAATATTGGGTGATAAAAAAGTAGAAGGGGTGCGTATCAAAAATAATAAAACCAATACGATGGAAGAGATTCCAGTGAGTGCGTTTTTTGTAGCGATTGGACACAATCCAAACAGTGGTATTTTTAAAGACTATTTAAAGATGGATGAAACAGGTTATATCTTAACAGAGCCTGGAACAACAAAAACAAATATTGAAGGGGTGTTTGCATCAGGTGACGTACAAGATAAAAATTATCGTCAAGCGGTAACAGCTGCAGGTAGTGGTTGTATGGCGGCGCTAGATGCCGAACGTTTTTTAACAGCTAAGGGACATTAATTAGCTAAAATTTTTCTATGCACATCTATTTAAATGATTTAATTTTCAATGGTTTTCACGGGGTTTATCCTGCAGAAAAAAAAATTGGAAATACATTTAAAGTAGATGTACGTATTCAAATGACGTCTACAACAAAAACCATCCATAAATTAGAAGATACCATTGACTATGTAGAGGTGTATGCATTGATTCAAAAAATCATGGCATTGCCTACACCATTATTGGAAACGATTGTATCCAATATTGCAGATCAAATTTTAGCAGCAAATCCTCTTGCTGAATTGGTCTATGTAAAAATTACAAAACAACAATTGTCAGTAGCTTATTTTGAAGGGACAACTTCAGTTGATCTTGAAAGAAAGAGAAATTAATACGATTGCTTTTGCTAGATTTTTTTATCCTTCCATCGCATTGTTCTAATGTAGAAGAATGAAGGTAGTAATAAGCTTAGCCAATAAATGATCTCACTAAACCAGCCATAAGTAATAGGTAGTTGGTAATATTCAAGCACTAGATAGTTGTAGACAATGTAAATGATGATGGCAGCAAATTCAATAAGCAAAGTCACTTTGGATTGACCTGTACCGGTCACAGCACTTAACCATATAGTGGATACGGACATAAAGAGCAGTGCAATAGAAACAATTCTTAAGACAGGAATACCCTCTGTTAAAAAGCCCCCACCTTGTCCATAGATGGAAAGAAATTGAGCAGCAAATACATTGATGATAATGGCTACAATGAAAGCAAATCCAAAGCTCCATCGCATGATTTTATGAATGAGTTCAATGACTTTGTCTTGCATATTTTGTCCAATGATATTACTCACCATGGTGGTGGTGGTCGCCGCAAATGCCCAAGTAAAACAACCGAAAAAGCCAAAAATATTACGCATGGCATTAGACACAGCAAGGGATTGTTCACCTCTATGTTCTATTAAAATGTAAAAGAATTCCCAACTAATAATACTAATCATGTATTGCATGATCAAAGGGGAAGACTGCACCAAAATTAGTTTTACATAATCCAATTTGAGTACAAATTTTTTAAATAAATCAAATCTTGCGCCAATCTTTTGATAGTGTATGACAAGGTAGATTACCAATAAACCCATGATCTCTGCAATGATAGAAGCATAGGCAGCGCCATTTAAACCCATAGCAGTAAAACCAAAATGCCCAAAAATTAAACTGTAATCAAAAAAGATATTGAACAATGCTTCGGTAGCGGTTCCAATGATCAAGAACTTGCTTTGATTGGTACCCACTAATAAGGCATTGCGCATTTGATAAATAAATAAGAAGGGGATCCCCCAAATACGAATTTTTAGAAATTCAATCACGGTATCTGCTCTTGTTGAATCTATTAATAAAGCATGAAATATTGTTGGAGCGATAAAGTAGGTAAAACCAATACCGATGATAGATAAGAATATAGAAATGATGACGCCCTGAGAAAACAAGATACCAATCTCATCCACTCTGTTTTCACCAGCTCGTCTTGAAATAAGGGCTTGTAATCCATTATTGAGTCCTTGCCCCATAACCCCAAATATCAAATAATAGACCCCTGTAATGCCTCCAATGGCGAGCGCTTGCTTGCTCAAAGCACCTAAAAAGATATTGTTGATGATAAAGTTAAACTGAGGCACCAAAATAGCCAACGCGATAGGGATAGAGATAGTCAGTATTTGTTTACTACTAATATTGACCTGTAAGGATGGGGTCGCTGCTGGTTGACTCATATAATTGCAAATCTACAACTAGTTTTATCAATACATAGCCTCTTTTTTTTGTATCATTGCAGTAGAAATTGACTATGAAAAAAATTGGCATTTACGGCGTACAAGAAAGTACAGCAAATAATAAGGTGGAAGATCTTTATTTGATCGTGGACGAACAGTCTATCTGTTTTGTTGTTAAAAACCATATCAACGGGGAATATATTGCTTTTGAATATTTTGAAAACACCACAGATCAAAATGGGTGGAATCAACTATTAGGTTATTTGCAAAATAATTCAAAACTGATTCAATCTTTCTATAGACAGGTGCAATTTGTGATGAATACAAAAAGAACGGTATTAACTAAATCTGTGACGACTGGTGCAGATGCTTTTTACCATAATGAATTTAGTTTGGTAGTTGGTACAAAAATGGAGGAAGAAATTCAGTTACAAAAAATAGGACAAGATCAAGTATTGGTTTACAGTGTTCCAGATGCATTAAGTACATTATTAACCCGTTCTTTTCCAACAGGTAAATGGATCAATTATTTAAGTAGTTTAATTAGTTCTAATAATACGGATGGGGTATGTGTTGCTGTTTTTAATGATTATTTTATTGTTTTAATCCTGCAAAATGGCAAACCACATTTTGTAAATTATTTCAATAGGAGTAGTGACGAACAGAATCAATACCTTGTATTGAATGCTTGTATTCAAGCAAATATCCAACCTAAGGATTCAAATTTAAATGTAATAGGGTATAGTGCCGAAAGAGACCTTTGGATGCAGGAATTGGCAAGTTATTTTGCAGGCGCACAAATGCAACATGCGCCAGAAGCTGGTATTGGAGCTACCTTAAATGCAGATTATCCTAATGATCATTACGCGCCCTATTTTATTTTTTAAGTTGTACCCATGAGAATTATTTCTGGAAAATATGGAGGCAGAAGGATTCATCCGCCCACCAATATGCCACATACAAGACCCACCACTGATATTGCTAAAGAGGGACTATTTAATATTTTACATAATAGAGTCGCAATAGATGGAGCTACCACGTTGGACTTATTTGGAGGTACTGGTTGTATTAGTTATGAATTAGCATCTAGAGGCGCGGAACAATTGACTATTGTGGAAAAAGATAAGACAATGCTTGATTTCATAAAAAAGAATATTGAGTTTTTGAAAATTGAAAACACAATGACCATTCAAATGGATGTATTTCAATTTTTAGCTACTTGCAACCAACAATATGATATCATTTTTGCAGGCCCACCTTATGCTTTAAATACGATTGACGACCTGCCTAGAATCATTGTCGAAAAGAAATTGATTAGTCCTAAGGGCTATTTTATATTGGAGCATACTCCTCGTAATGACTATAAAACATTTGAAGGCTATAGTTTCCAAAGAAATTATGGTGCCACCATTTTTAGTTTTTTTGAATGCATATAACTAAAGCCGAAGCGCGTAACATATTATCTCAAAAAAGAGCTGCACTGAATGATACTGAATGCATGAAGATGGATGACCTTCTACTCATTCAATTTCAGCGAATTGATTGGTCAAGCACCGAAATTCTTGCTAGCTTTTATCCTTTAGCGCATAAGAACGAACCCAATACTTTATTATTCGAAAAATACATCAAGACCTTGTACCCGTTTATTAAGTTCTGTTATCCAATTGTTGATAGCAAAGAAAATCAAATGGATTTTTATTTTGAAACGGAAACCTTACAGTTGAATGCATATGGTATTCAAGAACCTTTACCTTTTAACCAAGTATCTCCCGATATAATTGATACCATCTTAGTCCCTTTACTAGGGTTTGATCAAAAAGGTCATCGTGTTGGCTATGGTAAAGGGTACTATGATCGCTACTTAGCAAAAGCTAGTAAAGGGATGCAAAAAATAGGTGTTTCTTACTTTGAGCCGATGGACAATTTCACTGATACCAACGAATTTGACGTACCTTTATCTAGTTGTATCACGCCGTGGAATACTTATGAATTTGAATAATCTTTTTTTAAAATCTTTTAGAGTACTGCTCTTACCTTTTGCTATTGTATATGGCTGGATGGTCACTTTGCGCAATTGGATGTACGCCAAAAAATATTTAAAATCAGTTCATTTTAATCTCCCTATTATTTGTGTTGGCAATCTTTCTTTAGGTGGTACAGGAAAGTCGCCCATGGTAGAGCATTTATTATCCATTCTTTCCAACGATTATAAAACAGCTACATTAAGTAGGGGCTATAAACGAAAAACCAAAGGCTATGCATTAGCGGGGGAGCAATCCACTGCTTTAGAAATAGGGGATGAGCCGATGCAGTTTCATTTGAAATTTCCAAATGTAGCAGTGGCAGTAGGAGAACGTCGCATAGAAGCCATCCCACAATTGGTTCAAGATATTCCCGATGTACAAACCATTATATTGGATGATGCTTTTCAGCATCGTGAGATTGATGCGCATTTTAGTATTCTTTTAACTGAATACGATAACCTGTATTGTGATGATTTCTTTTTCCCTACAGGAGATTTAAGGGATGAAAGAAAATCAGCCAAACGCGCCAATATCATTGTTGTGACCAAATGTCCTTTGGATATGACTGAGGATGATAAAGCAGCCGTATTGGAAAAGTTGTATCCAGCGCAACATCAATCTGTATTTTTCACAGCAATTGCTTATGAAACGCCTTATCATATTTACAACCCATCTGACCAATGGGAATTGACCATGCGAGATGAGGTCTTGTTGGTTTGCGGTATCGCCAACCCCATTCCTTTAAAAAATTATATACACGAAAACACACACACCTATTATCAATTAAGTTACAGCGATCATCATATTTTCTCTATTGAAGATTTAAATGAGATACGCAATAAATTTGAACAGATTAACGCAAAGAGTAAGCTCATCCTTACCACAGAAAAAGATGCGGTTAGATTGGTGAAGTATTCCAATGAATTAATTGATATTCCATTGTATGTGCTTCCTATCAAACCCTTTTTTCTATTTAATCAAGCAACTGAGTTTAATCAATTGGTCATTGATTTTGTAGCACAATATCATCAACAAACAAATGAACAGTAAAAAAGACAAGAAGAAGTCAAAAACAACTACAAAGCAGACCCATTTAACAACAACGTATAAAGGGGTATTAGACATCGCTAAATCGGGTATGGGTTTTATAATCGTACAGGGTTTAGAGCAAGATATATTAGTTTTTCCAACCGATTTTAATACCGCACTTAAAGGAGATGAAGTCCGTGTTAAAATCACCAAAATAAGACAGGGCTCTGGTAAAAAAGAAGGAAAGGTGATGGAGATTGTAAAAAGAAAACAAGTTTCTTTTTCAGGTACCATGCAGATCATGCAACACCACGCATTCTTTTTACCCAATACCATCCATCCAATGCCAGATATTTATATCCCAATGGATAAATTAAAAGGGGCTAAGACGGGGGATAAAGTGATTGTACAATTGACCAAATGGGAAAATTCAAATAAAAAACCAGAAGGTGAAGTACTAGAAATATTTACACCAGAGAAAGAGAATGATATGGCCATGAAATCGATTGTGGCTGAGTCTGGTTTCCCATTGGTATTTGATGGTGAAGTATTGGCATTTGCTAAAACTTTATCTGAAAAAATTTCACCCGATGAAATTGCAAAAAGAAAAGACTACCGAAAAGTATTGACATTCACCATTGACCCTGTGGATGCAAAGGACTTTGATGATGCCATTTCTTTTCAACATCTAGAGAATGGACATATAGAAATTGGTGTACATATTGCCGATGTAAGTCATTTTGTGCAACCAGGTACAGCAGTGGATAAAGCGGCTTATGAAAGGGCTACATCGGTGTATTTACCAGATAGGGTGTATCCAATGCTACCAGAAAGAATCTCTAATGAATTGTGTTCATTAAGACCTAAGGAAGAAAAATTAACTTTCTCAGCCACATTTGAAGTAGATGCTGTAGGAAAGATTGTGCATACTTGGTATGGTAAAACAGTGATCTTTTCGGATCGTCGATTTACCTATGAGGACGTCCAAATAATCATTGAAACCAAAGAAGGAGACCATAAGGAAGAAATTTTATGGTTGCATGACTATACCCAAAATTTGAGAAAAAAACGTTTTGAAAATGGAGCGATTAATTTCTCTTCACAGGAAGTTCGTCTTACTTTAGACGCCAATGGTAAACCAATAGGCATCACTGTAAAAGAAAGCAAAGCTTCGCATCAATTGATCGAAGAATTGATGTTAAAAGCCAATCAATTGATTGCAGAAAAAATGGGTAGTGTGAAAGTAAAGAAAGAAGTCTTGCCTTTTCCTTATCGTGTGCATGATCAACCTAACGAAGATAAATTAAATCCATTTGTGGTATTTGCTAAAAAGCATGGCTATCCCTTTAACATTGATTCTCCCGAACATATTGCGCATAGTTTTAACAATTTAATGTTGGCTTCAAAAGGCAAACCTGAGCAACATGTTTTAGAGCAATTGGGTATTCGTACCATGGCAAAAGCGGTGTATACCACTAACAATATTGGCCACTATGGACTAGGCTTTGAGCACTATTGTCATTTCACATCTCCAATACGCAGGTATCCAGATGTGCTTGTGCATAGAATTGTCCAAAGTGTGTTAATGGGCAATGCCATGAATGACGAAGGATTAGAGGAAAAATGTACTCATTGTAGCATGCGTGAAAGAGCAGCAATGGAAGCAGAGCGTGCTGCCAATAAATACAAGCAAGTCGAATTCATGCGTGATTATTTGGGACATAGTTTCGAAGGCATCATTAGCGGAGTTGCAAGTTTCGGTTTCTTTGTGGAAACAGTGGAGCATAAATGTGAAGGCTTAGTATCTATTGCAAGCTTGTCTAAATTTGATGACTTTAGATTGATTGAAGCAGACTATGCTTTAGTGGGTTCTAGGTCGGGTCGTAAATTCAATATGGGGGATAAAGTGGTTGTCAAAGTAGCCGCAGCCAATTTGGATAAACGCCAATTAGATTTTGAATGGGAAGTGAATGGGATGCTGAATAAAAAAGATTGATATACAATTAATAAGCTGTCAAGGTCTCTTCAAAAATAATTCCTTCTTCTGCTAAGCATTTTAAGATGGGTTGATAAATTCTTGCATCAATTGGAATATGCAATCCTGTCATTTGAATTTCACCTTTTAAATAGGCGCATACACCCATGGCCAATGGTAAACCTACTGTTGTAGCCATGGCGGTATGGATGGCATCTTTTCCAGTTAGTACCATGCTGCTATCTAATTTAAAATGACGATCACCAATGCTATATTCAATTTCGTGTAACATCACCACCAAATCTTTATCTGTTTCTGCAAGTTTCCATTTATCTTCTAACAACCATTGTAAGATGCTTGCATTGGAATTAAATTGAGCTGGAATATTTGTAGCATCATTCAAGCCAATGAATTCAAGTTGCTCCTTGATCTGTGCATCTTGATTAAATTTCGTTAAGACTGCCTCTAATCCATTTTGTTGAATATGATGATTAAACCAATCTTTAACACTGGTATTTGGTGGTAAACTAATCTCCGCCTCATTTGTTAAATCCAATTGTACTATGGCATTCCAGCCAGTGCAAAATGCTGGATAGCGAAGGGTAGTGCGCACAAAATTGTTGACACCATGTAAGTGGTAAGTGTCAATATAAGACAAGGAATTTCTATTTGGATAATAGGCCAAATCACCAATACCAGGTAATTGCACGATCGGCGCTTGATCAAATATTTCAGGATAATTTTTAGTCACTGTAGTACCATTTTCTAAATAAATGGCGCCTGCTTTTCCTGCTAAAATGATATTTCTAGGGTTCCAGCTAATCTTATAATGCCAGGGATTGTTATCACTTTCTGGTGCAATCAACCCGCCACAATGCGATTTAAAGCTAGTAATTTTGCCTCCTTTTTCATGAATCTCATCTATGATAGCCATGGCGCTCATATGGTCAATTCCGGGGTCTAAACCCATTTCACAGAGGAATAAAAGTTGTTTTGATTCAATTGCTGCAGCTATGGAACGCATATTATCGTCTACATAAGATGCTGTGAACAATGGTTTTTCAAATTCCAAGCAATCTTTAGCCACTAAAAAATGTAGGTGAGCAGGCAGCATGGAGACCACGATATCCGCTTTTTGAACCAAATTTTGACGATTTAATTCATTTTTGATATCGATACCAAGGGCAGTTCCATTTGGGGCATTATTCCACTTATTTTTAGCCGTTGCTTCATCTCCGTCTGCTAGTACAATATACCAGTCATTTTCAACCGCTTTTTGTTGTAAATATTGGATTAAAACTGTGGCAGATTTGCCAGCTCCAATAATGAGGATTTTTTGGCCCATTGTTGAATGTATAAGTGGTTATAAATGTATGTGTTAAAGTTAGTATTAAATACCAAATACTGTGGATAAAATTGTGTAAATTAATACTGATTTTAAGCATAAAAAAGAGGTCAAAAAGGTATCTTCGTAAACGTACGTATCCTAGGTCTTTTTGGGCACAGGAAATAGACGATAAGAAACAAAAAATATGGAAGAAAATTTAGGTGGAAATTTAGGTCTGGAACAGACCCAAGACAATGATCGTGTGATAAGAGTCAACATTGAAGAGCAAATGAAAACCTCTTACATTGACTACTCCATGTCTGTGATTGTAGGTCGTGCTTTGCCCGATGTACGTGACGGTTTAAAACCTGTTCACCGTCGTGTTTTGTTTGCGATGCATGAGTTAGGAAACAACAGCAATAAAGCGTATAAAAAATCTGCTCGTATTGTTGGAGAAGTGATGGGTAAATTTCACCCACACGGTGACACCGCTATTTATGACACTTTAGTGCGTATGGCACAGGAGTGGACAATGCGTTATAGATTGGTAGATGGACAGGGTAATTTTGGTAACCAAGATGGTGATCCACCGGCAGCGATGCGTTATACGGAAGCTCGTTTACAAAAGATTTCCGAAGCGATGTTGGATGATTTGGAAAAAGATACCGTAGATTATCAATTGAACTTTGATGATAGTTTATCCGAGCCAAGTGTACTACCTACAAGGATTCCACAGCTTTTAGTGAATGGCTCATCTGGTATTGCGGTGGGTATGGCGACGAATATGTTGCCACATAATTTGAATGAAGTAGTGGATGGATGTATTGCCTACATCAACAATAAAGATATCACGATCGAAGAATTAATTGCCATTGTAAAAGCACCCGATTTTCCTACAGGTGGTGTGATTTATGGCATGGAAGGCGTGAAGCAAGGTTTGATGACAGGTCGTGGTCGTGTGGTGTTGCGTGGAAAATGCAATGTAGAAACAAAAGCCAACGGTCGTGAGATGATTGTGATCAATGAAATTCCTTACCAAGTAAACCGCGATCATTTAACAGATCGTATTGGTCAATTGGTAGTGGATAAAGTAGTAGAAGGCATTACACATGTCAACAATGAAAGTAATAAGCGCGAGGGAACTCGTATTGTGATTGAATTACGTAAAGATGCTGTTGCACAAGTGATCATCAACCAGTTGTTTAAATTCACAGAATTGCAAACCAGTTATGGTATCAATAATGTGGCATTGGTAAAAGGTCGTCCTAGAATTTTGAACTTAAAAGATTTGATTTTAGAGTTCGTTGATTTTAGAATGGAAGTGGTGATTCGTCGTGCTAAATTTGAATTAAGAAAAGCTGAAGAGCGAGCGCATATATTAGAAGGCTATTTAATAGCTTTAGACCATTTGGATGAAGTCATTCGATTAATTAGAAATTCAGCTAACCCTGAGGCTGCTAAAGAAGCTTTGATCACTGCTGGTTGGGGTATATCAGAGATTCAAGCGAAAGCAATTTTAGAATTAAGATTGCAACGTTTAACGGGTATGGAGCGTGAAAAAATTAAAGAAGAATTTGATCAATTGATGAAATTGATTGCTTCTTTAAAAGAATTATTAGGCAGTGAACATCTACGTTTCGAACTCATCAAAACTGAATTGTTAGAAGTAAAAGAAAAGTTTGGTGATGAGCGTAAATCTGAGATTCAATACTTGGCGGATGAAATGCGTATCGAAGATTTAATCGAGGAAGAAGATGTGGTGATTACGATTTCTCATTTAGGGTATATCAAGCGAACATCTGCCACCGAATACCGTCAGCAAAAACGTGGAGGACGAGGTGCCATTGGGTCTAAGACAAGAGAAGAAGATTATG
>CAMAQL010000046.1 GCA_945860605.1 Chitinophaga pinensis
TACAATTGGATATTAAATGATGTCACAAAATTTTCAACCAATACCATTGATACATTTGCAACAGCACAAAATGGCACTTATAAGCTTATTGTAAATGATGGCTTTTGTAATTCATTAAAATCAGATTCGGTATTTATAAAAGCATTAAACATTCCGGTTTACACTTTAAGCTATAATCCTTTTAGTTGTATCAAAGGCAATCTAGCTATTAATACAAATGCAAGAGATCAAAAAAATGTCTATCTAAATTGGGACTTTGGAGATGGGAAGACCTTTAATCTTGCACAGCCTGTGTCGCATACCTATGACCAAATTGGTAGCTATCAAATAAAATTATCTGTAAAGAATGACTATTGTCCAAAATATGAATATCAATTAAATGGCGATTCTGTTAAAGTAGTCGCGCCTCTGCCGCCATCTAAATTCACGCTATTTGTGCTTGCAGACCAGGACACTTTATTGTCACCTAAAAAAACAGATTTTGGCTATATCAATTATAAATGGACGCCTTCGTTTAATCTTTCAAATCCATCTATTCCGAATCCAATGTTTAGGGCGAATAGTTCCATTGAATATACTTTAACAAGAACAGATCCTGTAACCGAATGTTTTATCAATGATATCTATTACATAGATGTTTCAAATACGATTGTTGTTGCTATTCCAAAGGCATTTACACCTAATAGAGACAACCTCAATGATGTTTTAAAAATTGAATATGGTGCAGGACTTAAAACATTTAATTTCTTTAGAATCTTCAATCGATTTGGAAAAATTGTTTTCCAAACAAATAGATTAACTGATAGTTGGGATGGTAAATTCAATGGCATTGATCAGGAAATGGATGCCTATACCTATTTGATTGATTATGTTACTTATAAAGACGAACACATTACAAAAACGGGATCCTTTATTTTATTAAGATAAATGAATAAAATTGTACACTTTATATTTGGGGTTTTTCTCCTGTCTTTTGCACAAGATACTTTTGCGCAAACGCCATATTCTTCACAGAACTTTAATTTAAATAATTTCTTTAATCCTGCTACCTCTGGTTTTGGCGTCAATAATAAAGTGCAAACAATGTTTAGAACGCAGTATGAAGGTGTAGGAAGTGCATACAGGACGATTGGAATAGCCGCTGATTTCGCATTGGTTGGGAAAAATAATTATGATAAAAACAACCTTTTTGGATTGGGTGTACAAGCTGTCTCGGAGCAAGTGTTAGATGGTGTTTTACAAACCAATGCCATTACACTTAGTTTAGCCAATCGACTATTTTTAAATGGACCAAAGACAAGCAGTATTGCACTGGGCATAAGTTCTACATTAATTACCAGAACCATTGATGCTTCAAAACTTACATTCGGCGATCAGTTTAATTCTGGAAGATTATTCAATTCAACTAGTTTAGAAGTCATTAATGCTATTCCAAGTAAATTTTCATCTAATGTAGGATTATTATATACCTTATCTAATGAACAAACATTTCTTCAATTTGGCGGAAGTTTATTCTACATTAATCGAAGCGCTTTGGAGCAAGCGGTAGAAAAATTTCAACAATCTTATCAAACTTTAGCACAAATCAATTTTGAAAAAAGGGTTTGGGAAAATAATACGATTGTATTTCATGCCGATTATCAAAATAGATTTGAAAGTGAATTTATTTATACAGGAGCTGTATATAGTTTTCCAATGAATTCAAATGGAGAAAATTTAGACCGTTTTTATGTTGGTTGCTTTTATAGAACAAAAGATGCTATTATACCATATGTTGGTTTAATGTATAAGAAATATAAATTTGGATTGAGCTATGATGTGTATCAATCAAAAATGGCTTTATCAAGTTTAAGGCCTCAAACAATTGAGTTTACCATTTCAACCAATTTTAGCAATCGTATTTCAGATAAATTAGTGGGCTTATTTAACTAAATAGGGCCATTCGGCTTTGCATTTTTATCATATTAAGTTTGACTATTTAAGGGAATGAACTAATTTTACCAATACAAACAAACACAAGTTTAATGGCTAAGATTTTAGTGATAGGAGCAGGGGGACAGTTGGGTACAGAACTCACAAAAGCATTGGCGGATCAATACGGGAAGGATAAAGTCATAGCAACTGATTTTCAGGAGTCAGTAAAGAATAAGTTTGACTACTGTACTTTTCAAACTTTGAACGTAATGGATAAAGCCAGCTTAGCTTCCATTGTTGCTAAAGAAGGAGTGACGCAAATCTATCACTTGGCAGCTATCCTATCTGCTTTAGGCGAAAAAAATCCTGTACAAGCTTGGGATTTGAATATGGGTGGTCTGTTAAATGTGTTAGAAGTGGCCAGGGAGCATCAAGTTGAAAAAGTATTTTGGCCTAGTTCAATTGCTGTTTTTGGTCCAAATTCAGACAAAGACCAAACCCCACAAAAAGCATTTAAGGATCCCAATACGGTATATGGCATTTCAAAATTAGCAGGCGAACATTGGTGCGAATATTATTTCAATAAATATGGTGTAGATGTTAGGAGTCTAAGGTATCCGGGTTTAATTGGCTATAAGTCTTTACCAGGTGGAGGCACAACCGACTATGCAGTAGACATTTACCATAAAGCTGTGCAAGGAGAAAACTTTACTTGTTTCTTAAGCGAGCATACTTATTTGCCAATGATGTATATGGATGATGCCATTCATGCAACGTTACAGTTAATGGATGCACCAAAAGAAAATATAAAAATTCGTACAAGTTATAACCTTGCAGGAATGAGTTTTTCACCAAAGGAAATCCATCAAAGTTTGCAAGCCCATTATCCCAATTTTGAAATTGCTTATCAAACAGATTTTAGACAGCAAATTGCAGACAGTTGGCCGAATAGCATTGATGACAGTGCTGCAAAACAGGATTGGAATTGGCAACCCACATTTGATTTAAAAGCAATGACAGAAGTTATTGTAAATAACTTGCCAAAATATTTTAATTACAACGCGCCTAAATAAAACATATGTACAATCAATTTCAACCATTTTTAGCAAAGGAAATAGAAGGGATTAAAGAAGCGGGATTATATAAAAAAGAAAGAATCATTACTTCTGCACAAGCAGCAGAAATTACCATACAAGGGGGCCAGCATGTATTAAATTTTTGTGCCAATAACTATCTAGGTTTATCCTCACATCCAAAAGTGATTGAGGCAGCAAAGGCAGCCATTGATACACATGGATTTGGATTATCATCTGTACGTTTTATTTGCGGCACACAGGACATACATAAAACATTAGAAGAAAAAATCTCTGCTTTTTTAGGTACAGAAGATACTATTTTATATGCTGCTGCGTTTGATGCAAATGGTGGTGTATTTGAACCCCTTTTTGGAGAAAAGGATGCGATTATTTCTGACTCCTTAAACCACGCATCTATCATAGATGGTGTAAGACTTACAAAGTCTATGAGGTATCGATACGAGCATAATTCAATGGAGGATTTAGAAGCAAAATTAAAAGAAGCCATTGCAGCAGGTGCAGTTCAAAAAATCATTGTGACGGATGGTGCGTTCTCTATGGATGGTACCATTGCACAGTTAGATAAGATTGTGGAATTAGCGGAAAAATATGAAGCACTTGTGATGACGGACGAATGTCATTCCACCGGATTTTTAGGAAAAACAGGAAGAGGGGTGCATGAATTAAAAGGGGTGATGGGTAGAGTGGATATAATCACAGGCACTTTAGGAAAAGCATTGGGTGGTGCGTCTGGAGGATTTACATCTGGTAAAAAAGAAATCATTGATTTATTAAGACAACGTTCTAGACCTTATTTATTTTCAAATACATTGGCGCCTTCTATTACTGGTGCGTCTATTGCCGTCTTTGATTTATTATCACAAACCACCGAACTCAGAGATACCCTAGAAGCAAACACCACTTATTTTAGAGAAAAAATTACAGCTGCTGGTTTTGATATTAAACCAGGCACCCATCCAATCGTACCAATCATGTTGTATGACGCAGTGGTGTCGCAAAAGATGGCGGAAAAATTATTAGAAAAAGGTATTTACGTCATTGGATTTTATTATCCAGTTGTTGCAAAGGGACAAGCAAGAATTAGGGTACAAATTTCTGCAGCACATACCAGAGCCCAATTGGATCAAGCCATTCAAGCCTTCATAGAAGTAGGCAAGGAATTGGGCGTGATCCAATAAAAATGAATTCAAAAATTTAGAATTGCTTTTAAACAAAAAGGGTTTACGACTATTAGATCGTAAACCCTTTTTTTAATCTCTCCTATTTAACATCAAAGCAACTAATCATTCGATTTGAATGCCCGATCTTATTTTTGAAATTATTTAGGTAATACAACAGCATCCAAAACGTGGATTAAGCCATTGCTTGCAGCTAGGTCAGTAGCAACTACTGTAGCAACACCACCTTTCTCGTCTGTTAAGATTACTTTACCACCTTTAATAGAAGCAACTAAGTTACCACCACTAACAGTCTTTATAGTAAATGAACCACCACCATCTGTGATTGCTTTCACAACAGCAGCAGCATTATAACTACCTGCTACTACGTGGTAAGTTAAAATTTTAGCTAAAGTTGCTTTGTTTTCTGGCTTAAGTAAGTACTCTACAGTACCAGCTGGAAGTTTACCAAATGCAGCATTCACTGGTGCGAAAACTGTAAAAGGTCCTGCGCTTTGTAAAGTAGCAACTAAGTCAGCGGCTTTAACAGCAGCTACTAAAGTTGTGTGGTCTTTTGATCCTACAGCAACGTCAACGATTGTTTTTTGAGCGTTTACTGTGATTGTGCTAGCAACAACCGCAAAAGTCGCTAGTAATAAGTTTTTGATTTTCATAATATTGATTTTTAACTATAACATTCAATCTTCTTAATTGTTTAGCCTAAACTGTTAATTAATAATGACATTTAGTTAGTTCATTGAGAATCAATAGGCTAATACCTACATTATTTATGGTGCATTATTCAAGCAATTTTATTGGTAACCATCAATGAATTATTTGTATATTTAATTAAGCAAGCAATTCAGTATAAGTAGATCTAGTATTGGGTTGACTATTTTGTTTAATAATTCTGTACAATTAACAATTATCTATGAACAAGTTTTTACAAATAGCAAGTAACAGCTTTGACTCCTACTTTAATCCTAAAGTTGTAAGAAAAATTGAGTTGCTTCTTTTAAGAGCAGCAGTCTTTTCGTTCATACTCCACTTGGCTATCATTTATTTGGGTAATAACTTTACTTATTTCCAACATTTTCAGCATAGTTATTTAAAGGCCATCTATACGCCGTTTAGTTTTATACTTTTTTATGAAGTATTCCTGCTTGTTATTATCATACCAAATTCCATATCAGAGTTTATTGGTAAGCAGTTTGAAGTGATTACACTCATCACATTGAGGAGTTTTTTTCACGATATTGCCGACTTTAACACCAGCGAAGCCATTCATTTTCAAAACCCTGCTTTTTTAAGTTTAGTCTACGATTTAGTAGCTTCCATTTTCATGTTAGGACTTACGATTGTGTATTATAAAATTTATAACAGTAGTAATAATAAGGAAGTCATTAGAGAGTTAAATCAATTCATCAATATCAAGAAAGTAGTTTCATTGAGTATGATATTGGTTTTATTAGTTTTAAGTGTTACAAGTTTATTTAACTGGTCTGTAGACATGCTAGAAGCCTTAAGAATTAATGATAACTATCCGAATCCAAATACGGTATTTTATGAAGACTTTTTTTCTATCATGATATTTGTGGATGTATTATTACTTATCATCTCATTTACTTTCCATTCCTCTTTTTTCATCATTTTTAGAAATGCAAGTTTTATTATCACAACTATTTTACTAAGAATGTCTTTGACGATTGAAAAGCCTATGAACTATATCATTATTTTAATTGGCTTTTTATTTGCAATCGCTTCCTTCTTCTTATACAGATTTAGGTATATCCACCACAAAAGAGATAAATAAAGGCCATTAGCCCGCTTTATATTCATTCAACAATCAGCTTGAATTTTTGTTATATTTATTATTAAACGCAACCACATGACATTTCAAGAACAATTGGACCACTTAATTATAGAAAAGCAGGCCATACCTGAAGCTTTTGCCTTGCCAGAATTGATCGATCAAAGGACCTATCTATCTGACGGTGAGTTAGTTACATGGAATGGCCCAACACATGAAGTATTTTCACCTATTTGTATGTCCACCCCAGACGGTGTACAACGTATTAAGATAGGATCCTACCCTGTATGTACAGAAAAGGAAGCGATGATTGCATTGGACGCTGCTTGCAAAGCCTATAACGATGGCAGAGGCGAGTGGCCAACTATGTCTGTTGCACAAAGAATTAATTGTGTAGAACAGTTTGTTGTAAAGATGTTAGCGCAAAAAGAGATTGTAGTGAAGTTGATTATGTGGGAGATCGGTAAAACCTATGCAGACTCTGAAAAAGAATTTGACAGAACAGTAGAATATATTTATGCTACCATCGAAGCATTAAAGGATGTAGATAGAGATTCATCTAGATTCACTATTGAACAGGGCATTGTTGCTCAAATAAGAAGATCACCATTAGGGGTTGTATTGTGTATGGGCCCATTCAATTATCCATTGAATGAGACTTTCACTACCTTAATTCCTGCTATTATCATGGGCAATACTTTATTATTTAAGGCACCAAAGCACGGTACGCTATTACACTACCCAATGTTAGAAGCATTTAAATCTTGTTTCCCTAAAGGTGTTGTAAATACAATTTATGGAAGAGGTAATGTCATTATACCGCCATTAATGGAGTCAGGTAAAATCAATGTACTTACACTTATTGGATCAAGTAAAGTGGCGAATCAATTAAAAAAATTGCATCCAAAAGTAAACCGTCTAAGAGCTATTTTAGGCTTAGATGCTAAAAACGCAGCCATCGTTACTAAGGATGCGGATATTAAATTAGCTGTTCAAGAAACTGTTTTAGGATCACTTTCATTCAATGGACAAAGATGTACAGCACTTAAAACAATTTTTGTTCATAAATCCATCGCTAAAGAATTTATTGAATTATTAAAAGAGCAGGTTGCCAAATTACAATTTGGATTGCCATGGGAAAAAGGAGTGACTTTAACACCATTACCAGAGCCAGGAAAGCCAGCTTATTTAAATGATTTGATAGAGGATGCAAAACTACATGGTGCAGATGTGATGAATGAGAACGGTGGAACCATCAAGGAAACATTCTTTTACCCAGCTATCTTGTTTCCGGTGAATCACAAAATGAAAGTATATAGCGAAGAGCAGTTTGGCCCAATCATTCCAATCATTCCTTTTGAAGACATTGAAGAGCCTATCCAATATATTATTGATTCAACACATGGTCAACAGGTTAGTTTGTTCTCAAAAAATCAATCTGAATTAGCAAGTTTGATCGACCCATTGGTAAATCAAGTAAGTAGGGTGAATATCAATTGTCAATGTCAAAGAGGCCCAGATAGTTTTCCATTTACAGGACGCAAGGATAGTGCAGAAGGTACTTTGTCTGTAGTGGACGCTCTAAGATCTTTCTCTATTAGGTCTTTAGTCGCTGCAAAATTAACCGAGGAGAACAAGCATATCATCAATGATATCGTTTCTTCACATCATTCTAATTTCTTAAGTACTAAGTTTATATTTTAAGCGAAGTTTGTTAAGCATTAAAAAAGCCTGCTATTTTATTTCATAGCAGGCTTTTTTTAATAAGGGGCATATAGATGTTTATTCATAAATCCTAAGGCTGTTTCCAGTACGTGTAGTTTTATATTGCTTCAATGGGGCAGCTGCTGGACCGTTGATTACAGCTCCTGTTGTACTAAATAGAGAGCCGTGACCAGAACAGTAAAAACGATTATTGCTTGCTTGGAAATCTAATAAAACTTGTTGATGGGTGCAAAGAGAACTCACTGCTAAAAATTCATCGGTAAGCGTTCTGGCAATGATGATGTTATTTGTCTTATCTACATAAAATCCGCCAGCAGTATTTAAACTGGTATAAGGATTGTTTGTAATATTGATAGTAAAATCAATTGCTTTAACTGGTGGAGGATTAGTAGTCCCAGTTGGTTGTGATGGAGCAGGGCTATCTGATTTAGAACATCCTTGCATGCATCCAAATATCAAGATCGAAGCAGCACTTAGGCCAACTTGTTCAATGAAATCTTTTCTTTCCATTATAATAAATTTTTATGATAAATTAAATTAAACTTACATAATAACAATGGTTAAAGTACTTTTGTTGTAGAATTTAATAGATAGTTAACCAAAAAATACTTCCCCATGCATAACTATTTGAATTATAGACCTTTGAAAAAGATATTTTTTTTATTCATCTTTATTGGTACACTAAATACGGCCCAAGGACAAACTGATTCACTTTTGCAAACCCTTTTAGTGGATGAAAAAATTGATAGTCAATTAATTGCTCCCAAAAAAATGCTTTTTACGCAACAATTGATTTGGGGTGAGAAAGGAATTTTTAAAAACAGATATGGCAGTACACAAGATTTAGTTGAAAGAAGAAAGATTGATTTAAGGATAAGAAGAAAGATGTTACAACTGCATCAAATTGGAGGCTTTGTTACATTAGGCGGGATGGTAGCACAAGGTATTATTGGAAGTCAATTGTACAAAGGCGACTATCAATTAAAAGAAACACATGAAAAACTAGGTACCGCAATCAATCTATCTTATGGGTTTACTGCTATCAATGGATTATTTACACCGCCATCCACATTTAAAAGAGATAAAAAATTAACTTCTATTAGATTGCATAAGTGGTTGGCTATTGCGCATATGTCAGGCATGATCGCAACCAATATTTTGGCGTCTCAAATTGAAAATAATTATGCTCTTAAACCTTATCATCGTGCAGCAGCCTACACAAGCTTCATTAGTTTAGCAGCAGCTATGGTGGTCATTAAATTTTAGATTATGTTAGCACATATCCTTATTTCTTTCATGGTGTCCTTGTTCTTTCAAAATCCAAGTTTTGAAACGACTGCTTCATCGGTCACTTATTCGATGAAACATAAATTACATAACTGGGAAGGGGTAAGTAAGGATTTAAAAGTGGCCACTAAGTGGAACGAACAAAAAAATGAAATTGAACAAATTTCAATTGTAGTGAATGTAGCTACATTTAATAGTGGTCTTTCTAGTAGAGACAGTCATATGATGGAAGTGTTGGATGGCTTAACTTATCCAAGAATTATATTTAGTAGTAATAGTGTGCAGTATACATCTGACGGCTTACTTGTAAAAGGTAAATTACAATTTCATGGCGTAGAGCGAATGATTGAGACCAAAGTAAAACAAGAAAAAGGTAATCGTAGAACGGTTTTTACCGGTAGCCTTCCTGTTTTATTAGAAGACTATAAAGTAGAAAGACCAGGATTATTATTTGTAAAAGTAGACAACTTGGTCAAGATAGATTTTCAGGTAGTGTATAATAATTAATTCAACGCCTTGTCTGCGCAACAACTACTTGCAAAGGAGTCTGGCTTTGCTTTAAATGCAAAACCCATCCCCATAATATACCCCATTGCATCTTTCAAAGCCTCATTGCTTTTAAATTGACTATTGGTATTGATATCTGCGTGTACTTCCATTTCCACATCATGTTCAATGAATAAATCACAAAGAGAATAGGCAATTTCGACACTCTTTGAAACTTCAAGTAACATCCTTTCTTTAATGTGCAATGTTTGATTCGTTTTCTCATTATGAATAAACATGAATCCGCCATTTTTTTCTCTTAAAAAAACAATGACAGTGGCAAATTCTGTTACAGATTGTTTTACCTGACTATCAGTGCCTATATACACTTTGAGTTTATTATTTTTTGCAGTTTCTTCCTCGATACACTTTTTTACATGCTCAGCTATTGGTATCGAAATTATTTCGCCGCTAAATTTACGCCAAACCATATGTGTCGTTTTAGTACTTACAATTTAGAACATTTATAAATACACCCACATTAAGAATAGAATAAGTTTTACCCAAAATGAAAAGTCTCCATTTTTTTCGAGTTATCAGTCATTAATCTAGCCAAAGTCCTCTTTTTTGTTAAACAGATTCACAGAATAATGCCTAGGAAGGCTACCTTCATGCCTAAATATTTTCTAATGGCCGTATTGATTTTTTTGATTCTACATTGGTATCTTTCTTTGTTTGGGCAGACTTTCTACCTACATCGTTATTCGGCACATAAAATGTTTACGATGACTCCTTTTTGGGAAAAGTACTTTTATATTTTCACCTGGGTAACCCAGGGCAGTTCTTATTTAAACGCCCGCGCTTATGCGATTTTACACCGTATGCATCATGCGTACAGTGATACAGAAAAAGATCCCCATACACCACATTTTTTCAAAGAGGTTTTCACCATGATGATGTACACCAAGAATGTCTACAATGGCGTATTGCACGGCACACT
>CAMAQL010000047.1 GCA_945860605.1 Chitinophaga pinensis
AAAGCCTATTGTACAAGAGTGGGTAGCGGCCCCTTCCCTACCGAATTGCATGACGAAAAAGGAGAAGAATTAAGAAAAATTGGAAGTGAGTTTGGCGCCACTACAGGACGTCCAAGAAGATGTGGATGGATTGACCTTGTTGCATTAAAATATACCTGCATGATCAATGGTGTAACGCAGATTATCATGACAAAGGCTGATATACTAGATTCATTTAAAGAACTTGAATTGGGTATTGCCTACGAAATGGAAGGAAAGCAGATTGATTATGTCCCTTTTCAATTGGTTGGGACTCCAGTTATCCCCATCTGGAAAAAGATGGCAGGCTGGGAAGTAGATACCACCAAAATGAAAAATGATGCGGAATTGCCAGCAACTATGAAAACATATATCAAATTTATTAATGAATATTTAGGCGTACCTGTGAAGTACGTATCGAATGGCCCGGGTAGAGATCAAATTGTACATTTATAATCAAAAAAAAGGAATAAAAAAAGTCGCATTATTTTTGAAAAATTAAATTTTCATTTGAAATTTACATAAATATTTTTGATTGAGTTATGGCAGTAAAATCTACAAAAGAGAAAAAGACAGCGACACCAAAAAATGGCGTAGTCAAAGCTGAAAAATCAAGCAAGACATCTTCAAAGAAAAACGATGATGATGATGCGGATGCACTTGATGAAGACGATGATCTTGAAGAAACAGATGATTGGGGTAAGACAGAAGAAGAGGGTGATAGCTGGGATCCAGACTTTGCAGAATTTGATATGCCTAAAACAACTAAGAAAGCTGGTAAAGCAAAGAAAGGTGAGGAGGATGATTTTGGATTAGAAGAAGACTTAAACCTAGAAGAAGATGATTTATTTGACGAGAAAGATGAATTTGATGACGATTTCTAAATAACGATTATCCTATTTAATTAATCGTTGTCCAGATATAAAGATTGTATTGAGGCCTGTAAAATTTGATTTTTAGAGGCCTCAAATATTTTAGCCTCTTTGCTAGGCAGCACTAGTGTATATGATTTCCCTGCAGACAATTGCTGATCCATATTTGGATTCAATTCTTTTAAATAGGTCAATGGCATTTTTAGCCAAATTGCTATTGTCTTTGCATTGAACCTTCCTGAAATGGCAATCCTCTCCAATCCTAAACTTGTATTTATATTGGTTGCGCTTTCGGCACTTTGAACTTTATCTAGCTCGGTCATGGACACACCTTCAAATATGGCATGTGTGGCGATGAATTTCTTTACATGATTTCTTGTCTCCAATGGAAGTTCGTATTGTAAGGCCCAAAAGTCTTTTGTTTTCTTTTTTTCTATTGCTTTACTTAGTCTTCCTGCACCTCCATTATAAGCAGCTACCACTAATAACCAATCCCCAAATTGTTGGTATAATTCTCTTAAAATAGTCGCTGCTGCTTGGGTGCTTTTTTGATAATCCATTCGCTCATCATTTGGAAGCAATTTCAATCCTAATCGGGTTGCTTCTGCAGGCATAATTTGCCATGGACCTGCTGCACCCGCCCATGAAACGACTTGCGAATTTAAATGACTCTCAATGACACTTAAATATTTTAACTCTACAGGAATACCATTCGCAGTTAAAATTTCATCGTATAAATTAAAATAGGGTTTTGCCCAGGTTTTCATTTTTCTCAAACCAGGACCTTCTTTTTCGATGTAGGATTGCACAAAGCTGGTTGCTTTGGGATGCATTTCGATGACAAAAGATTTGTCTTTATTTGGCACTTGTTGCACAGTGAATAAACTGCTAAAACCAATTCTATTAAAACTCAAGCTGTCTTGCGCAGCTATTTGAACAGCAGAACAAAATAAGCAATATAAGATAATCATTGGTCTCATAGGAGTACGTGTATACATGTGCATAGGTCATTGCTCAGGTATATAATTGACCATGGCATTTTTGATAGCAGGTGTTGTCGGCGAAACAGTAAATCGATGATTAAGAAGCTTTGTCGTCCTTCTCTTTAATACCTTCTTCGATTTCTTTTTTCACGTTATTTTTAGCATCATTGAATTCACGAATGCCTTTACCTAACCCACGCATGAATTCAGGGATTTTTCTTCCTCCAAACATCACTAAAATAACTACACCAATAATTAATAATTCTTGAAATCCTAAGTTGCCCATAATGTATCGTTTAGAATGATAAAGGTAATGTAAATAGCACAAAAAAAGGTCCTCTATTCGAGGACCTTTGTATAATTTAAGCGATTAGGCTTAGAATCTTTTTTCTTTAATACGAGCACTCTTACCGCTTCTATCACGTAAGTAGTACAATTTAGCACGACGTACCTTACCTGACTTGTTCAAAACGATCCCATCAATATTTGGAGATAAGAAAGGGAACAAACGCTCCACACCTATACCATCAGAGATTTTACGAACGGTAAAAGTAGCTGTTGCTCCAGTTCCTTGGGTTTTAATTACATCCCCACGGAAACTTTGGATACGCTCTTTACCACCCTCTACAATCTTGTAGTTTACGGTAATATTATCACCAGCTTTGAACGCTGGATAAGATTTCTTTGCTGTTAATTGCTCGTGTACGAAGTTTACTGCTACGCTCATAATTCATTTTTTTTGCGGAGGGCAAAGGTAGGGTTACCCATGCTATTCTCCAAATAATTTGATCCAAATATTAAAATCCGTGCTTTTTAGGGCCTGCTCTCCTCGTTATGTGCCTATCTAGCAATGTTTACAGCTCTCTTTTCACGGATAACCGTTACTTTAATTTGACCAGGATAGGTCATTTCAGTCTGTATTTTTTGTGCAATTTCAAAGCTCAATTGGTCAGATGATTGGTCGGTCACCTTCTCTGCTTCTACAATCACCCTTAATTCACGTCCAGCTTGGATGGCATAAGCCTTCTCAACACCTTGATAACCAAGTGCTAAGTTTTCCAAGTCCTTGATACGTTGGATATATTGTTGCATGATTTCACGTCTCGCACCTGGTCTTGCACCGCTAATAGCGTCACAAGCCTGGATGATTGGAGAAATCACATACTGCATTTCCATTTCATCGTGGTGGGCACCAATGGCATTCACCACCGCTGGATTTTCACCATATTTCTCGGCCAATTTAGCCCCTAATAATGCGTGGCTTAATTCAGTTTCTTCGTCTGGCACTTTACCAATATCGTGTAATAAACCGGCACGTTTTGCCAACTTAGGATTCAATCCTAATTCAGCAGCCATGATACCACATAAATTAGCGGTCTCACGTGAGTGCATTAATAAGTTCTGTCCATAAGAAGAACGGAAACGCATCTTTCCAATGATACGAATCAACTCTTTATGTAAACCATGGATACCTAATTCAATGACTGTACGTTCTCCAATTTCTGCAATTTGCTCTTCTAATTGACGACGTGTTTTATCTACCACTTCCTCGATACGTGCTGGGTGGATACGACCATCCGCAACCAATCTTTGTAAACTTAGACGAGCAATCTCTCTTCTCAACGGATCAAATGAAGACAATAAAATTGCCTCAGGTGTGTCATCCACAATCAAGTCAACGCCTGTTGCAGCTTCGATGGCGCGTATGTTACGACCTTCTCTACCAATGATCTGGCCTTTCATTTCGTCAGACTCTAAATTGAATACCGTAACCGTATTTTCAATTGCGACTTCGGCAGCAGTTCTTTGAATAGATTGAATGATTATTTTTCTAGCTTCTTTATTCGCCTTTTGCTTTGCATCTTCTATAATGTCTTGTTGTAATGCTAAAGCTTGAGATTGTGCTTCGTTCTTTAAGCTCTCAATCAATTGTTGCTTCGCATCTTCTGCTGTCAGGTTCGCAATTTTTTCGAGACGACGGATATGCTCTTCTTGGTGCTTCTCTAATTCGCCACGCTTAATGTTCACTAAATCTATTTCACGATTTAATTTCTCTTTAATCGCTTCGTTGTCGTTGATTTGTTTATCTAAAACAACTGCTTTTTGATTGATACTTAATTCGTGTTGCTTAATTCTATTTTCAGCTTCACCGATTTTCTTATTCTTTTCCAGCAATTCACGATCATGATCAGCCTTCAATTGAACAAAACGCTCTTTCGCTTCTAACTGCTTTTCTTTTTTGATGTTCTCTGCCCTTGATTCTGCCTCTTTTAAAATACTAGCTGCTTGATTTTCTGCGTCTTCTACCTGCTTTTTGGTGTTCTTGGCGAAAGCAAATCGCCCTATGAGTAACCCTCCTATTCCAGAGGCTCCTCCGATGATCAATAATAATATTGTTTGGTCCATTGTTTAATCTTGTTGTGTTAAAAAAAATCGCCCTACTTCTCCACTTAGGTTCGGCAACGAAGATAAACAATTAATGTAAAGATTGGTCCGAATAGGCCCAATAATGTGTTATAAGTTGGTATTTACGAGCACTTTATCAATGGATGCAGACATGCTGTCAATCTGGGCCTGAATTGCATCTATTTCATATAGCTTTTGGCCATTTTGCTGTTGTTCTGTGGTAAACCATAACAAGACCATCGAAATATAATCCTGGGTGTCGCTACCTGCATAGAGCCCCTTGTACTCCATCAACTTCTGGTTAATCAAGGTAGCCGTTTTACGCACCGCTTCCTCGTCCTTAGGACTAATTTTAACCCTATAATTCCTATCTGCAATCAATATGTTGACAGGGATCAAGTGATCTGGTGTATCGTTGAGTTGATCGGACATGGTTAGGGATTCAGGTTTTGAATACAATGATCAATTTCTTTGATAAAATCGTCGATTTTCTTGTTCATGGCCGCTTTTTCAGCAGGATCCATTTGTTGCGCCGGGCGCATTTGAGCAGTAATTAAGGCAGCTTGCTCGTTCTTGAGTTTATTTTCTAGTTGACTAATTAATAGTCGCTTCTCATCCAAAGTCCCCTTAAGTTGATGGTTTTCTTTCTCCAAGGCAAGTTGACGCTTTAGCAAAGCTTGCAGTTTTTCTTGAAGGCCTAATAAAGCGGTCTGTAGATCAGACATGGAACTTTGTTTATGACTTGAAAGTACTTATTTTCTTATTTCTGCTTGAATATTTTTTTCAAATGCGACCATTAATTTTTTCATCATCCCGTCAATCTCCGTATCCGTTAAGGTGGCTGAGCCGGCATTGAAAACAAAATTAATTGCGACTGACTTTTTATTCAATCCCAATTTATCACTTTCAAAAATATCAAATACACGGGTTTCTTTCAAGGCATCTAATTGCACTGTTTTGATCGCCTGTTCTATAGCCGAATAAGCCACTGTTTGATCAAGCACTAAAGCTAAGTCTCTTTCGACAGAAGGATATTTTGAAATCTCCTGGTATTTTACCGTACCAGATTGGTATGCATTGAATAATGTGGCAAGATCGAAATTTAAAAATCCTACTCCTTGCTTAATATCAAATTGTGCTAATTTTTTACTGCCTACTAATTCAATTGTTCCAAGTACGACCTTCCCTGCAATCGCTTCGAACTGTCCTTGCCCAGTTGGATTGAAACTAATTTTTTTCAATCCTAACAATTCGCAAAGCGCCAAGGCAATTCCTTTTAGCACAAAGAAATCTTGCGCTACCCCTTTTGTCCTCCAGCTATCTTGCAATTGCTTACCAGAAAGATAGATGGCTAAAACTTCTTGCTCCTGATATTTACCTGCTCCCGTCTTAGCATATGTTTTGCCCATTTCAAAGAAAGAGATGGACTCGTTTTTTCGATTGTTATTGTAGGCAATTGACTCTAAACCTGTTTCCAACATCGTTGGACGCATGACATCTAAATCGGCACTTAAACTATTCAACATTTTAACAGTTGTCTCTAACTGAGCTTCTGTAAAATACTTGCTATTGGTAATGGAGTTGGTTAAAATTTCTGTGTAACCACGACCAACTAAATAATTGGCGATTTTATTTTTAAACTGCTCTTTTGTATCAAGTAAGTCTACCGAAGGACTAATTGTGATAGCAGTTGGAATCTCAATATTGTCTAAGCCATCGATACGTAAAATTTCTTCCACCAAATCGGCTGCAATACTGATGTCAGGCTTATTGTATGGCACCGCCACCTGGATACTTTCAGCGTCTTGATGCAGTAATTCAAATCCTAAACTTGTTAAAATGGCAACTGCTTTATCCGCTGCATATTGCTTGCCACTTAATTTTTTTAAGTAGGCAAAAGTCATAGCAACTTTTACTTTCTCTGCAGGATTTGGATACACATCTACCACTGGACTACATGTGCCCCCTGCAATTTCCTGAATCATTGCTGCTGCTTTTTCTAAAACTTTAACGGCATTCGCAATGTCTACTCCTTTTTCAAAACGCGTTGCCGCATCTGTTCTTAAACCATGATGTACCGATGTTTTACGAATATGTACATTTTCAAACCAGGCACTTTCTAAAAAAATACTCGTTGTTGTTGCGCGCACCCCACTATGTAATCCTCCAAACACCCCCGCAATACATAAAGGTTTTTCAGTATCACAAATCATTAAATCCTGTGCAGTTAACTTTCTTTCTTTTTCATCTAATGTAGTGAACAAGCTATCTTGCGGACATTTTTTCACCATAATCTTTTTCCCTTTAATTGCAGCTGCATCAAAGGCATGCAGTGGCTGACCAGTGGCATGTAAAATATAATTGGTGATGTCTACGATATTATTAATGGAACGCGAGCCAATAGCTTGTAATTTATTTTTTAACCATGTTGGAGAGGGGCCCACTTTTGCACCTTCAATTAAAATACCACTATACCTTGCGCAGGCTTCTGGATTTTCAATCACCACATCCATAGGCGCCATGGCCGCGTTGATGGTAGGCGTTTGATTCAATGGACTAATTGGTTCTGCTTTATTAGTATGGTAAGTCAAATAAGCGCATACATCTTTTGCGACACCAAAATGACTCATCGCATCCATCCTATTCGGCGTCAAGCCTATTTCATAAATCCAATCTTGATCATAATCATATAATGTTGCTACAGGAGTTCCAACCTGAATGGATGGATCTAAAACCATAATACCCGCATGGTCTTCACTTAAACCAATTTCATCTTCTGCGCAAATCATCCCTTCACTTTCTTCGCCTCTAATCTTAGCCAATTTCATGGTGATTGGTTCACCTGCTTTTGGATAGATGGTTGTGCCTACTTGAGCCACTACCACTTTTTGTCCCACAGCCACATTGGATGCCCCGCAAACAATATGCAAGGTTCGCGCTCCACCTACATCCACTTTAGTTAATTTTAATTTATCTGCATTTGGATGTTGAACCAATTCAAGCACTTCTCCAACTACTAATCCTTGAAGTCCTCCCTTAAAATTTTCATACATTTTTAAGGATTCAACTTCTAAGCCTATAGATGTCAATATGGTAGATAATTCTTCTTTGGGAATGGGAGCTGGTAAATATTCACACAGCCAGCGATAACTAATGGTCATGATGCTACTTTAAGGTACGAATCAAAAATACAATTTTATGTTTAAATAACCCGTGCATAACCTATGAATAACCCGTGAATAACTGTAATTTTAATGTGCACATCCCATTAAAAAGGGTTGTGAATAAGCAAGTTGGATAATTAAATTTCGGGATGCCGAATTTTGAAGGGATTTTCGTAGTCAGAAAAGCAAGTATCATTATGGCCCTACCTAACCTCAATACAAGATCAACAACGAGAAAAAAAACTAGCTCTGTAGACCTGAGTGCCATGATGTATGGAAAAATTCCACCGCAAGCAAGAGAGTTGGAGGAAGCGATTCTTGGTGGGATTCTTTTAGAGAAAAGTGCATTTGATACAGTGACAGAAATATTGAAGCCTGAATGTTTTTATGTAGAAGCGCATCAAATGATTTTTCAGTCGATGCAAAGTTTACAACAAAAAAACATGCCAATTGACATGTTAACTGTGGTTGAAGAATTAAAAATGCGCGAGTATTTGGATCAAGTGGGCGGCGCATATTATATCTCTAAATTAACCAACGTCGTTGTTTCTACTGCAAATATTGACTCGCATTCTAAAATTGTTTTACAGAAATTTATTCAAAGAGAACTAATCAGAATTAGCGGTGAAATTATTAGCAACTCATACGAAGACAGCACAGATGTATTTGACTTATTAGATGAAAGTGAAACAAAAATGTTTAACATCACTAATAATTATCTAAAGAAAAACTTTGTTGACATAGGTGAAGCTTTGGCAAAATCAATTACACGTATTGATGAATTAAGAACTAAAAAAGACGAAATCTCTGGTGTACCAAGTGGATTTGCATCTTTAGATAGAATCACTTTTGGATGGCAGCCAACAGATTTAATCATTTTAGCAGCCCGTCCTTCAGTGGGTAAAACCGCGTTCGCCTTGAACCTAGCACGCAATGCAGCATTGCATCCTACAAAACCTCAGGGTGTAGGATTTTTTAGTTTGGAGATGAGCGCCTCTCAATTAGTACAACGTATTTTAAGTGCAGAGAGTGAAATTAAAATGGAGAAAATTTCAAGGGGTAAATTAGAGGATTACGAATACCAACAATTGCATACCAAGGGCATCAACAGACTCGAGTCTGCACCCATTTATATTGACGATACCGCTGCCTTAAATATTTTTGAGTTTAGAGCAAAGGCAAGAAGGTTGGTGAACAAACACGATGTTAAAATCATCATCATTGACTACTTACAATTAATGAGTGGATCGGGTGATAGAAATTCAAACAGAGAACAAGAAATTAGTAATATCTCTCGAAGTTTAAAGGCATTAGCGAAGGAATTGAATGTGCCTATCATCGCGTTGTCCCAGTTGAGTCGTGCGGTAGAAACCAGAAAAGAAAGTAAGATGCCGCAGTTGAGTGATTTACGTGAATCAGGTGCGATTGAGCAGGATGCGGATATGGTGATGTTCATTTACAGACCAGAATACTACGAAGTGATGAGTAACGAGATGGGTGAATCTACCATGGGCGAAACGCATATCAGGATTGCGAAACACAGAAATGGCTCATTGGATTTAATCAAACTAAGAGCAAGATTAGATGTACAGAAATTTGAAGAATGGGATGGAGATACAGGAATACCTGGACTTAGTAATAATTATAAACCCCTCTCACAAAATTTAGGTGCAGGTGATGCACAAGATGGTGGTCGTTTTTTTATACAAGGCAGTAAAATGAATGGCGGAGAATTTGATGATGACTCAAACGATGATCAACCATTCTAAACAGTATATATGTCTGTTCCTTATTTTTACGAACCATTGATCGCTACTGGCATGACGCAATTTACATTGAGTGAAACCTCTAGTAAACATTGTGTTCAAGTGCTTAGGATGGATGTGGGTGAGCTTATAGATATCACCAATGGGCAAGGCGGATTATTTCATGCAAGCATTCAAGTAGCACATAAAAAAAATGCTGTTGTCACTATTACAAAGGCCATTCAAAATAATCGTCCCCAACAAAAAATACATGTAGGTATTTCTGTATTAAAAAATGCTGTGCGCTTGGAATGGCTTTTTGAAAAAGCAACAGAAATGGGCATTACAAATATTACACCATTGGTTTGCGAACGCACCATTCACGAACGTTTTAAGACAGAAAGGATGCAACAAATCATTCAATCTGCCATGATTCAAAGCCAACAAACTTGGTTGCCAATATTGTCTGAGCCAACGCCCTATCAAGCTTTTATTACACAGTCCACTGCTGTTCAAAAACTCATTGCACATTGCGAGCCCTTGAACAAAACTTCCATCAAATCCATTGAACCTAGCGAGGACCTAGTCCTTCTAATTGGTCCCGAAGGCGATTTTACTCCAACTGAAATTGAAGCAGCCATTGCAAAGGATTTCACGCCTATTGACCTTGGCCCTACCCGACTCAGAACAGAGACTGCTGGTATTTTTGCGCTGAGTGTATTAAAAAATTTCTAATTTACAGCTATGAAAGTGATTGAAGTCAATACACCCCAATTAGAGCGTTCCTTTTTGGAAATCAATGCCATTGTCAACAAGGACAACCCAAACTATATTAGACCTTTGGATAATGAAGTGCAAGCCACTTTTGATACAGCAAAGAATAAATTATTCAAAGACGGCGCCGCAAAAAGATGGATTGTTCAAGACGATAATGGCAATACCACTGGCCGTATTGCGGCTTTTCATTATCCTAAATATAAAAATAAAGGGACCGATTTTGCGACTGGTTGTGTTGGCTATTTTGATGCCGTAGACGATCAAAGAGTGGCCAACTTATTATTTGATACTGCAAAAGCTTGGTTAATTTCAGAGGGCATGGAAGCCATGGATGGACCAGTTAATTTTGGGGATAGAGATAAATGGTGGGGGCTCATGGTAGAGGGCTTTGACAGAGAACCTATGTATGGCATGTCTTTTAACCCACCTTACTATGCAAATTTATTTAGCAAGTATGGA
>CAMAQL010000048.1 GCA_945860605.1 Chitinophaga pinensis
TGATATTGAATTTACGATAATCAGATTTACTAGGTATACCATTTTTAAAACAGACCATCGCAGAAACAGGGTAGGCACCCTGAAAATTGGAGTTATCAAAACATTCTATATGATTGGGTACTGCAGGCAAGGAAAGCAATTGTTTTATCTCTATCAATACCTCATTCACTGGCGCAACCTCATTCACTCTCACTAGAGCTTGTCGATGTTTCCAATCCTTTAATGCATAATCTACATTTTTTTGAGAGAGTGCTAGTAAATGCAATTTCTCACCCAGTTTTGGAACAGTATACTTAACCCCTTGTTCTTTTTCGTCAGGTTCAACGGGTACAATAATTTCTTTGGCCTTAGATTCTAGTTGGGTTCTAAAATAGTGAATTGCAAACGCAAGCACGGTCTCTTTAGATTCTTCCAATGGGGTACTTAAAGGCAACATATGTGTTTGCACAATACGACCTTCTTGTAACAATAGGTAATTTACGTAAGCTTGATCTTCTTCCATAGCGATGCTAAATACATCCATCGCTTCTTGCTGCTTTGTTATTATTTCTGATTTGGTTTGATAACGTTCTAGTTCATCTATTTTTTTCTTGGTAGCATTGGCTTTTTCAAAAGCAAGTGCAGCTGCTTCGGCTTGCATGGTCTCTTTTAAGTTTTGTACCAATGGCTTTACATTCCCCTTCAATAAATGCTTTACTTGATCAATAGACAAGGCATAGTCTGCTTCGGTTTGAAAGTTTTGACAAGGTCCTTTACAATTGCCCAAATGGTATTCTAGGCAGACTTTAAATTTGCCTTGTTGAATATTTTTTGGAGTCAGGGGTAAGGTGCATGTCCTTAAAGGAATGGTTTCTTTAATATGGTTAATCAATTCTCGAACAGCAAATACATGTGTAAATGGACCGATATAGGTAGAACCGTCTTTAAACTTTCGTCTGGTTAAAAATACTCTAGGGAATGCCTCATTTTTAATAACAATATATGGGTAAGTCTTATCGTCTTTTAAATTGATATTGTATTTAGGCTGATAATTTTTAATGAGCTCGTTCTCTAAAATAAAAGCATCATGTTCCGAATTAACAATGGTATACTTGATATCCACAATACGCTGTACTAGTTCGATGGTTTTTAAGTTATGTTGATTGGAAAGAAAATAGGAGCTCACTCGATTTCTTAAATGCTTTGCTTTACCAACGTACAATAGTTTGCCTTTATCATCAAAATATTGATAAATGCCTGGTTCCTGCGGGATGCTAGATTGTATTTTCTTAAATTGCTCTTTCTCCATATGGTCAATGCAAAAATACCGGTTTATTTTTACTATTTTTATATCATGGAACTTTCAGTGAATATCCCTGCTTTATTATTCCCAGCCATTAGTCTGATTATGTTGGCCTATACCAATCGATTTTTAGCTTTGTCTAACCGTATTAGGGCTTTGCATGATAAGTATCAACAGCAGGAAAACCGATTGGTGATCTTTCGTCAAATCAAGAATCTTAAATATAGAATTAAGCTCATTCAGAGAATGCAAACTTATGGAGTAGCATCATTGCTGTTATCCTTGCTTTCGATGTTTTTTATCTTTATTCAATATCAAGCCATTGCAAAATTCATTTTTGCTGTGAGCTTAATTACTTTTTCTATCTCCATTTTTATCTCATTGGTCGAAATCCGATTGAGTACAAAAGCACTCGAATTAGAATTAAGTGATATGGAAGGATTAGAAGACCCTTCTGTGATGGATTACTTAAAAAAGAGATTCGAAAGAGAAGAAAAATAAGAGCTAATAAAAAATCCTTTTATAAGTGCCCTTTACGTTCTCCAATTTGTTGTCTCCACATGGCATAATACAATCCCTTCTCCTCTAGTAAACTTTGGTGGTTCCCAGATTCAATCACAGTACCTTTCTCCAATACATAAATTCTTGTTGCATGGATAATGGTGCTCAGTCGATGCGCAATCATGATGGTGATTTGTTCCCTTTCTTTAGATAGATCACGGATGGTATCTGTAATGGATTCTTCTGTTAAACTATCTAATGAAGAAGTAGCTTCATCAAAAATCAATAAATGTGGATGTCTAAGTAAGGCTCTAGCAATGGAAAGTCTTTGTTTTTCTCCGCCACTTAATTTTAATCCTCCTTCGCCAATCACCGTCGCTAAGCCATTGCCACCTTTGTCTAAAATATTGGCACAGCTCGCTTTGGTTAAAGCCAGTAGCATATCTTCTTCAGTAGCAGCTGGTGCAACGAATGCTAAATTTTCTTTTATAGTGCCTGCAAAAAGCTGTGTATCCTGCGTCACAAAACTAATTTGATTTCTAAGTGCACTCATGTCAATTTGTGCAGTATGCACACCATTCATTAAGATCTCTCCCTCTTGAGGTTCATATAAACCAACAAGTAATTTAACCAAGGTGCTTTTACCTGCGCCAGATGGACCAACAAATGCAATGGTTTCCCCTTTTTTGGCTTCAAAACTAATTTGATCGATGGCTTTAAAATTAGCAGTCTGATGTTGAAAGCCTACTTGCTTAAATGCCAAATGTTCAATTTCTCCAATCGCAATTGGATTGACTGGTGGCGTATCAATGGGCTTTTTCATCAAGGCCTCAAAATTATTTAAAGACGCTTCGGTCTCTCTATAGCTCAAAATAATACTTCCAATTTCCTGCAAAGGTCCAAAAATAAAGAAGCTATAAAATTGTAATGAAATCAATTGACCAACTGTCAAGATTTCCTTAAAAATCAACCACATTAATGTGAAAGTGATCACTTGTCTCAACGCGTTCACCATCGTGCCTTGTATAAAACTTAAGGAGCGGATGTTTTTTACTTTCTTTAATTCAAGCGCTAATATTTTATAAGTATTGTTATTGAGTCTATTGATTTCTTGTGTTGTTAAGCCAAGACTTTTCACCAATTCAATATTTCTTAAACTTTCTGTAGTGGTACCTGCTAGACTAGTGGTTTCTTTTACGATATTTTTTTGAATGACTTTAATCTTCTTACTCAGTAAATTGGTCACATATGCAATCATACTCGCGCCTCCAATATAGATTGGCACAATAGACCAGTGTAAACGAGTGGCATAGATAGAAACAAATGCCACACTTACTACAATACCAAATACCACATTGATGACATAGCTAATGAATTTTTCACAATCAGCACGCGCTTTTGTCAGAATGGATAAGGTTTCCCCGCTTCTTTGATCCTCAAAAGCTTGATAAGGTAATTGCATGGAATGTTTTAACCCATCCGTAAATAAAGCTGCCCCAAATTTTTGAATAATCACATTCACGGTATAATCCTGAAAAGCTTTTGCAATCCTACTCACCATGGCTGTTCCAACTAACAACAATAACATATTACCTACGCCTTTTAAGAACATGGCTTGTGTACGTTCGTTGCCAGCAGGATCTAAAAATGGATTTTTTGCGAATTCATCAATCAGTTTTCCAAAGATCATTGGATCGAATAAAGAAAAAGTTTGATTGATGGCTGCAAGTAAAAAGGCTAATAAAACCAAACCTTTAAATGGCTTAATGTATTGGATAAGAATTTTCATATTAATGAGAGGCTTTATCTTCGTTGAATAGTAGGTTGTAGCGTGCAATACAATCAAGCACTTCTTCTGTGCCTAATTTTTTCTCTGCACTGGTTACAAATCCTTCAGGTAAATAGGGGAGTATTGTTTTCAATGTCTCAAAAAACGCTTCTACATTGCGCTTTACAACTCCAGGCTTTTCTTTATCTGATTTAGTGAAGATAAGGGTATATGGAATCTGCCATTGAAACAGTTGTTCAACGAATTCGATATCAATTTTTTGAGGACTATGTCTAGAATCAATCAATACAAAGACCATGTTTAAATTGGGTCTTTTGCGTAAATAATTTTCAATCATTTGTTCCCATCTTCGTCTGCTACTTTGGGATACTTTAGCATAGCCATAACCAGGCAAATCGACGATATACCATTTCTCCGGACGGCCTTTAACCACTTCATTGCTGATGATTTCAAAATGGTTGATCAACTGTGTTTTTCCAGGTGCAGAAGAAGTTTTAGCCAATCCTTTTTGGCCACAAATCGCATTAATGATAGAGGACTTGCCTACATTGCTTCGGCCAATGAATGCATATTCAGGCGCTTGTAAAACAAGGCATTGATCGTAATTAGGACTCGATATAAGGTAAGTAGCTTTATGTATTTTCATTGTGTTTTTTAAGGGAGCATTTTATGATTGAATTAAAACCTTTCCTGTCATCTCTTTTGGAATAGGTAATTCCATCATTTGCAAAATAGTTGGGGCAAGATCGCCTAGTTTGCCTGGTTGAATAGCGCCTTTCCAATTTTTATCAATGATAAAGAAAGGGACTAGATTCAATGAGTGGGCTGTGTTTGGGCTGCCGTCTTCGTTCATCATATAATCCGCATTGCCATGATCCGCTGTTAAGAAAATAGTATACCCATTTTCTAAACCTGCAGTGACCACTTTTTGGACACATGCGTCTACTGTTTCAACTGCTTTTACAACAGCACTGAAAACGCCTGTATGGCCTACCATATCTGCATTGGCGTAATTAAGACAAATAAAATCAGGGTTGCCCGCATTGATTTCTGGTAAGAGTTTATCCGTTAATTCAGCTGCACTCATTTCGGGTTGTAAGTCATAGGTGGCCACTTTAGGGGAAGCCGCCATGATTCTTGTTTCGCCTTCAAATGGTTGCTCGCGTCCACCGCTAAAAAAGAAAGTTACATGGGGATACTTTTCTGTTTCGGCAATTCGAATTTGTTTTTTATTATTTTTTGCCAATACTTCTCCTAATGTATTGATTAGATTATCGTTTTCAAATACGATATGTACATTTTTAAATGTCTCATCATATTTGGTCATTGTTGTATAATGCAAATTCAATGCTTGCATGCCAAGTTCTGGAAAATCTTTTTGTGTCAAGACTTCAGTAATTTCTCTGCAACGATCTGTTCTAAAATTAAAACAGATAACAGCGTCTCCTTCTTGAATGGTTGCGATAGGCTGTCCATTTTCTGTAAGCACCGTTGGCAAAATAAATTCGTCTGTGGTGTCTTTAGCATAATACTCTTGAATAGCTTCAAGTGCACTGGTAGCAGTACTTCCAGTCCCTTTCACCATGGCATTATAAGCCAATTGAACGCGCTCCCAACGCTTATCTCTATCCATGGCATAATACCTACCACTTATGCTAGCGATTTTCCCGACTGATTTTTTTAAATGTGTTTCTAGTGCTTCTACATAACATTGTCCACTTTTTGGATCTGTGTCACGACCATCGGTGAATGCATGGATAAATACATTGGTCAATCCTTCTGTCTTGCATAAATCACATAAAGCTTTTAGATGTGTTGTGTGTGCATGCACGCCACCATCACTTACTAAGCCAATTAAATGTAATGGCTTGTTCTGCTCCTTCGCATAACGAACAGACTGAAGGAGTGCTGGATGACTTGCAAATTCTCCTGTTTTAATAGCGACATTAATTCTTTGCAATTCTTGGTACACAATACGGCCTGCACCTAAATTTAAATGGCCTACTTCACTATTGCCCATTTGTCCGTACGGCAAACCAACTTCTTCTCCACAAGTCACTAAAGTAGTATTAGGATATTGCTGATAGAGACTCTTTACAAAAGGCACATGTGCATGCTGAATTGCGTCTGCCTTTGATACCTGGCCCAATCCCCATCCATCCATGATCACTAAAATTACTTTTTTTGACATATTCTTTAACTTTTTATAGGGTTGCCTATAATTTGTTTATTTTTATACCTCAAAGTTTCAAAATACTAGGCACATTACAAACTTTATCCTACTTTAATAGACAAAAATGAAGTTAATATCCAAAATACTAGTTGTATTAGCCCTTTTGCATTCTAGCATTGGCGTGAATGCACAAAATGAAACAGAATTATTGGTGCAACATTTGCAAACAGGCAATTTTAGTGCTTTACAAATTTTTTGGGATAACCAAGTAGAGTCTAGTATTTTAGATCAAATCGCTGCTAAGCCATTGAATGCAGAAAAAGCCAATGAAACCTTGCAAGCTTTTTTTAATCAAAAAAATATTGTTGGTTTTGAAAAAAGTGCGGAAAGAAAATTAGGTAATACTTTATACCTCACAGGCAAGTTATTATCCACTCAACAAAAATACAATATGACCTTATTGCTTCAGTCCACTAAGAAAGGATTTTTGATTGTGAGCATGAGGGTGAACTAGTTGCTTAAAGATTAGTAAGAAAGAAGATGAGTAAGAAGCCAAAAAATACCTTTAATAGTTTTTCAAGCATTCCTTTAGTGTATAGTACCAATCCGGATTATATACAACCTAGTGAGGAAGAAATCAAGCCAACTTTAGAGCCGGCAGACCAAACGCTTAGGGTGATTCTAGAAACCAAACATAGGGCTGGCAAGACCGTTACCATTGTGTATGGCTTTGAAGGTGCGGATGCGGACCTTGAAGCATTGGGTAAAGCGCTAAAAAACTTTTGTGGGACAGGTGGTGCAGTCAAAGAAGGAGAAATTATTATTCAAGGAGACCATCGTCAAAAAGTATTTCAATACCTTAAGCAGAAAGGTTATGTCAAGGCAAAATTGTAAAAGGCCTTGTATTTATTTAAAAATTCACTTCTAAATTTAAGCGTTCTTTCAGCTGTTGCACTAAAGGATATTGCTTTGCAATATGATCGAATTTTTGTTTGCTATTGAGTTTCAAATGCAATGGCACATCTTCCTTTTCGCCTGCATCTACCAAAATACTAAATTGGATAGCCCTGTTTTGAAAACGCTCCCAAATGGTTTCCATTAAAGTCATTCGCTCTTGTTCTACAAATTTTTGAGCAGTCAAAGCTGGTACAGTAATGGTAAAATGGGTAGGGTCTTCTATTTGAAGTGTGGCAATTCTAAAAGTGCCTGCCACCGAGTGTTTCAGGTCTTTTTCTATTTTAATGGCGTACTCGTTCCAGCACAATTGTAAGGTCTCTATGTTTAGAGAAATCGCTTCTTTTACTTCTTCAATATTATAATCATTGCCATACTTCTGTTGCAATACGGCCAATAAACTTTTCTTGTTGCCAGCATTAGTCGGGGCTGAATGACTAGTGGAATTGTTTGCAGGAGTGCTAGTCGATATAATTGGTTCAACTACAGTGTTGTCTTGAACTGCAGGGGTAATCACTTTTTTAGCAGGAACTATTGGAGTGGAAATTGGGTTCGTTACTGGTGTTGCTGTCTCAATGACTAACTTGGCCTCCGCATTCACAACTATATTACTTAAAGGAATGATCTTTTTGGTACGAATTGGGTAATGCGTATCAACTAGTTTTTTTTTTACTAGCTGGCCGTCTTCCATACTTAATTCAATTGCTTGTTGTAAAAAATTGAGTTTAATTAAGGCCAATTCTACATGCAATCTTTTGTTACGGGCCATTTTAAATTGGATCTCGGCTTCATTTAAAATATTCAATGCGCTCACTAAATAAGGGGTGCTTATTTTTTCGGCAGCAGCTAGGTATTGGTCTCTCCATCCTTCGATAGATTCAAGTAAATGCGCGCTGGCTTTGTCTTTACAAACAAGGATATTTCTAATAAATGCAGCCATGCCATACAATACAGTATCCCCTTCGAAACCTTTTTGGTTGATCTCGTCATACAATAACATAGCACTTGTGAGGTCTTCCTCTGTAAGGTGGGTTAGTAATTTAAAGAAATAACCCTCGTCTAAAATGTTTAAGTGTTCTAAAGTATTATCATAAGTCAATGCCCCGTTTGAGAAGCTAACAATTTTATCAAGAATGCTCAATGCATCCCTCATACAGCCTTCACTTTTTTGAGCAATCAGTTGAAGCGCATTTCTTTCGGCCTTAATATTTTCTTTTGCTACAATTTCCTCTAAGTGTTTTACGGTATCTTCTGGTACAATTCTTTTGAAGTCAAAAATTTGACATCGACTTAAAATGGTGGGAAGAATTTTATGTTTTTCGGTAGTCGCTAAAATAAAAATAGCATAGGGTGGGGGCTCTTCTAATGTTTTTAGAAATGCATTAAAGGCATTGGCGCTTAGCATGTGGACCTCATCCACAATGTACACTTTGTATTTTCCAGCCTGTGGTGCAAAACGAACCTGTTCAACTAGTGCTCTTATATCATCTACAGAGTTATTACTCGCTGCGTCTAATTCATGGATATTTAAGCTTGCCCCTTTTTCAAAAGACACACAACTTTCACATTGGTTACAAGCTTCGCCTTCCTTTGTGATTTGGGTACAATTGATTGTTTTGGCAAGGATACGCGCACAAGTTGTTTTACCTACACCTCTTGGTCCACAAAACAAAAATGCATGTGCTAGATGTTGGTTTAAGATCGCATTCTTTAATGTAGTCGTGATATGCGCCTGGCCCACAACGGTATTAAAGTTTTGAGGACGATACTTTCTTGCTGATACGATAAAATTCTCCATACTTGAGCTGCAATATAATGCATCAAAAGGTAATTTTCTGAGCTAGGGCGCAAATCTTATCCCCTATTTATGAAATCCTTAACTGGCTTGACTTGGACTCTTATATTCCATTACGGGATGACGTTCAAAAGGGTGTTTTTGGGTGTCAAAAATATACCTCAATGTCACCATATGTCTGCTTGGATCGGCGCCAAGACTTTTGTAGATATTGACCATTTTGGGATTCCAATCTGCGGCCCATCCCATTTCATATTCATCGTAAATTTTGAGCTCATGCAGCAACAAAGAAGTTGAATAGATTAAAAAGCTATCTATTCCTAGAGATTGAAATTTTGGCACCACCCCGAATGCTAATCCTGTTAATCTTGTATTTGTTTTCCTAAACTTCATCCACCCCAAATGTAATTTCTGCTTCCACCCTAATTGTCCATCAAAGTGCTTAAAGTATTGATTCACATCTGGGATATTAATGAACATGGCAATGGGATCTTCCTTGTAATAAGCAAATCGAATCATGCGCTCATCCATCACAGGGCTAAGGGTTTTAAAAAGTTGCATGATTTGATCCTTCGTGATGGCTTTTGCTTCTCCATGTTGCGCCCATGCCGAATTGTAAATATGCACAAAGTCATTGGCATATTTATCCAAATTTTTTTTATGTAAATGTTGAACGCTGTAGTCTTGCTTTGTTATGAATTTTTCGTAGCGCTCTTTGAACCGCTCTGGCAAATCAACGGATAGTGGTTTGCGATAATAATATTGGTTATAGAAATTTTCGAATCCATAATTGGCGAATAAAGTTTCGTAGTAAGATGGGTTAAAAGACATACCATACATAGGTTCCCTGTCATAGCCTTCTACCATCAGCCCCCACCACTTATCTCGATCGCCAAAATTAACTGGTCCATCCATGGCTTCCATACCCTCTGAAATTAACCATGCTTTTGCCGTATCAAATAATAGATTCGCTACCATTTGATCATCTACTGCATCAAAATATCCGATACAACCAGTTGGAAAATCGGTGCCTTTATTTTTATATTTAGCGTAATGAAATGCTGCAATACGGCCAAGTGTTTTACCTGCTTCGTCCTGAATGATCCATCTTTTTGCAGCGCCATCTTTGAATAATTTATTCTTTGATGGATCAAAAGTGGCTAGCACTTCCTTGTCCAATGGTCTAATATAGTTTGGGTTATCCTTGTTGACAACGGCATTGATGACCAAAAAGGAATGATCTAATTCGGATGTATTGACTTCAAACACTTTCATAGCTGTAAATTAGAAATTTTTTAAGACACTCAGCGCAAAAATACCAGCAGTCTCGGTTCTGAGGCGGGTAGGGCCAAGATCAATGGGCGTGAAATCCTTGGCAATGGCTGCTTCAATTTCTGAAGGAGCAAAATCACCTTCGGGTCCAATTAAAAGTACTAGGTCCTCACTAGCTTCAATCAATTTAATAGAAGTTTTGTTCAAGGGCTCGCAATGCGCAATGAGTTTTTGAACAGTAGTGGCCTGCGTTAGAAAAGCTTGATAGGGCGTTGGCTCAGACAATATGGGCAACCATGTTTGTTGGCTTTGAATCATGGCAGATTGAATGATTTGTTGCATTCTTTCTGTCTTAAAACGTTCGTGAATGGTGCGTTCACAAACCAATGGTGTAATATTTGTAATGCCCATTTCTGTTGCTTTTTCAAAAAGCCATTCCAAGCGCACAGCATTTTTTAATAAAGAAATACCTAGATGTATTTTTTGTTGGGGACGTTCATTTTGAATGGACTTTGTAATAGTGACAACAGCATTTTTTTTATGTGCTACTTGAATGCTTGCATGAAATAATCCGCCTTGCCCATTGGTGATATCTATAAGCTCACCCACATCCATCCT
>CAMAQL010000049.1 GCA_945860605.1 Chitinophaga pinensis
ATGGACATCCATGGTGAAAATGCTTTCAAAATAAAATCATACAGTAACGCAGCATATACCCTAGACCGGTTGAATGACCCTTTGGAAGCCATGACACCGGTTCAAATTGCAGGAATTAGAGGTATTGGAGATGCATTGGCACAAAAAATTGTGGATTTATTGGCCACAAAAAAGCTACAAATCCTAGAGGACTATATTGAAAAGACCCCGGCTGGCATTTTAGAGATGCTAAAAATCAAAGGCTTAGGTCCAAAAAAGATCATTACTATTTGGAAAGAATTAGGCATTGAAAGTATTGGAGAACTATTATATGCCTGCGAGGAAAATAGACTCATCAACTACAAAGGCTTTGGCGCAAAGACCCAACAGAGTATTCAAGATGCGTTGAACTATTACTTACAAAACCAAGGCAGTTTCTTATATCAACAAGTACAAGACATTGTAGCCCAAATTGAAAATGCTTTGTCTATTCAGTTTCCAAAAGACCAGCATCAGGTGTCTGGCCATTATAAAAGGCAGATGGAAACCTTAGATTTTTTAGATATAGTAACCACTACTTCTCAAACGATACTATCAGATTGGTTAGCATTAAAAGGATTTACACTTGATGCTACAAATGATTATTTAAGTTGCAAGGGGCCAGATCAATTTGAATTGAGATGGCATATGGTTACTGAATCTCAATTTTTTATCCAAGATTTTACACTTGCCTGTAGCCCTGAATTTTGGCAAGCATGGCAGGCCCTACCAAATTTTGATGCGACAAAAGCATTTGAATCCGAATCAGCCATTTTTGAACAAGTACAAATTCCATTTATTCCATCAGCACAAAGAGAGAGTCCATCTATCATTGAGCGTGCAAAAACAAAAGGATTAAGTCCAACCATTCAAAGTTCAGATATTAAAGGTATTATCCATTCCCATAGCACTTGGAGTGATGGCTTACATACCATTGAACAAATGGCAGTTGCTGCAAAAGAAAAGGGATTAGAATACTTAGTGATTAGTGACCACTCAAAATCTGCCTTTTATGCCAATGGTTTGCAAGAAGATCGAATTAGAGCGCAGCATAAAGAGATTGATGCGTTGAATAAAAAATTAGCTCCTTTTGTCATTTTCAAAAGTATAGAATCTGATATTTTAAATGATGGCAGTCTAGACTACCCAGATGAAATTTTAGCATTATTTGATTTAGTCATTGCTTCAGTGCATTCAAATTTAAAAATGACCGAAGAAAAAGCGATGATGCGATTGATGAATGCCATTGAAAATCCTTATACAAGCATTTTAGGGCACGCTACAGGTCGTTTGTTGTTAAGTCGAAAAGGGTATCCCATTAATCACGAGGTCATCATTAAGGCCTGTGCAGCGAATGATGTCGTGATTGAATTAAATGCACATCCAAGAAGATTGGATATGGACTGGCGTTATATTGGTCAAGCACTGCAAGAAGATGTGTTGATTTCCATTAACCCAGATGCGCATGCCATTGATGGATTTGAAGATTGTGCCTATGGTGTTTTAGTAGCACAAAAAGCAGGACTCAGTGCAGCACAAAATTTAAGTAGTTTCAGTTTAACCGAAATGATGGAGTTCATTAGCTACCAACAAGCAAAACGTGGGTAGATTTATTTTAAATTATTAAACGCTTTCTTTCAGGTACAGGATATATTCTCCAGGCATCAATTCAAATTGACTATCGCCATTGAATTCAAAACTAAGTCCCGAAAATAGATTGGTAAACTTTCCAGTGAATGCTTCATTTACTACATGCACCTGTTGCCTTTCTGCAGACAAATTTAAAATCACCAACGCCGTTTGCCCTTGATCTTGTTTTAGATAGGCCATGACCGCATTATCTGTTGGTAAATTAAATATGCTGCCAGAAGCTAAGACCGGGAATTGTTTTCTTGCTGTCAACAAGGTTTTATAAAATTCATGCAGTAATGGCGTTTCGGATGTCCATTGAATTTGATCCTTATCAAAAAATGCAAGCCTTTTATGATTGGGTAATTCTTGTCCACTATAAATTAATGGTTGGCCATTCCAAGTAAGCGTAAATACGGCCCAAGCTTTTGCAGCAATGCCATACTTCTCGTATTCTGTTCCATTCCAACTATTCTCGTCATGGTTTGAAGTAAAAAATAATTTGAAAGCCCTTTTTGGATAGGCTGCATATTGATGTAAAATAGTATAAACCTCATGCAATCCATCCTCCCCCTTCCCCAGTTTTTGGGATGCATGCATCCAAGACCATGCATAGCTGGTATCAAATACTTGGTGATAAGCCAAGTCTTCACATTCTGCTAGCCAATAAAGGTTTTTTGAATCTTGCAATTTCGTCCTGGCTGCTACCCAAAAATCCAATGGCACTAAATGCGCCATATCACACCTAAAACCATCAATATTAAATTGACGCACCCAATATTCCATTGCATCAATGAGGGCAATACGCATCCATGCATTATCGAAATTTAAATCAACTACATCATCCCATCCATTGCGTTCAGTAAAATTACCCGATGCATCTTGAGCAAACCAACTAGGATTTTCTTGCATCCATTCATGCTGACTACCGGTATGGTTGGCCACCCAATCAATAATTACTTTCATGCCCAATTTTTGAGCAGCGTCTACCAAGTCTTTGAAATCAGCTTCAGTGCCAAATTCAGGATTAATTTTTGTAAAACTGCTGCAAGCATAATAACTGCCTAAACTTCCTTTTTTATGCAGTTGGCTAATGGGCGTAATGGGCATCAACCATATAATATCAATCCCCATATCTTTAATTCTTGGAAGGTGTTTTTCAAATGCTTTAAATGTACCTTCCGCTGTGTATTGTCGAATATTCACTTCATAAATAGAAGCCGTATTGGCCCAGCTTACTTGTTTGAATGAATCAATCATATTGTAGCATTTTTTTTATTATCTTGTTGCTAAGATGAATCCTAAATTAGATCGCAAATTAAGTCTTTTACATGCAACTGCCATCAATATGATTGATATGGTTGGCATTGGTCCCTTTGTAGTATTGAGTGTGGTGGCTCAGATCATGGGTGGCCCCTATTTTTTATATGCATGGGTTGCTGGCGCTATTTTATCCTATGTTGACGCGATGGTTTGGAGCCAACTTGGAGCAGCATTGCCAAAAGCAGGTGGAAGTTTTCATTTTTTAAAGGAAGGTTATGGAGGTAAATGGGGGAAATTAATGAGCTTCTTATTTGTATGGCAAACAATGATTCAAGCCCCATTGGTGATTGCATCTGCTGCCATTGGTTTTTCACAATATGCGAATTATTTTTTTCATTTAAGTTTTATACAAGAGAAATTAGTGAGTGGTGCTGTGGTCATTTTAGTGATTAGTTTACTCTATCGAAATATCGAATCTATTGGTAGGATATCAGTACTATTATGGGTGGGTGTGATCACCACCCTTTTGTGGATCATTTTTGGAGGTATTGCACATGGTAACTTTATGGAGCCGATACTGCATATCAATGATGGTCTTAAAATAGAATACGGACTGGTTGCTGCCCTTGGTTTTGCAAGTGTCAAAACCGTGTATAGTTATCTAGGCTACTACAATGTTTGTCATTTAGGCGCGGAGATTAAAAATCCAACGAAGAATATTCCAAGAAGTATGTTTATTTCTATCACAGGAATTTCTATTTTATACTTAGCAATGAATGTAAGTGTAGCAAGTGTTTTACCCTTTGAAACTATTGTGAATAGTAAATTTGTAGTGAGTGATTATATCAAAACATTATACGGACAAAATGCTGGTGCCATTGCCACAATTCTTATTTTAATGGTGGCTTTTGCTTCTGTTTTTTCGGCCACCCTTGGTTATAGCAGGATTCCATTTGCTGCAGCACAGGATAAATCTTTTTTCGCCTTCTTCGCCAAACTACATCCTAGATTGCATTTTCCGCATCGTTCCTTATTGGTATTGGGTGCAATTGCATTTGTGTTTAGCTTACTATTTAGATTAAAGGAAGTGATTGACGGCATACTTGCCATGCGTATCATGATTCAATTTATTGGTCAAGCCATTGGTTTATTGATTTTATATAAAAGAAAAGGCAGCGGATTTTTCCCATGGAAAATGCCCTTCTTCCCTATCCCATTGTTTATCGCCATCCTTATTTGGGCAGCAATATTTTACTCCACAGGACCTAAGATGATGCTAAGTGGATTGATTGTAACAGGATTAGGATTGATTGCTTTTGCCCTTGCTACGCGTTTTGGATGGATTCACAAAGCTAGTGAGGAGTAGGCCCATCACAATACCAATGATCAACCCAATTTTTACATTCTTGAGCATCCAACCAATCCCTAGTCCAATGACCAGCAGCATAAAAAAGCTGATTCTTCTGCGTTGTTTCATGGTCTATTGATTTTTTGGAAGCGATAATAAGTTGGCAAATAATTTATATGCTCCTGGATTCCCCGCTGGCAATTGTCGGAACAAAGCCAAACTTACATAGGCAAAATTACCTTTACCAAATGGTGCAATCAATAAACTACCCTGGCTTGGTACTTCACCCGTATCATTCATTTGTAATGGAGTTTGAAAACGCGCATCTATATTTTCGGCCTGATAGGTGCTTCTTTCTTGAACCCAATTATTAAAATCTTGCGCGCTAATTGAATTAGGAAAATTGAGCACGGGATGATTTGGTAATACAAAACTGACTTTGGCATTTTCTTCGGTTACTCTTTTGCCCGAGTTCACAGTTAATGGATAAGGTCCCACTTTAATATTCTGAGTGCCTACTTGATTGCTTTTAAGGTATTGTACAATCAAATTGCCTCCATTTGCCATATACTCGTTCAATACAGCTTGCTTATCGGATAAGTATGCATACATATTAAATGCGCGAATACCAACCACAATCGCATCTAAACCCTTTAAATGGGCAGGTGCTAAATCTGACTCTTTCAGTTGAACTACTTCATAGCCTAATTGTTCCAATGCTTCGGGTATAGCATCCCCCGCTCCATCAATATACCCTACTTTTTTCCCTTGTTTTTTAATATCTACTTTCACCACCTGAATACTTGCTTCTTGAAAATAAGTTTGCGCAGGTATATGGTCGTATTGTATGGTTTTGTGAAAAATCCCTTCCTCAAATTTAGGCAATGCTGAACTGCTAGTTGTAGGCATTAAAACCACCGCTTTAACCGGTGCTACTTCTTTTTTAGGCAAAACAACAATTGGCTGATACACATCTCCTTTTGTAAGGTCAACATATTTGTACTGAACAGGATATTGCTTTTGAAACAATTGTCCTTCGATCATGTAATTTAACAAAATTGAAAATGGAGGATCGTTTTCTGCTTTACCAACCATGGTTTGATCTTTAACCACAAACATGCCTTCGGTTTTTGGGTTGACCAACCAATAAGGTTGTGAGATGACTTGTGAAGTAGGTACTTTAAACGAATAGGCAAATTGCTGATTCTGATTGTTAACTAATTTTATATTCAGCAATGAATCTTTGATTGCAATTTGATCAGATAATAATTGCATCTTTTTCAAACTTGTATTAAGATTAGATCTTTGATTAACCAATACCTGTATCGTGAGGTCTGATTCAGGAACTACCTGTTGCCTAGTGGTGGTGGCTTCTACCAATAATCCAGAAGCGGATTCAATGGTGGACTGAATTAAATTCAGTTGGTATGCTTTCCAATGACTTTCTGGTAATGTATTAACCTCTTGATGCAACTGAACTAAACTCGAAACAATTGAAGCAGGTTGATCTATTTTATACGCGCTAATAATTTGTTGAATTTTTGATTGAATACCTGGTGCATTGAGTCTTGACCAATTGGTCACCACCCCTTCCATGATATCCATTTTAGCAGTGTCCCCATTTAAGTGTTGAAAGAACTCAAAATAAGAGCCTCTTCTTCTTGGTCTACCTTCGCCCTGACTTTTATGCATCGTCCTTGCCTCCGCACCAATTTCTCCATAGCTTTTGCCAATGGTTGGATTGTATCCACCTACTTCTATCTTCAATTGACTATCATTGGTGGTATTGACTGTACCAAAATTAAAGGTGTTCCATAAAATGCGTTTTGCTTTCCAAGGTTGAACACCATATTTAAATTGCTCTGGAAACATGTTGGGATCCGCTGCTGCGGTATATGCCTCTTGCGCAATGATTGAAGAAGCGGCATGATGACCATGCCCAGCTCTTGCATCACCAGGAAATCTTGTAATGATAATATCTGGTTGGAATTTACGAATGACCCATACTACATCACTCAATACTTTTTGATGATCCCAAATAGCTAAAGCTTCTTTTGCGGATTTACTATATCCAAATTCATAAGCGGTTGAAAAATATTGCTCAGCACCATCTTGCATTCTAGCAGCCAATAATTCCTGTGTCCTAATTAAGCCAAGTTCGATGCCCTGCTCTTTCCCAATTAAATTTTGACCACCATCCCCTCTTGTTAAACTCAGATAGGCTGTGCGATACCGACGTTCTTTAGTGAGGTATGGCAAAAAAGCATTGTTCTCGTCATCGGGATGCGCTGCAATATACAAGACAGATCCTAAGACTTCCATCTGTTTTAATTGAGTGAAAATAGCTGCACTATTGTTTTGCCCAAAAGTTATTGTAGCAAAACAAATCGTAGACAATAAAAGCAATAAAAACTTCTGCATGTAGTATGAAAGATTCAATTAATTTATTGGCCGTGTAAAAAAACTGCATTGGTTAAAATTAATTTTCCGCCTTCCCAGAAATTTCTGAAAATTGGATCATCTGCCATATACACAATTTTACCTGCTCCAATTTGTTTTACCCCTAGTAGCACCCCTTCTGATAATGCAGCCTTAGCTTTTACACCTGCAAATCCAGTGATATAACTGTCTTTTTTAAAGCTACCTACATTCCATGCACTACTAGAAGGCTCATATAAGACCATATCTTGTTTCAAAATAAAATACATGCCGTTGGTACCAAATCCCAGTGGATGTGTTTCGTCCATATAGGTTTTATAAATAGCCCCTGGGATTGAACTTTTAATAGATTCTTTTTCTCTATCCGCATATTTCACAAGATTTTGAACAGTTAGTTTGTCCTCTTTTACATTCTCTTTTACTTTAATGCCCCAATCTGCATTGGATGCCAAGGTACTTGCCGCATTTTCTAAGGCAACGATGACGCCACCTTTTCTAACAAATGCTTGAAGCTTATCTGTAGTTGATTTTGAATTTAAATCACGGTACTGCCCATCTGGTGCAATCAACACATCATAGTTGTCTAAATTGATTCTGCTTAATTGAGTATAGGTTAATTGTGTGATTGGATAGTTTAATTGTTGCTCAAAGAAGTTCCATATTTCTCCTGCAGATAAAGCCGCCACATATTCACCAGTTAACATAGCTACTCTTGGCGCATGATTGATGATTGCAATATCTGGAGAACCAAAATCGGCACCTTTCTCTGCATATCCAGTGTTCACTGCAACTGCTTCGATATTTAATTTGCTACAAACAGCCTTTGTAACATCACTCCAATTTTCTTGATTACTAGTTTTTAGTACAATCAATGTCCCAATCCCGTAATTTCTTCCATTCATGGTGAACGCCTTTTCCGCGTAACGAACTTTCACTTTATTTTTTAATAATTGCGCCAAAGCTTTACCAGTTGCAAAAGAATGATAAGGAATAATGTAGCCGTATGCACTTGTCGTAATAGCAGGTGCATTGACTTTAAATCCAGGCTCTAACGGCATAAGTTGCGTAGTCGCAAATCCATGAACACCATATGCATAAGGCAATGCCCATGCAGTGATATCATAGGTATTTGAATCATTGACCTGTGTAATAGGCTCTAATAAAACGCGTGCCAATACACTATGCACTTGATTGGCATTGACTGCCAATGTATAGCCTTCGTTGACAAAATCTCCTTCCTTTTTTGTGTAATAATCAAATGCTTTAAATTTTAGATCTGCATTTTTCAAAGTCCCATATTCAATATTGTTCTTTTTTAATAAACTAGCTAATCCTTCTAATTGACTCGCATTTTTAGCAGTCATAATAAAAGTTTTAAATTCAGAGACTGTTCCTTGACGACTATTGTCAAAATATTTTTTAAAATTCTCCAACAGCTTTGTTTGATTCGCCGAGCTAATTTCTATAGTAGATAAACTTGTTGTAAAATGATGCGTTGCTCTTGCTACCAATGTTACAGTGTCACCACTATTGTCTTCCACACCTAAGCCTGCACTAATTCCTCCTTGCTCATAAGTCATCCCAATGGCACCATTGTACATTGGATAGGTATCGCCATAAGATGGATACAAAAGGTCAAATCTTTCTTTCGTAAAGAACAACCAATTATTTTGGTCAAAATATTTTGCATGGTTTTTTCCAATTTGATCTTGGAAAGATTTTTGCCATGGTGTTAACACATCATGCAAAGGCTCTGCTGCAGGGGCAAAATAATAAGGTGCGTTGTATCCTTGCTCATGAAAATCTACATGCACTTGAGGGTACCAACTTTGGTAAAGTGGTATTCTTTGTTGCGTCTCTAATTGTGTTTGCCAAGCCCAATCTCTGTTCAAATCAAAATTATAATGATTGGTTCTTCCTGCTGGCCAAGGCTCCATATGTTCTCTTGCTGCCGGGTCTGTATTGTATGTTGATCCCACTGCATTGTTATACCAGTTCACATATCTATCTCGACCATCCGGATTGATACATGGGTCAATCATGACCACGGTATTTTTTAACCAATTTTTTGTTTCACTATTATTAGGATCTACTAAAGCAAACAAGGTCAACATGGCTGCTTCTGAAGATGCAGGCTCATTGCCATGCACATTGAAGCTTAACCATACGATTCCCGGTTGATTTAAGTCTTGCACTGTGCCTTCTACTAGCCCAAGATTGTGTTTTCTAATTTGCTCTAAATTTTTAATATTTTCTGCGGTACCAATAGCTGCTACCATCAAATCTCTTCCTTCGTTGGTCTTGCCATAAGGAATCAATTTTACCATGTCAGACTTAGCAGCTGCAATAGCTGTAAAATAATTGACAATTTGATGGTGTCTGGTAAAGCGTGTTCCTACTTTATAACCCAAAAATTGTTCTGGACTCAGTACTTGAGCAAACAATGAAAATGGAAGGATCAATAAACTTACCCACAAAATGGATTTAAACACAGATTTTTGTTGCATAAAATAGATATTAATAGAGCTTAAAAATAGTCATTTTAGGGGTGGTAAAAGGCAGCAATGGTAGATAGTTTTACACAACCCCACTCATGAGTTGTTGATACCTAAATAATTAAGTAATTTAACGGTTCAATCTACCTCCTATGAAACAGAAATTTCAGGTCTTTTGCCTCCTTGTTATAGCCCTATTTCAGTTGAGCAATTCAGGCAATGCACAGCAATTTTTTAAGCAGCATCCACAAATCAATCCATATCAATATACTGTAGTGAAGGAACAAGCCTTTCAAAAAGCAGCTGTGACCTCGGCGCATCCAATAGCAAGTATGGTGGGTGCAGCGATCATGAAAGACGGAGGTAATGCATTTGATGCTGCCATAGCGATTCAATTTACCCTTGCAGTGGTTTTTCCTGGAGCAGGAAATATTGGTGGTGGCGGATTTTTATTGTCTAGAAACAAAGATGGTGTTTTAATGGGCATTGACTATCGTGAGGCAGCCCCAAGTAAAGCATCTAGAGATATGTATTTAGATGAAAATGGCAACCCAATAGAGGGCATGTCAAGATCAGGCGCATCTGCATCTGGTGTACCTGGCAGTGTAGCGGGCATGTTTAGCGCGCATCCTTATGCAAAATTACCAATGAAAACACTCTTACAACCAGCTTATGAATTAGCAGCTGGTGGATTTGTGATCACAGAAAGTGAAGCTAGAAGCTTAAATGCGGAACGAAAGAACTTTATCAATCAAACCGCGCAAGCATCTGCCTTTACAAGAAAAGAAAATTGGAAAGCTGGAGACACTTTGTATCAACCAGAATTAGCAGCCACTATTCTTCGCATTCAACAAAAGGGTAAAGCAGGATTTTATGAAGGCGAAACCGCTGCGATGATTGTAGAGGAAATGAAAAATAGTAAAGGCTTGATTAGTTTAGAGGATTTGAAAAAATATACTCCGCAATTTAGAAAGCCAGTTGAATTCGATTATAGAGGACACCATATTATTAGTTTTGCACCTCCATCAAGTGGTGGTATTTTAATAGCACAAATGATGCA
>CAMAQL010000050.1 GCA_945860605.1 Chitinophaga pinensis
ACAAGCACAACTATTGCAGATGTGCTTCCATCTTCAACTAAAGAATATTTTTATGCTATCAGAGCAACCATTGGAACAGGAGCTACTGCAGTAAAGACTGGTTTAAGTAATATTAAATCTTCAAAAGACACCATATTTGTTCCAGGATTAAACTTTATTGCAGATACTGCATCTATCGGTATTAGATCTGCTTCAAGAAATCAAGGTTCTCTGGTTCAATCTGTAAATTTAGTGAAGTTGGCTGCTGACTCAGAAACTGCTTTACCAAAATTAATTGTATATTCTCAAGGATTTAGACAAATTGATAGTACAAAGAAATTGACTGAAGACTCCTTAACTGCTATTAATTTATTAGCGGGTACTGGTTTAAATAAAATAAAATTTGCCTTAAATAAAAGCGTCTTAGTGGCTAAAGGCAAGAATGATTACATGCAATTGATTGGTGCTATGAATGTAAATGGAGATGATGAGTTCGATTTAGTGGGCATTTATAAAAACAGCAACAATTTGAATCAGAATGTTCGTATTGCCTATTTGACCAATAACAATTTGAATTTCACATTGGATACAATCAATCCTAAGGCTAATTTCTATAATCCAAATATTAATTCTTGGAACCAAACAACCAATTTAGTTTACAAATGGGATCAAAAAACTTTCCAATATTATGATGGACAAACTAATGTGGGTCAAAATATTGAATCTGCTGTAGAGGTAATGGATGGAAATTTTGATGGCAAGGATGAGCTTATTGTAAGTTTGAGTCAAGTGAAATGGGAACCTAATCCTGCTATGAATGTTCAAAATACAAGCATGCAAAATATTAGTGCCAACTTACGTATTATTAAATTTGTGGACATTAACAATGATGGTATACCAGATATTTTCGCCATGACCAATAATCCATGGTCTATTGGTTTGTCACAAACCAATGGTAATCCAATGGTGGCGTTTGTATCTAATAAAAAAGATGGCAAATTCTATTTGTATATTACCGGTATTAATGTAGACTGGAATGCTAGTGTCTATTTTGGTGATTTTAACAATAGCCGTAAAGTTCAAGTTTTAACAAGAGCTGGCGGTGGTAATTATAAAGTGTATGACTTTGATAAATCATTTAGTGGTACTAGTGCAGACATGCAAGTGAATGGAGTTTTAAATGATGGTAAACTTGCTATTGGTGATATAAATAGTGACGGGTATCCTGATGTTGTTACGCAAGACAATTCAAGTAATTTTATTTCTTATTTAAACAATCATCGTGGTAGTTTTGATAAGAAAGTTATAGGTCCATCACCGTTCAAGTCCAATGCAGGATGGACTAGCTTTAATTTAAGAATGATTGATTTAAATAGAGATGGCACTAAGGATTTAATGTGGATGGAGATGAAGCCAGAATCTGATGGTAGTATTAACTATAATACCAATAATTTTATTGTTAGAGCATGGATACAAGAAACTGGTGATCAGGTTAGAACAGCACCTGCTAAAATTTCTACCAGTGATATTAAAGTATCCAACGATGGGTACAATGTAAAAATTAAATGGACGCCTTCTAAAGATGCTATTGATCCTTATATTTTTGCGAACGTAAAAGTGGACACATTAGATACTTATAAATCAGCTAGAATTAACAATTCATATAACTATAGACAAGGTAATGCAGCCATACCTATTGTATTAGATAGGGTGTATGCAAGAAATTATCCAGATTCATTGACTTTCAATGATGTTAACTTGTCTAGCAAGAAACCTTATTATGTGAAGGTTCAAATGGTTAACAAAGAAGGACAAGCTTCTGATTTTGCAGAAAAAGTATTCTCACCAAAGGATCCATTAGCAAGTATTGAGAATGCAATTCCAGGATTACAAAATGCTAGATTTGCTTGGGGAGATTACAACAATGATGCTTTATTAGACATAGCCGTAATGGGACAAAGTGACAACGGAAACGTAACTAAAGTGTATCAAAATACAGGAAGCGCGTTTGTTGATTTAAACTTAACCAATAGAGCCTATCGCACTGGTGACATCAAATGGGTAGATTTAAACAACGATGGTTGGTTAGATGTGGCCATGATTGGTCAACCAGGTGGTGCTGGTGTTGGCTTCCAAGTTTTACTTAATAACAAAGGCGTATTCGAAGTAAAAACACCTACTTCAGTAGCAGGTTTGAAATTCTCGAACATGGCGTTTGGTGATTATGATAATAACGGAACCTTAGACATGTTTACTTCGGGTCAAGATGCTACAGGAAATGCGCGTTCTTATTTGTATAAGAATGATGGTTTAGGCAACTTTACTTTAGTGCCTGAATTAAATGAATATAATATCATTCCAAATATGTATGATGCAGATGCTCGTTTTATAGATTATGACTTAGATGGTGATTTGGATTTAGTGTATTCTGGAACTGATCAAAATAATGGCCCTACAGGAGGTGTTCGTGTAAATACCATCTTAGATCCTAAATTGACTACAAATAACTATGGTAATGGTAATTTTAATAATGGGTATAGCTATTACTTAAATACTTATAATAACGATTGTCAATGTAACCTAGGTTTAGCAATGAAACAGGCGAGATTTGATATTGGGGATATTGATGGAGATGGTGATTTGGATATTGTTGAAATTGGTTTGGCAAGAAAATATTCTGGTCAATCATTTACAGATAATCCACAATTAATTATCATTAGAAATCAAACCATAGAAACCAAAAACGCCAAATTTGGTAATTACTTCTCTTATGGAAGCATATATAATATTTCTGCAAGTATATTAGATAGTATTTACAGTGGGGATGTTAAATTGGTCGATTTCAACAATGATGGTTTATTAGATATTACTGTCACTGGATTGGATAAATTGGATGTTCCAGTAACAAGGTTTTACTTGAACCAAGGTGGATTTGGAAACTTTACCTTGTCAAACAATACCATGATTCCACAATACTCTAAATCTGCCATTAGCTGGGGTGATGCAAATGGAGATGGTAGTATGGACTTGGTTATCAGTGGTAATAAATTGGTAGGAAGTTCTACTTCAATATTTATAAATGATCAAGGAACCAACAATAATGCGGCACCTTCTATACCTCAAAACTTAACATTTATAGATCAAGGACAAGGAAGGGTATTGTTGCAATGGGATCCAGCAACAGATGACCATACCGTTCCATCCAATTTGTATTATAACTTGAAATTAGGTACCAAACCTGGATTGAGTGATTTAAGAGTTATTCAAGTAAATCCAACAACGGATAAATTACTTACACCGAATACTTCTTTGATTGGTTCAACTAGATATTATATTGAGTTACCACCAGGTGTTTTCTATTGGTCAGTACAAGCGGTGGATGGCAACTATACTTCTTCTAAGTTTGCTGACAACCAAAAAATTGTATTGAAATATCCATGGCAGTTTGTAAATCAAGGGGGTATAGTAGATTCAAGAATAAAGCCACTTGAAAATCCAGCATTTGCATGGGCCGATGTAAGCAATAGCGGTGTGTTTGATTTCTTGTACTTAGGTACAGGATCTGCAACCAATGACCAAAACAATACACCAGTAGGTTTGTATAAAAATGTAGGTGCAAACTTCCTTAAATTAAAAAATGATTCAACACAAACAAGTGGTGGATATAAAGGCACAGGATTTGGTACTAATTTAGCAGGCATTGCTAATGCTCAAATTAGATGGGTCGATTTAGACAATGATGGTAAATTAGATTTAGTAGTTGCAGGTAATGATGTAAGTAATGGAAAAGGAAGACTTTCTATATATAGAAATAGAGGCAATTACAAATTTGAAAACATCACTGGAACGATATACAATGCAACGCCACTGTCTAGTCCAAAAATTGAATTTATTGATATAGACAATAATGGTTTAAAAGATTTTGTTTACACTGGTTTAGATAATCAAGGTCTTGGTCAATTTAAATTTATTGGATTGTATAAAGATTCTGCGGCGAAATCTCCTATTGGTGATTTACTTGGTTACAAAGCAGTTGCTTTGAAAAATAACTTGGATGTTTTATTAACTAGTGCAGGAATATCCAATGTAAATTTAGCAGTAGGTGATTTAAATAAAGATTTAAAACCTGACTTAGCAATTTTATACGATGATGACGAGGGTCGTAGAAAAGGAGAAGTATATAATAACACTTCCGATACCTCAAATAATATCACATTTATAAAAAGTGCAACCATTTCTCTACCTACATTAAGTAATTCTACATTGGACTTAATAGATTACAATAATGATGGTTTATTAGACTTGGCACTTTCTGGTACTTCTCAGGCGACTGGACAAATATTTAGAATTTACCAAAACAAGTGGTTAGACTCTGCGGCTAAAACTATTCAGTTTGTACAATCTAATTCAACAGTAAAACCTTTTGAAAATGGACAAACTACATGGGGTGATATTAATTCTGATGGATATCCAGATATTATTTTCAGTGGAAGTAGGGCTGGTAAAGGCAAGTTTAGTTCTATGGCCTTAGCGGATCCTTCTACAGTTAAAGTGAATGGTATACTTAAATACAATGAATTACCTACGTTCCCATTTGGTGATTATACAACAATGAGACCAAGTTTGGGTGATTTTAGCAGTAAAAAAGTATTAGACTTGGTATTGGTGGGTACTGAAAAAATAACTGATCCAATTGCAAATACAAGCTCAATCGTTTCTTCCTTTAAAATATTGAAAAACGTACGTGCATTGTCTGCATTGATCAAAGATTCAAGTATTGGTGTAGTTTCTATTGGAGCAAGCACAGGAAGCATAAAATCTATGAGTACTGCTTTAACAGGCACTTCTACCTCAGAAACTTCAGTTAGAAGCAATAGTGTAAGAGGATTTGCCGATTCTACAATAGCAGTTGTTGACTCTAACTATTTAGAAAGTTCATATGGTTTAAATGCATCTCCTACATCACCTAAGATTGATACATCTATCATTATAAGTAGAGTAGATTCAGTGAGTACTAAATATTTAGTTAGCTTCAACTGGAAAACTGCAAGTGATGATAATACGCCTTCTAGTGGTTTAACTTATGCGGTATCTATTGGAACCAAATCAGGTGCAAGTGATATATTAGATCCTAATGCTAGCTTAACAACTGGGACAAGAAAAACTCCAGAAGCAGGTAATGCAGGTAAGAACCTTTCCATTACTCAGATATTAGCTCCTGGAACCTATTATTGGACAGTACAATCCATTGATGCATCTAATGCTGGATCTAAATTCTCGGGTACAAGAACCATTCAAGTTAATTCAAATAGAACTTTGGTAGAAAGAAGTGCTCCTTATGACATCTTATTGAACAATTCTTCTGATGCTAGCTACTTTTTGAAACAAAATGATTCTACTGGAATTAAATATGCTTTAACTGCGTCACATAATGATAGCACCGTTCAATTAAGGTATTCTATTGTTACTGATACAGGTAAACTATTCAAAATAGACACTGTTGGTAAAATTTTAAGATTAAACTATAAGCCAAGTGCAGCAGCTTATTCGTTACAATTAAGAGTAACTGATAATTATGGTATCTCCTTTGATAAGTTATTTACTTTCAGAGTAATACAAGCACCTAGCAAGTTGTTGGTAAATAGTAAGGATACATCTTATATATACTATACGAATTTGAATGCAGATTCTGCTAAGCTTACTTTACAGTTAAATGCAACTTATGATCCAGTGCAGTCAATTGATCCTGTATTAACTTATAAATTTGTCACAGGAACAGGCGGAGATAATAATGACCTATTTGATTTAGCTGGAACTATCTTAATTAATAAGAGAAAGTTGAATGATGCAGATACCATTAAATTAAGAGTATCAGCTAGCGATGTGTATGGATTATCTGTTGAAAGATTCCTATACGTAATCAATACTACATGTCCTACTAAGCCAAGCTTAACAGTGAAAGCGAGTGCTATAGCATGTTTGCCAGTGGTGGTGAATTTGACAGATAGTTTAATTACTAATGGAACTAATAGTAAAGGGTTGACTTTTAGTTATTTCTCAGACATTAATACAACTAAAAAGGTGTTGGATCCAACCAAGGTAGCAACTTCTGGCACTTACTACATTAAAGCTTCCGATTCTACAGGTTGTGGAATTGCTAAACCAATTGTAGTGAATGTAGCTAGTCAACCAGCAAAACCTACCGTAACAGTAGCTGCTGCTTGTCAAAATCAAACAGTTATACCAATTACCTATACTGCACCATCGACTAAGGTTAAATTAGTATGGTATGGTAACAATGCAACTGGTGGAACTCCATCTACTTCTTTACCAACCTTCAATACATCTGCTCCAACAACACTTAGTTTCTATGTTGGACAAGCTGATACAGTGTCGGGTTGTTACAGCGATAGAATTAAATTAGATATATTAGTTAAACCAACACCTGTTGCACCAAGTATTTCTAGAGATACTGCAGGAAACTTAGTTTCTTCAGTAGGAACTGGTTTGACATGGTATAAAGACACTTCTTTAGTAGCAACTACTGTTAGCTTTAAACCATCTGGTCCTGGAAGTTATACTGTAAAAACAACAAACGACGGATGTATGAGTGTTGCAAGTAATGCTTACTACTACATAGTAACAGACTTGATTACTTTAAGCTCAACGGAGTACATTAAATTAGCTCCGAATCCATTTGTTAACTTCTTGAACTTTGATTTCGTAGTTAAAGGATATCAAAAATTAAACATTGATGTCTTTGAAACTTCAACAGGAACTAGAGTAAGTTCTAGACAAGGTGTTTATGCTGGTTCAAGATTGTCTTTTGCAGATTTATCTGCCGGTGTATATATATTCAAAGTAACTTCGTCAGATGGTAAGTTATCTTACCAGTTTAAAATGATAAAATTATAAGCAAAAAAATAAATCATATGAAATATTTTAAATTAGTATTGTTATTTGTTCCTATTATGTTCTACGCTTGCAGTAAAGGGGGAGATTCTCCTACGCCAACACCACCAACACCACCTCCTGTGGTAATTGTTGAGGCAGATATTGCTTTTAAAGTAGAAATACCTGTGAGCACTGAAATTGATTATACAAAAATATATGGTGCTATTGGAAGTACACAAGCCATTAATGTAAATGTAACCTCTGCCTTACCAAAGGATGGGGTGACCATTGATGTTAAGGTCACGAAAGATGCAGATAACTCAACTGTTTTTACTAATAGTATTACAAGCACAAATGCTGCAAATGCTATCAATATAACTAGTTTAGCACCAGGTGTTTTATCTACAGTTACGGTGTTAGTGACCTCTAAGTCTAAAAGCTCTAATACGTCTACCAAGACGTTCAAAATAGCCTCTAAGTCGTAATAAGCTAAGCCCCCATTTTATAAACCCTTGTAAATCTTGTATTTGCAAGGGTTTTTTTATAAAAGTTAATAATTATTTTACTTTGTTTTTAAAAGTAAACACTTAACTTTAATATTCATTAAAATTAAAAAACATGAAAAAAGTATTTTCAGTATTGTTATTATTGTGTTTCATCACTGGGGTGAATGCGCAAAAAAATCCTAATGGGGTTATTTATGACAAACATCCTGCCATTGATGTGGTAGAAAAATTCATGCAAGCCTTTGTAAAAGGCGATGCAGCCACTATGACAAGTTTAACCACTGAGGATTTTAAGGCCTTCAATGCTATGAATACCAATTGGGATTATAAAGGTCAAGATTTAGCAACTTGTATTCGTAATGCTCAAAATTATGCGAACAACTATACTAATTTCTCTATCACAAAAACACCAGGTTCTTATCCAGATGCACTAGAGTATAAGAAAGATGGTCTTTGGGTGTACACTTTTAATATGTTCTTTGCAATTAATAAGAAGTCAGGCTTTAAAATTCAATCTCCTTACGATTGTTCATTTATATTCAATGCAGAGGGTACAAAAATTAAAAGAATGAATTTTACTATGAATACAGCCATGTTGGTTAAAAATGCTGAATCTGAGCAAACATTAACCAATGGTATTTTATATAAGAATCATCCAAACATTGTAAAAGTGAGAAAATTGGTTGCTAATTTATCTTTAGGTAATGTTGAAGGTATTTTTGCCGATTTTGCGCCTAATGCAAGAATTAATGATATTAATTATGCATATGGTGTATCTTCTTCAGTTGAAGAAAATAAAAAAGAAATTACTGCCATGTTACAAGACATTGAAATTGAAGGAATAGATGAAGTAGGGTATCCTGATATGTTGGATATTGAGGGGCCAACCTCTGTGGTAGATTCTTGGTGGTCAATGCGTTTAAGAAACAAGAAGACCAATAAGAAGTTTAAAATTACTTTGGTTTTATCTCATACATTTAATGAGCAAGGTCAAATTCAACAAGAGAATAACTATTATAGTGCAGCTCAAATGGCAGCGTCTTATACAGAAACTAAGAAATAGGTAAAATATTGAGATTTTAACGAAAAAGGCCCCCGATGCATCGGGGGCCTTTTTTATAGATTTTATCAAAAAATAACGCAAAAAAGCTTTCTTTTTGATACTAAATAACTAATTTAATGCTTTACAAAAATTAAAACAATCAAAAAACAATGAAAAAAACAATCCTAGTAATGGCTACCGCCATTTCATTATTTGCTTGTACTACTCCACAAGCTACAACTTCAACTGATGATGCTACTATGGCAACATTTAAAGAAAACGCAAAAGTGACAACAGCTGTTTTTGAAGCTTTTGCAAACAAGGATTTAAAAACTTGGGCTTCGTATGTATCTGATACGCTTAAAGCACATGGAGCTGGATATGGCTTAGAAGCTACTGTTGGCAAAGAAGAATTGATGCAAAGACTTGCAGGATTGCATAGTATAGTGAATAATATTAAAGCGAATGATATTCAACTATATCCGGGATTAGACTCAGTTACTTACAAGCCAAATGGTGATGTAAGAGCTTATGTAAGATGGACAGATGATGGTATCAATGGCGCAAAAATTGACCATAAATATTATGGAGTATTTAAGTTTAATAAAGACCACAAGATGACTGAGACAGATGAATTTTTTGATATAAGCGGGGTTATAAAAGCTGCAACTGAAACAAAGAAATAATTAATTAAAAATTAAAAAAACAATATGAAAAAAACAATCCTAGTAGCATTATTTGCTACCACATTATTTGCTTGTTCTACTCCAGCTGATAAAGCTGCTTCAACTGAAACAGATGCTACAGCATCAAGTTGTGTTAAAGAAGGTCCAGAAGTGGACTTAATGAAAAAAGCGATTACAGCTTATGCTAGTGGTGATTGGGCTACAGCTGCATCTTGCTTTAGCGATACAGCTACTTCTTCTCATAATAATGACACTGTTTCTATGAAAATGTCTGACAGACTTGAATTGTTTAAAAAACAAAGAGAAAGTACAGGTGTTGTTGTAGATGCTGGAACGCCTAATTTAGAGGTGGTGACAGTTCCAACAACAAATGAACGATACAAAGGTATTAAATGGGGTCATGCTTGGATTACATTCAAAAACACATCTAAAACTGGTGAAGTAAGAAAATCTCTTACTTTTGCCATGTTTGCAATGAAAGATGGTAAAATTATTCATGAGCAGGTTATATATGATACTAAAGGTTTACAAAATTAGTTTCTAAAGTTTAGTTCAAAATACGAAAAGAGGCCCTTAGCAATAAGGGTCTCTTTTATTTTCACAGCTTTATTTTTTACGAAGTTCGTACCGCACGGAGTCGGGGTAGCCAATAGCATCTACATAAATCACATTTTTATTTTTATCAAAATAAAATTTCATGGCTTTTTCCTTAATGATTTCAAATTGGTTTACATCTAGTCTAGGTTTAGCCGAAGTAGTTACATAGGTAGTGGGTTGAATAAGTTGTCCATTTCTTCCAACACTTGCATTCATGTTAGGCTGATAATTTGAAGGTGGCTGTGCCTTTTGTGGCGTATGATTGTAAGAGCTATAGTCAAATAATAAGACATACCCAGTTTCATTCAAGGTTTTAGTCTTATAGGGGCCTAATTTAGTTATCACCATGGCCTCAGGTTTATCCATCCAATTTTCGGTTTGAAGCGTACTCATAGGAATGACGATCTTCTTATAAGGGGAGCAGGCAGT
>CAMAQL010000051.1 GCA_945860605.1 Chitinophaga pinensis
AGAATTAAAGCTGAATAATTTTAAATGGTTGATTGATCTTAAGCCAATGTCTAAATTTGATATTCTCTCTCCTAAGGGTAAATAATAAGTTTAGCTTAATGCGACTGATCCACAACACGACTTAAGATACATCCTCTTTTTCATGCATCAGATAAGCTTTTATAAACCCATCTATCTCACCATCCATTACTGGCCCAACATTACCCACTTCAAAATCGGTACGGTGGTCTTTGATCATTTTATAGGGATGAAATACATAAGAACGGATTTGACTTCCCCATTCTATTTTTTTCTTATTCGCATTCGATGCATTTAAGGCTTCTTGCTTTTTACGCATTGCCTCCTCATACAATCTACTCTTCAACATCTTCATGGCAATTTCTCTATTTTCTCCCTGTGTTCTTGATTGTTGACATTCTACAATGATCCCTGAAGCGTGTTTTAAACGCACAGCAGTTTCCACCTTATTCACGTTCTGTCCACCCTTTCCACCACTTCGGTAAAACTCCCATTCAATGTCTGCAGGATTGACAATGATTTCGATGGTGTCATCAATTAATGGATATACGTATACAGATGCAAAACTTGTATGACGTCTTGCATTGCTATCAAATGGCGAAATACGAACTAGGCGATGCACACCCGATTCTGCCTTTAAAAAACCAAAAGCAAATGGGCCGTCAAACTGAATGGTAGCAGATTTAATACCAGCGCCATCCCCTTCTTGATAATCTAAAGAACTGACTGTCCAACCTTGTTTCTCTCCATACATGGTATACATCCTTAAAAGCATTTCTGCCCAATCCTGACTCTCTGTGCCACCAGCACCTGGATTGATTTGTAATATTGCAGGTAATTCGTCTTCTGGTTGATTGAGTGTACTTTTAAATTCAGCTTCTTCGATGGCGACCATCGCTAATTCATATGCAGATTTCGTTTCTTCTTCTGTGGCATCGCCCCCTTTCCAGAATTCAAAAAGCACCACAAAATCTTCGACACTTGTCTCCACATGCTGATACAAGCCTGTCCAATATTCGTTTAATTTTATCTCCTTCATCGTGGCAGTTGCACGTTTGTTGTCATCCCAAAAACCTGGAGATAAAGAAAGTTGTTTGTCTAAATGTATTTTTTGTAAACGGTTCTCAACGTCAAAGAAACCTCCTCAGGACACTCACTTGGTCCTTCATACGCTTAATCTGTTCAATCGTCATATGAATTCATTTTTTGTTCAATTAAAAAAGTAACTACAAACCTCATAAGCCGGATTCTGTTTCTAAACTATCATTTATCTAGCCTTAACATTACTGCTAAAGTCTTGCTGCCTACCCTGGGACTCAAACGAGTCGTTCTCAAACGTCCCTTTACATGGCATTACAGCACCCAAGGTTTACCCTATAAAACAATTACTTGTCTTATTCGTGAGCTCTTACCTCACGTTTTCACCTTTTCCTCTTGCGAGGTAGTTATTTTCTGTGGCACTTTCTCTATCTCATTGCTGAGATGCCGGCTATTGACCGGTGGGTTACCCTATGCTGTCCGGACTTTCCTTGGCAATTGCTTACCACGATAGCTCGGGATTGTAGTCGTGTCAAAGGTAGTAAAATAAAGTGGATGTGCTTAATACTCGAAAAAGACTTCTGTAGCACCATATCCGTAGAATTCGGAGTATTGATTGATAAAGCTTTTGACGCCCTTTTTTACTTTTAGTAAATCGTGGACTTCATTCTTAAGTTTTCCTGATCCAACACCATGAATGATGATCATAGAAGGCAAATGATTTAGTTGCGCTAACTCAAACCATTTTTCGAATGCTTCCAATTGAAAATGGATAATTTCAGCATTGGTTAGATGACTATGTCGATCCATCAATTTTTCAATATGAAGATCCACCACAGACCTAGCTGCAGGGATATGTTCTTTAATTTTAGAAGCATCGTACACTTTGTAACCAGCGTTTCTTAGCATATCAATGGCAATATGATTGTCTTCGGCTTTATCTGGATAGGTATGAAACAATTCATAGTCCAAGCTTACTTTATTATCCTCTTTTAAAGTTTCAATTTTTTGAAAAATTTGCTTAGGCTTAATTTTTACAACAGATTCAAAATGGTCTGCTTTTTTCTTATGCTGTTCCGTTAAAGAAAAATCAAATGAAAATTGTGGACTATCATTCACCACAGCAAATGGAATATCATGAATATAAAAATCGGTGAAAGGCGCGATGGTGGATGCTATAGAAAAGTCAACTTCACCAAGTGCAGATTGCTCGTAGACAAAATTGTATTCAATTCTTGTTTTATTGGATAAGAAAATTTTAAGCGTCTCTACTATTTCGTCATTGAAATCATCTAAGCTAAATTTTGGAATTAAATTCAACCATACTCCAGTATCTTCTTTACTTGCGTTCTTTAGTAATTTTTCTTTAGGGATTTGATCTACGAAAAGCTTTTGTGGTGCTTTTTTTTCTGGAAATAATTTCTTTTGTGTGAATCTTTTAAAATAAGGAAAGTCTATTTGATCCATATAAGCTGGGAACTTTACCCCACGCACTTCTATCATCACCATTTCATTGTTCATGATTTCAATGATATGCCCCTCCTCATTGCTATGCAGCACCAATATTTCATCCCCCACTTGATACTTCATCGATTATTTTTTTGCTAAAAGACTATGCTTTTTAGAATACAAAGTGTAAATCACCAAACCAATGGACATCCAAACAAAGAACCATAACCAGCTCACTGGAGGAATCTCAATCATTAGGTATAAACAACACATTGCTCCGATGATTGGAATGATTGAATATTTTCTTAAGAAACTTAAAATGGCTACTACAATAAAAATGAATGTAAAAACTAAAAATAAAATTTCCTGATACCCTTCGTTCCCTACTTCCTTAAATGCACCTAAAATTCTATGTTGTCCGAAATATAAGAAGATCAATGCCAATGCTGGAATGATATACTGCCCATTGATATAGGGCAATCTAAATGCCTGTCCTTTGATTGATGGGGCTAGTCTAGGCAATACCAATACACCAAAACAAACTAGTACAAATGCAAATAAGGTTCCAATACTGGTTAAGTCTGTCATTCTCGAAATGGACATAAACATGGCGGGCACCCCCACAAAAATACCTGTAATGATGGTGGCAAAACTTGGAGTACCAAATTTTGGATGTACTTGTGAGAATTTCTTAGGTAATAAACCATCACGGCTCATGCTCATCCAAATTCTTGGTTGTCCTAATTGAAAAACTAACAATACACTAGTTGTTGCAACAACTGCGCTAATTGAAATAATGTATCCGATTTTATATAAGCCAATTCTTTCAAATACAAATGCCAATGGATCATCCACTTTTAATTCTGAATAGTTGACCATTCCAGTTAAAACCAAAGCAATAAGGATATACAATACGGTACAAATTAATAAGGAATAGATCATTCCCTTAGGCATATCTCTTTGCGGATTTTTACATTCTTCTGCAGTAGTAGAGATGGCATCAAAACCAATATAGGCATAAAATACAGCCGATACCCCTGCTAAAACACCCTTAAAGCCATTGGGCATAAATGGCGCCCAGTTGGCTGTATCCACATAAAAGAATCCAAGTACAATCACCATTAAAATAATCGCGATTTTAAAAATCACCATAATATTCGTACTCTTTTTACTTTCTTTAATGCCTCTATACACCAACATCGTGATCAAAACCACAATCACAAATGCAGGAATATTTAAAATAATTCTTGTTTGACCAATCATGGGTGCATTTGTAATGGCATCATAACCTATTCTTGCAAGTTTACTAAATGTAGCTGGCGTACCACCAGCTGCCAAATGCTTCATCGCTTCCTCATAGCCCTGTTGTGCTGTCTCAAAATTAGTAGACAACCAACCTGGAAGATGAATATGAAAACCTTCTAATAAATTAATAAAATAACCACTCCAGCTTATTGCTACAACGATGTTGCCAATGGCATATTCTAAAATCAATGCCCAGCCAATGATCCATGCGACTAGTTCTCCAAATGTCACATAAGCATAGGTATAGGCACTTCCCGCAATGGGCACCCTACTTGCAAATTCAGCATAACAAAGCGCACTAAAACCACAGGTCACTGCCGTGATCACAAATAAAATGGAGATGCCTGGACCGCCATGAAAAGCAGCGGTACCAATGGTTGAAAAAATACCTGCTCCAACCACTGCAGCGATACCCATTAAGGTAAGGTCGCGAACACCTAAGACTTTTTTTAATCCATTCGTACTATGTCCATCCACTAAACCAGCTTCTGCATCTTGAATAATTTTTTCAATTGACTTCTTTCTAAATAAAGACATATAATTATTGGATTCTGTTCATTAAATAATTCGCCAAATCAATCAATGGCTTTTTTCTTGCCTCAACCACCGTAATAGCTTCTAAATGTGCTAAGGCTTCTTGCATGTATTGCTGTTTTAAATCCTCCGCCCAGGCATCTACCTTACAAGCCTTAAATATAGTCAACACTTGATCCACTTTATTTGGAGCATCAGAATCTAGTAAAGCATTTAATGCAGTCAGCTGTTCTGGATTGGCTGTTTCTAATGCACGTATTAAAAGAAAGGTTTTTTTATTTTGCTTAATATCTCCTCCTGCTTCTTTTCCAAATACAGCAGCATCCCCAAAGGCATCTAAATAATCGTCTTGTATTTGAAATGCAATGCCTAATTTTTTTCCAAAGGCATATAAATGAGCACAGTTGTGTTCGCCAGCACCACCAATGATCGCGCCCATTTGTAAACTAGCTGCTAATAACACAGAAGTTTTTAAGGTAATCATGTGGATGTATTCCTCCATAGAAACAGTTGCTTTTTTTGCATAATCCATATCCAATTGTTGTCCTTCACAAACTTCTCTAGCCGTTTGATTAAACAGTCCAAGAATTTTTGTTAAATGGTTAGATTGAATTGACTGGATATATTCATAGGCTCTAATCACCATGATATCGCCTACTAGTAAAGCTGTATTCGAATCATATTTTGTATGAACAGTGGGCTGGCCTCTTCTTAAACTGGCCTCATCCATCATATCATCATGCACTAAAGAAAAATTATGAAATAGCTCAACTGCTTTAGCAGCTAAAAATGCATCTGAATGTAAGTCACTGAATAATTCATTCCCTAATAAACACAAAACTGGACGGATACGCTTTCCGCCAATTTTTAAAAAGTATTCACTCGGCTCATACAATGAAGCCGGATGAGCAGGAAAATGTGTTGTATCGAAATCTTTGTTGAATTTTTCGATCAGTTCTTGAAAAGGATGCATGTTACAAACTTACCCAAATTTTACCATTTTTTAAACAGTTGTTTGTACCTTGAATACTAAATTTGTAGGATTCTAATACACTATATTATGCGCATACTCCACTTTTTACTAATTCCATTTTTAGGCCTTTTCTCTTCAGAAGCGACCGCTCAAGCTTTTAGTTTAGAACCTGAACAAAAAACTGGCCCATTTACTACTGGCTATAAAAAAGCAATTGGTGTTAAGATGTATCCTAGTGCCATCTCTTATAAATCTTTTTTAACAAACAGTAAAGCCATCGAAGTATTAGGTTATTTCACATTAGATGGCTTTAGAACCACTGTCATGATAGAGAAATATAGTGCCTTTGCCAATACTGAACAGTTAAGTTGGTATATCGGATATGGCGGGCATTTAGGAATTTGGAGCGAAGAATGGAAAAAGAATAATCCTACACACAAAGCTGGTATTGCTTTAGGGGTGGATGGTATTTTAGGATTGGATTACAAGATAAAAAACGCACCGCTTAACCTTAGTTTAGACTGGCAACCTTCTTTTAATTTTGTTGGGTCAAGCTATTTTGAAAGTGGATGGGCAGGCCTAGGCATTCGCTACACCCTTAAATAAAGTTTTAACAAAGGCAACTTTATCAAATAAAATAAGGTCATCTAACTGCTCTCCTACACCAATATATTTTACTGGTATTTTACACTGATGCGCAATGGCTAGTAACACGCCCCCTTTAGCAGTTCCGTCCAATTTAGTAATCGCAAGTGCAGTCACATTGGTGACAGCCATAAATTGTTTTGCTTGCTCTAAAGCATTCTGACCAGTTGAACCATCCAACACCAATAATACCTCATGCGGTGCATCTGGAATTTGTTTTTGAATGACCCGATTGATTTTATTCAATTCATCCATCAAATGGGCTTTATTATGAAGACGTCCGGCAGTGTCAATGAAAACGATATCGGATTTTCTGGCAATGGCGGATTGCACTGTATCAAAAGCGACAGAACTAGGGTCAGCGCCCATATTTTGCTTTACAATAGGTACACCAACCCTTTCACTCCAAATAGTCAACTGGTCTACTGCAGCAGCCCTAAAGGTATCTCCTGCACCCAATAAGACTTCGTTTCCTGCGGCTTTAAAATGATGTGCCAATTTGCCAATGGTGGTTGTCTTACCCACGCCATTGACCCCTACAACAAGTGTAATGAAAGGTTTTTTATCTATAGGTACTTGAAAACCAGCGAGATCTTGTGGGGCATCTATTAATAAATTTGCAATTTCGTCTTGTAAAATTTGATTCAACTCGGAGGTCGAAACATATTTATCCTTCTTCACCCTATCTTGAATACGTTCAATAATGGCCAAAGTGGTATCTACTCCTACATCCGCCCCAATGAGTGCTTCTTCTAATTGATCTAAGACATCCTCATCTACCGAAGCCTTACCTATGATCACTTTAGAAATACGCTCAAAAAAGCCTTGTTTGGTCTTTTCTAAGCCCTGGTCTAGTGATTCTTGTTCCTTCTTACCAAATAATTTTCCTAAAAAACTCATAGGTGTCAAAATTAAACAATTACAGCATCATATACAATAATATTCCCCCTAGGCTTAATCCCAGAGCAGTCTTTTAGGGACATAAAAAAACCTTCAGAATGAAGGTTTTTGAATCTTATTGATCAAGAGCATCAATAGCAGTAATTATTTAACTGCTAAGAACTCTTTAACGTTGTCTTTATAAACGATAGACTCTTTAAAAGTATACGCACCTGTTTTAGGGCTACGTACTGCTTTAATTACTTTAGTCCAGTTTTTTGCTTCAGCAGAAGCCTTAAGATCCTTGATTTTCGCGTTTTTAGAAGCTGCTTTTGCCATGATTATTTAATTTCTTTGTGTACAGTTACTTTTTTCAAAATTGGATTATACTTTTTGAACTCCATACGGTCTGGAGTATTCTTTTTGTTCTTAGTGGTAATATAACGACTAGTTCCTGGTAAACCAGTAGTCTTGTGCTCTGTGCACTCTAATATTACTTGAACTCTGTTGCCTTTACGTGCCATGATGGTATATTATAAGTTATACTTAATGATGATTTGATTAGATCTTAGTGCCTGCGGCTCTTAAATCTTTTACGACTGCTGCTAAACCATTTTTATCAATAGTTCTTAAAGCATCAGCAGATACTTTTAAAGTGATCCAACGATCCTCTTCAACAAAGTAAAAACGCTTCTTTTGTAAGTTCGGTAGAAAACGACGCTTTGTTTTAATATTAGAATGCGATACACTGTTTCCAGTCATCGGTTTCTTTCCAGTTATCTGACATACTCTAGCCATGAGAAATAATTTTTTACGGACGGCAAAGGTATGTAATTATACCTTACAGTCCCATTTTTTTAATGTTTTTTTCTATCAAACGTTTAAAAAAGAGCTTTTATTGCTAAAATGTTGATTTTTAACCCTTTTTAGCGGCTAAGAATAGTATTCTGCTCTTAATTCTTGAACCCTTTTATCCTCCATATACTCGTCAAAGGTCATTAGTCGGTCGATGATGCCTTTAGGTGTTAATTCGATCACACGGTTGGCCACAGTTTGCATAAAAGTGTGGTCATGTGAGGTCATTAAGACGATACCTGGAAAATTCTGACAGCCTTCGTTAAATGCTTGGATACTTTCTAAGTCTAAGTGGTTGGTTGGTTGATCCAAAATGGTCACATTGGGGTTTTGTAACATCATTTTGCTCACCATACAGCGTACTTTTTCTCCTCCACTTAACACATCCGATTTCTTCATCACATCATCCCCACTGAACAGCATTTTACCCAAAAATCCACGGATAAATGGTTCATCTGCGTCGGTCACATGTGCAGGCACAAATTGTCTTAACCAATCCATTAAAGTCAATGGCTTAACAAAATCTTCATTGTGCTCCATAGGCAAATAGGCTTTCGTAATGGTTGTACCCCATTCATAAGTCCCACTATCTGCTTGACCTACTCCATTGATGATTTCAAAGAAATAAGTAATGGCCAAAGCATCCTTACTTAAAAAAGCAATTTTATCATTTTTACTTACAGAAAAAGTAACGTCTTTAAATAAGACACGACCATCTATTGTTTTTTGTAATTTTTCTACATTTAAAATTTGATTGCCTACTTCGCGTAATGGCTGAAAGATAATGCCTGGATACTTTCTATTGGACGGCTCAATTTCTTCGATTGTTAATTTCTCTAAAGCTTTTTTACGAGATGTGGCTTGCTTACTCTTACTTGCATTGGCAGAGAAACGTGCAATGAAGTCTAATAGTGCAGCACGTTTATCTTCGTTCTTTTTATTCTTATCAGACATTTGACGCGCCATCAATTGAGAAGACTCATACCAGAAAGAATAGTTACCTGTAAATGTTTTTATTTTAGAACGGTCCACGTCCGAAACGTGCGTACATACTGTATCTAAGAAGTGACGATCGTGACTTACAACCAATACAATATTTTCGTAGTCAGCTAAAAAGTTTTCCAACCAACCTATTGTTTCAATATCTAATCCGTTGGTAGGCTCATCCATTAATAAAATATCAGGATTCCCAAACAAAGACTGCGCCAACAACACACGCAATTTATAATTACTAGGAATGTCTTTCATTAAGGATTGATGCATATCTTCTTTCACACCTAAATCACTCAATAAACTCGCAGCATTACTCTCCGATTCATATCCACCCATTTCACCAAATTCTCCTTCTAATTCACCTGCTCTTAAACCATCTGCTTCTGTAAAATCTTCTTTCGCATACAAAGCATCCTTTTCGTGCATCACTTCCCACATACGCTTATGACCTTGCATCACCGTATTTAAAACTGTTTGCTCATCAAATTCAAACTGATTTTGTTTTAAGAAGGACATACGCTCACCAGGTGTGATTTCTACAGATCCTTTATTCGGTTCAATCTCTCCGCTTAAAATTTTTAAGAAAGTAGATTTACCAGCACCGTTGGCTCCAATAATACCATAGCAATTCCCCTTTGTGAAGCTAATATTGACTTCATCAAATAAGACTCTTTTTCCGTAGGCCAATGTGACGTTTCTTGCACTAATCATTTTTCAACTGTTTTTGAAGCTGCAAAGTTAAGTGATTTCCCCTTACCAATTGGATCTAGCATGCGCCGATGTGGACAATGGCTCAAATGCTTGATTAAGGTATTTATAATGGGCTGTAATCGCAATCATGGCGGCATTGTCGGTACAATATTGAAAAGCAGGTAGATAGGTAGTGACACCCAGCTTCTGCCCCAATGCTTCTATACCATTTCGAACCCCTGAATTGGCACTTACTCCACCAGCGATACATACATGCTTGATGCCCGTTTGCTGAATCGCTTTCTTTAATTTATATAAAAGGATTTCTACAATCGTGTATTGTACAGAAGCACATAAATCATTTAAGTTTGCTTCAATAAATCCGGGCTCCTGCTTTTGTAAAAAATACAAGACACTTGTTTTTAATCCACTAAAAGAATAGTTTAAATCTGGCACCATGGGCTTTGCAAATTCAAAAGCTTTTGGATTTCCTAATTGTGCTAATTTATCTAGCACAGGGCCACCAGGATAAGGCAAGCCTAATAATTTAGAAATTTTATCAAAGGCTTCTCCTGCAGCATCATC
>CAMAQL010000052.1 GCA_945860605.1 Chitinophaga pinensis
GATAAAGTAAAAGCAATTATCGAAGTACGTAATTTGGCTGATAAGGATTATGTGAATAATCATTATATCATTTTATGTACTAAGAAGGGCATCATCAAGAAAACATGTTTGGAAGAATTTAGTCGACCAAGAGTGAATGGTGTGAACGCAATTACCATCAACGAAGGTGATGAATTATTAGCAGCACGTTTAACCGATGGTAACAACGAAGTCATGATGGCTGTGAAGTCTGGTCGTGCGATTCGTTTCCCAGAAGAAAAAGTAAGACCAACAGGAAGAGGCGCGATTGGTGTTGCTGGTATCGAAGTGGATGACGAAACGGACGAAGTAGTTGGTTTAGTTTGTGTAAGCAGAGAGGATAAAGACCGCACCATTTTAGTGGTGAGTCAGCAAGGATATGGTAAGCGCACTCCAATTGATGACTACCGTATCACCAATCGTGGTGGTAAGGGGGTTAAAACAATCAATGTGACCGAAAAAACAGGAAGCCTGGTTGGCTTAATGGATGTATTAGAAAAAGAAGACTTAATCATCACTTGTAAATCTGGTGTAACCATACGTACGAGTATTGCTGACATTAGAGAAGCGGGTAGAGCAACACAAGGCGTTAAATTGATACGTTTAGACGAAAACGATGAAATTGCTGCTACTTCTAAGATCGAAGAACAAGATGTTCCAGAAGAAGGCGAAATTACTGAAATAGAATCAGTTACAGAGGTTAATTCAACTAAATTTGATTCAAATATAGGGGAAGATAAACCTGCTGAGTTTGATGATACTATTAATAATGAAGGGGACGATACGCCCGAAGCATAAATTAATTAACTTAGAACTTTAAAATAATCAATATGAAAAAATGGATTGGTACAATGTTTTTAATGACATTGATGCATACAGCTTTTGCTCAAGACTTTAAAAAAGTAGAGACAGGCTTATTATTAAATAATTTTGAGGTTGCAAAGACAGAATACGAAAAAGCTGTTGCAAAAAAGCCAAGTTTAGAAACTACTGCAGAAGGGTATTACTGGAAATCAAAAATTTATGCCGGTTTATCTAAGGATCCAGCTGCTAAATATCCAGACGCTGCAGATAAATTATACAAGAGTTTACAAGATTACATCAAAGCTGATCCTGAATTCACATTAGCTATAAAAAGTGGTCAAGAGCCATTTTTTGAAGTTTATATTAAGAGTTTCAAAGATGGTCAAACTACTTTCGGAGAAAAAAAATGGAAAGAAGCTGCTGCTAATTTTGATAGAGGAGTGGTTTTAAGTGATATCATTTTCTCAAAAGGTTGGTCTACGAATAAGCAACCATTTGACACGACAACATTAATGTATGCGGGTTATTCCAACCAAAATGCAGGTAATGTAGGTTTGACTCTGAAGTATTACCAAAGAATGATAGAGGCAAATATGACAGCTCCTGATTTGTTGGATATGTATAAATATGTTTTAATCCAATATATTGATACTGTTTATACTCAAAATAAAGAGCATAAAAAAGCTCAATTTGAGAAGTATTATGTTTTTGCTGAAAAAGCATATCCACAAGAAAAATGGTTTGAATTTAGAGCAGATTATATCGATAAAAATTTAACTGCAGAAGAAAAAGTAGCAGCATATGAAGCTCAAATTGCTGCGAATACGATCAATGAAACAGAATGTCAAATGTATGGTGACATGTTTATGGCTTCCAGAAACGTAGATGGTTTATCTGACGATAAAGCAAACTATTATTTAGATAAAGCTGCAGATGCATATATGAGGGCGTATAAATTAAATACTCAAAACTTTGCAGCTGCATTTAACGTGGGTATTAGTTATTACAATCAATACACAGTATTAGATGACCAAGTTGGAAATAATATTAGGGCTTTACAACAATTGAATACCAATAAACCAGTTGCGCCTAAGGATATAAAGAAGAAATTGGCTTTTGATGCTGCATTCAAGGCTCAACAGGATTCGATCAAAAAATTGAATATAGCTCTAGATGCACCAATGAAGGCAAAAGTGGACCAAGCCATTGAGTGGATCGAAAATGCATTCAATATTGTGAAAGACAGAAACCCTTTGAATAGAAATGAGAAGAATGTAGCTGCCAGATCAGTGGATTTCTTAGCTACTTTATATGCATCTAAAAGAGATAAAAATAGAGCTAACCAAAAGCTATATGATGAGTTAGACGCGAAATTTACCAAATATGATTTGCTTCACGATAAATACCAATAGATTTAAGACATTAGAATATTGGATTCACAATCTTATAAATATATAAAGCCTTCCCAAACGGGAGGGCTTTTTTGTTGCATATATGAACTAATCTAAAAATAGATGCACAAGGTAAATATCAGCATAAGCATCTAACAGGGTATTATCTTCAATATACTATTTAACATAATGTTAATTATAAGCAATTAATATAGGTTCAATTCGATCTGTAGACTGTTTGTTGTATTGAAAATAGGTTGTAATTTGTAGGACCAACATCCTATACAAACATCTACTATGCCATTACATCCTTCAAGAAGAAAATTTGTACAAGACGCTGGCTTAGCATCTATCGCTTTAAGTTTAACTCCTCAATTTATAAAAGCACAATCCAACGCAAAAAAAGATATCATAAAAATTGGTGTAATCGGAACTGGATTTCGTGGTCAAAACCATATTGAATTATTGGTTCAGCGACCAGATGTGGTGGTCGTTGCATTTGCAGATCCTGACGAAAAGATGTTGGCAGACGCCCAAAATATCCTTAAAAAGGCCGGTAAAACAGCAGCTATTGAGTTTAAATATGGCAAGGAAGACTATAAAAACCTACTTAAAAGAACAGATATTGATGCTGTGATCATTGCCACTCCTTGGGAATGGCATATCCCTCAAGCCATAGAAGCCATTAAAAATGGCATTATTCCAGGTGTTGAAGTCTGTGGTGCTATCAATATAAAAGAATGCTGGGATGTGGTGAATGCCAGCGAGAAATACAATGTACCGGTGATGTGTTTAGAGAATGTATGTTATCGTCGTGATGTATTGGCGGTCTATAATATGGTTAGAAAAGGCCTATTTGGTGAATTATTACACCTACAAGGTGGTTATGAGCACGATTTAAGGGGTGTTAAGTTCAATAATGGCATAACTGCTTATAATTCAGGTGCTGAATTTGGGGATAAAGGCTATAGTGAAGCAAAATGGAGAACAAACCACTCCTTATATAGGAATGGTGAATTGTATCCTACACATGGACTTGGACCTGCTGCAATGATGATCGATATCAATAGAGGCAATCAATTAACAAGACTATCTTCGGTGGCAACTAAAGCAAGAGGTTTACATAAATATGTAGTTAACCATCCACAAGGTGGTGAAAATCACTTTAATGCGAAATTAAAATTTAAATTAGGAGATATTGTAACAACGAGCATTCAGACCTATAATGGGGAGACAATTTTGCTAACACATGACACCAATTCTCCCCGTCCTTATAACCTTGGCTTTAGAGTTCAAGGAACTCAAGGCCTTTGGCAGGATTTCCATGCTGGTCAATTTTCAGCGGGACATATCTATATAGAAGGACTTTCTCCTAAAGCACACCAATGGGAAAACCCAGAAGCCTATTTAAAGCAGCATGACCATCCATTATGGAAGCGCTTTGAGGCAGATGCGACAGGTGCTGGACATGGTGGTATGGACTTTTTTGTAATCAATGCCTTTTTGGAGTGTATTAAAAGAGCCGTGCCTTTCCCAATGGATGTATATGATTTAGCCACTTGGTATGCGATTACGCCATTATCTGAGAAATCGATTGCAGAAAACGGGCAAGTACAAGAAATTCCAGATTTCACTCGCGGTAAATGGAAAAACAGGAAGCCAGACTTTGCAATGGATGATCAGTTTTAAATACTTGGCTATTTAAATAACAGTCTATAATAAGTAAGCAAGAAATAATCAAGTGGATCAAAGTTGATTGAATACTTTCAATAATTGAATCTGGTTATTGGTACGGTCTAAATTTTGACCCGGTCTTTCAACACGGTAATACTTATCTAATTCTAGAAAATCGGTCAAGAATCTTAATGCTTGCATGTAAATGATGCATTGACCAGAAAATTTAAAATGGTCTTTCTCAAAACTAGTCAAGGACTCCCCCATCGCTTCTAAGTAGCCTTCTTGTATTGCAGTCCATCTTTCAGGAAGTACTTTTATTTGATTTAAGTCCTGACATGCTTCATTCACTGGGCAGAGGTAGGTCCTGCACATATCACCAACATCACTTATAAAATAACCTGGCATTGTGGTATCCAAATCAATGACACAAATTGCTGCGTCGTCCTTAAACAATACATTGCTAATTTTTGTATCATGGTGCGTGACTCTTAAATGCGCATCTTGATGTCCTGTAAAATGCAGCCATTGTTTCACATAAGTATGATGCGATTGCAAAAACAAGATGGCATCCTTTGCCTCAGTCATTCTATTAGCATCACCATGTATCAAAGCCTGTTCAAATTGATGGTATCTTAAAGCAAGATCATGAAATTGTGGGATGGTTAGTTTTAACGCTGCAATTGGGAATTCAATTAAACTAGCGGTGAATTGTCCAAATTGATGCGCAGCTGCCTTTGCTTGCAACGCTGTCGTCAATACATCTAAAGCAATACCGTCTATTTTTTTAAATGCACGATAGTATTTCCCGTCCCATTCCATCAAGGTCTCCCCTGCTAAATTTGGCACCAAATGTGTAAATAATTGATTCGGTCTATTTGTATTGTAATACTGGCCAATGGCGTTGATATTATGATCAATTGCAAAGGGATCTTTGAAAACTTGGGTATTGATGTTTTGTAGAATAAAATCACCTTGCAATGAATGCAGTTCAAAAGTTTGGTTGATTAACCCTTGCGTTAACGGGACAGCAGTCGCATTTTCCCACCCATATTGTTCAAATATTGATTGCATCATAATCTTGATAAATGTACAAAATTAACAGCTTACTGACTATCTTTAAGAGCTGAATATTAAAAGCATCATCACCATGGACAGAAGAAAATTTATCAATTTAAGTGGATTAGGTATCACCAGTTTTTCAATACCAAATTTCATCCAATCAACCAATCCATCTAATTTAATTCAACCCATTGTTGCATCTACTTGGGACGCAGGCATGAGGGCTAATGTAGCTGCTTGGGAAGTGTTAAAAAATGGAGGTCAAGCTTTAGATGCGGTAGAACAAGGAGTGATGGTGACTGAAAATGAAATCAATTGTTGTGTTGGTTTAGATGCCAACCCAGATAGAGATGGCTTTGTTACTTTAGATGCTTCTATTATGGATCACCAATTCAATTGTGGTTCTGTTGCATTTTTAGAACGTATTAAACATCCAATATCAGTGGCCAGAAAAGTCATGGAAAAATCTCCACATGTATTTTTAGTGGGTGCAGGTGCGCAAGCATTTGCATTGGCCAATGGATTTAAATTAGAATCAGGTACATTATCAGAACAAGCTAACAAGAATTATAAAGCTTGGTTGAAAACATCCAATTATCAACCTGTAATTAATGTAGAGAAAAATCAATCAGTGACTTACAATGATCCTGCATTCAATGCACCAAAAAAATTAACGGATGGTGAGTGGAACCATGATACCATTGGTATGATTGCAATGGATCAATTTGGCAATTTAAGTGGTAGTTGCACTACCAGTGGTGCAGGATTTAAAATGCGTGGTCGTGTTGGGGACTCCCCTATTATTGGCGCAGGTTTATATGTAGACAATGAAGTGGGTGCAGTGGTTGCAACTGGTCAGGGGGAAGATGTCATTAGAGTTGCAGGCGCTAGTGCTGTAGTGGAATGGATGCGTCAAGGTAAAAGTCCAGAACTTGCTTGCAAGCTTGTCGTTGAAAAAATAAATCGTATTAAAAAAGAAAAAGCAAAAGACATACAAGTTTGTTTTGTTGCCATCAATAAGAAAGGAATAGTAGGTGCTTATGCTTTACAAAAAGGGTTTAATTTTTCGGTATACAATAAGGAAGGCAATACATTGAAAGATGCAGGATATTTAATTTAAGAGTTGGTTTTGAATTCTTTAATCAAATGACACAATTAAAGTTGTTAAATAAAAAATATAGATGTCAAAAGTTTTACTTGAAATAGCTGCCTTTAGTATAGAAGCTGCATTGAATGCTTTAAATGCAGGGGCAGACAGAATTGAATTTTGTGAGAATCCAATGGAAGGTGGCACCACCCCATCTTATGGAAGTTTATTATTATTGTCTCAATTAACCAAGCAGCCAGTCTACCCAATCATTCGTCCAAGAGGAGGAGATTTTTTATACACTGATAGAGAATTTCAGGTGATGCAGAACGACTTAATGGCTTGTCAGCAATTGGGTTTTAAAGGAGCAGTCATTGGACTTTTGAATGCAGACGGAAACATTGATATAAAGAGAACAGCTGCATTGATTCAAGCTGCAGGCAATATGGAAATTAGTTTTCATAGGGCTTTTGATCGTTGTCAAGATCCATTTTTGGCAATGGAACAGTTGATTGATCTTGGCTGTAAAAGGATTTTAACAAGTGGTCAAGTGCCGAATGTTAGCAATGCCATTCCAATGATTCAAAAACTGGTTGAAAAAGCAAAAGATAGGATCATTATTTTACCAGGAAGTGGAGTGCGTAAAGATAATATTGCAATGATCCTTGCACAAACAGGTGCGAAAGAAATGCATAGCTCTGCAAGAAAGGCGATGCCTTCTAAAATGAATTTCAATCAACCAAGCATGCAAGAAAACATGCATTATTTTGATGTGGATGTGGATGAAATTAAAGTAATGATTGCTGCGATTAATACAGCATCCTAACCTTGATAGTCTCTTTAACTTCTTTTAAAAGCGCCATGGCTTGTTTGGATAATTTACTATCTACATCCAATACTACATAACCAATTTCGTCATTCGTTTTTAAGTATTGACCAACAATATTGATCTTATTTTTAGACAATAATGTGTTGATAGCCCCCAAGACTCCAGGTACATTTTTATGGATATGTAGAATGCGATGTGCACCATCCACTGGTGGTAAACTCAATGATGGAATGGTATGAGAACCATTAGAGACGCCTCGCTCCAAGTATTGATATAATTTAATACTTACATCTTCGCCAATATTTTCTTGTGCTTCTTCAGTGGATCCGCCAATATGAGGCGTTAATAGGACATTGGATAAACCTTGTAAAGGGGTCGTAAATGCATCACCATTTTTTTCTGGTTCAACAGGAAATACATCAATTGCTGCACCAGCAATATGTTTCTCTTTAATAGCTTCTGCTAAAGCATCTAAATCCACCACTTCTCCCCTAGCATAATTGACTAAAATAGAGCCTGATTTAAATTGCTTAATCAATGCTTTGTTAATTAAATTTTTTGTTTGGTTGGTCTCTGGCACATGCAATGAAATAATATCTGAACTACCCACAATTTCTTTAATCGATTTTCTTGCCTGCGCATTTCCTAATGGTAACTTTGTTTCAATATCGTAAAACTGGACACGCATCCCCATTGCTTCTGCCATTACACTTAACTGTGTACCAATATTACCATAACCAATGATGCCCATAGTTTTACCTCTTAACTCAAAACTTCCTTTAGCCTCTTTATTCCAAATGCCATTGTGTGCTGCTTTATTTTTATCTAAAATTTTTCGAATTAATAATATGGAAGCCCCAATAACCAATTCAGCAACACTTCTGGTATTGCTATAAGGTGCATTGTAAACAGCAATTCCTTTTTGTTTACATGCTTTTAAATCTACTTGGTTGATCCCAATACAAAAGCAACCAATCGCTTGCAATTTTTTTGCACTATCCAATACTTTTTTAGAAATAAATGTTTTTGAACGAATGCCCAAAATGTGAACGTCTTTGATCACTTTAATCAACTCTTCCTCGCTTAAAGCCCCAGCGACTTTCTTCACATCCGCATACCCTTGTTGTTTGAAGTATTGTACCGCTTTATCACTTATATTTTCTAAAAAAAGTACTTTAATTCTATCTTTTGGATAGCTAGTAAGGTCAATTTTGCTCATATTTCAAAGTTAATTTAAATTCTGCGTTTTGGCTTCAATCACAATATTTTATATCTACTATACGTTATATAGATACACCCCCATTAAAACTAACAGATGATCGTTCGATACTTTTTATTGTTACAAGTTTTACTCCTGACTGCTTCCTGTGGATCCTGTCAAGGTCCCAACTACTCAAATTTTACCTACAGCAAAATATCTACTGAAGAAAAGGAACAATATGCCGAAGCGATTAAGTTAAAGTACCAATCTATTTTAGGGAGTAAAAATTTTAGTGGTCAGATTTTAGTTGCCAAGAATGGTGAAATTATTTTTGAAGATTATAAAGGTTTTGCCAATTTTAAAACCAAAGATGCCTTAGTTGCGGGAACCCCTATCCATTTAGCTTCTGTCTCTAAAACTTTCACGGGTATGGCCGCCCTTCAATTATGGGAAAAAGATAAACTAGACCTGAAAGCGCCTGTAGAACAATATTTGCCGGAATTCCCCTATAAGAATATCAATATTGAAATGTTATTATCCCATCGAAGTGGCTTACCTGATTATGCTTATTTCATGGAATCTAAACAATATAAATCGGTTAGATATAAAACCAAAAGAGGACGTTGGGCCAAGAAAACGGTATTGGTAAAAAATGAAGCCCCTTTTAGAACAAGTTTTTATACCAACAAAGATGTGTTGGATTATATGATTCAAAAAAAACCTATTGTTGCTGCCAATCCTGACCTTGTTTTTAAGTATTGCAACACCAATTATGTTTTATTGGCTTTGATCATAGAAAAGATTACTGGTCAAGACTTCCCTACTTACCTGCAAGAAACCATTTTTAAACCATTGCAAATGGATCATACTTTTGTGATGAGTGAGCAAAGTATGGACAAATACTTACCATCCTACAATGCACAAATGGTGCCATATAAATTGGAAAAATACGATCTAATTTATGGGGATAAAAATGTCTATAGTACGGTTAGAGACCTTTATTTATGGGATAAAGCATTAACAGAAGGTCGTTTTTTACAGCCTACTACTTTAGAGATGGCATATGAGCCCAAAAGCCCAACCGATAAGTATTGGCATAATTATGGTTTAGGGTGGCGTATTTTGTCAAAGCCAAACGAAGAAAAACTGATTTATCACAATGGCTGGTGGCACGGAAATAATACCGTTTTCACTAGATTAGTGGGTCAAACAGCAACTATTATCATTTTAGGTAATAAATACAACTCTGCCATCTATAAAGGCAAGGAAATTGTATCTGTATTTACTGGAAAAGAGGATACGACCTCTTTGGTGGAGTAAAATTGCCCTTTTTTGCCCTTTTTTGACTTTTACACCCTATTTTTGCAGACCTCAAACGAATCTAAACAGAAAACAAAAGAATAAGTATTGCTATGAAAGATCTTCTATTTTATGCCGTTCCGGCAATGGGTGTTGTAGGATTATTGTATACACTCTTGAAATTCAATTGGGTATCTAAACAAGACGCAGGTAATGACCGTAT
>CAMAQL010000053.1 GCA_945860605.1 Chitinophaga pinensis
TTATTCAATGGTGCTTACTTAATCAATAATTTTTATAAAAGCACTTCTCTTAGGCGCTGGCATCTCACTATTCATTCCTTTTATTGCCTTCCATAAAATTTGATTAAACAATAAATCAGGTACTTTATCTTCCTTACTAAAATCTAAACTTTCGCTCAATTTAGATAAGGCGTCTACTTTAATATTTTTCTCATTAATATCAACCAACGGAGCAATTACATTGTATGGTGTTTTATTTACTTTAGTATCAAATGATCTCCACATTGGTTCTGCAGCTGCATCATATTGACTCATTGGTGGTAAGCCAAGAATTAACTCCATGGTTCTTAACATGCTTGAAGTAGAATACATTGTATGGTCTACAAAACCTCTTTTAACAAATCCTCCTGCAACGTATGCTGTTGAACGATGTGCATCCACATGGTCTGCGCCATTTTGTGCGTCATCTTCTAAAATAAATATGGCAATCTTATCCCAAATAGGATGTTTGCTTAAATACTCTACGAATAAACCTACTGCATAATCATTGTCTGCTACATGCGCAAATGGCGTTGGTCTTCCAACTCTTGTACCTTCTGTATGGTCATTGATAAAACGCATGGTATTTAAAGCAGGCACTTGATTGATGGCATACAATGAATCAAAATCTCTTTTCCATTGATAGAATCTAGAAGTGTCTCTTACTTTCTCATCCCAGCCTGTAAAATACGGACAGAATTTACCTTGTAAGGTTGGATAATTTGCTTTGTAGTCATCTGCAAATTCTCCGTAAGTTCTAAAGCTTACTCTCGCTTTTAAAGCATGATCCCATAAAAATCCTCCTTTAGGAGATGCAATATTTTTTTGACCTTCGTAATCATAAGTACCTCCACGTCCACCATAACTAGTTACCCAAGTTTTTTCATTATAGTCGTTCGCATAAGCACCCATACTCCAGCTATGTCCGTCTGCACTTACTTCTGCATCTGCATAAAAATTATCTAACAATACAAACTGCTCTGATATAGCGTGTTGATTAGGTGTGATATTTCTTCCAAAAAGTAGTAAACTACTATCTCCATTCCCTTGTGGCAAATCACTTAATACCTGATCATACGTTCTGTTCTCTTTGATCATATAAAACACATGCTTGATTGGAGAACTATCGCCAACATTTTTAGGGATTGGATTGCCTTGCATACCTGAAGTAGACAATTCCTTACTTTTATCATAAGGGGTATTCAAATAGACTTGCTTAGTTAAATTAGTTAGTTCTGCCAATGTCGGCTCTTTGAAAATAGAAAGCGTACCCTTAAATAATCCACCAATATATTGAACCGGTTCTGGTTTTGCTTTTACATCTCCAGCTTGGTAGTTCACGGCTTGCTTTCTTTGAACTGGACTTGGACCTTTTGGATTTGCCTTTGAGCTAATTCCTTTACCATTGGTTACAAACAAGGTATTACCTACAATCTTTAAATTCGTTGGATACCATCCAGTAGGGATAAAACCAATACTTGAACTAAATCCTTTTTTTGTTACATCAAAAACGGCTAAATTATTATTATCGGCATTGGCCACATATAATCTTGATTCGTTTTCATTGAATGCCAATCCATTGGTAGTAGATCCATTTGGTGCATTTGCAAATAAAGCGCAATTCAATACTTCAACAATTATTAAAGATTTCGTATCCACCACTGCTACACTATTGTCATTTGCATTGGCTACATATAAGTAAGCACCATTTTTAGTTAACAACAACTCATTTGGATTGTCTCCAATAGCTAATTTTTTAATTGTCTGTTTTGTATCTGTATCCCAAATTAATAATCGATCTGCCCCCCATAAAGAAATATACAATTGTTTTTTATCAGCACTAAGTAGACAAGTATATGCTTCACTACCTAAAGGATAAACAACAAAGTTTTTGGTTGTTAAATTAACTTCATATAAACTATTATTTTCTTTAGATACCACGTACATGGTATTGGTTGCATCATTAATACAAAGTCCAGTTGGTGAAATTCTTACAGGCCATTTTCCTCCAAGTTTGATAGAGTCAACTAATTTCAATTTATTAGCAATAATTGCATATTTTAAAATCCAATTGTCATTACCGCCACTTGCATATAAAAATTGGTTATCTGCGCTAAAGCTTAAACCATACCAACTTTTAGGGGTGGTAGCATAATCCAATATTGTTTGCTTAGCAATATCTACCAAGTGAATACCTTGTGTACTTTGGCCATTATTGGTGATGGCTGCAAATTTTTTATTTGGACTTACCACAATATTCAATGGCAAATCTTCTAATGGCAACTGCTTCCCAATAGGGCTTAATTTCCAATTGTTTGGTAAAACGGTTTGTTTCATTTGCGCATTACTTGTCATAGAAGCAAGCATACTTGCTGCTAGACAAATAAGGGTGAATTTCATTTTCATAAACTGCTGATTATTGATTAATAAATTTAAGGATTCATTTAATATTATTGGATAATGGTACCGGATGTTTTATAATGTTCTTGTCTTTGCTCTTTTTCATTATCCATTGTAGGACCTTGTTTGATCTTTTTCCAATCTAAATTATAATTGTATTTTTTCATTGCCTTATCCCAATCAAATACTTCCTGACTAGGGAATTCAAAATAGTAGGGACTAAAATCTGGCTCATTGGTAAAGAAGTCGGTTAACAAAGAAGCTGTTACATCGTATTGGTTCACATATGGAACGCCTAATACATTATAGATGACTTTTAAGATGGATCCAAAATTGGCATGTGTATTAGAAACATAATTTTTCTTTACATAAGGACCTGCCATCATCAATACACTTCTGTGTGCATCTATATGGTCTACACCTCCTTGTGGATCATCTTCTGTTACAATGACTAACATATCCTTCCAATAAGGTGTTTGACTTAAAAACTGCATCATTCTACCTAAAGCCAAATCATTGTCTGCAACATAAGAATGCATAAAGGGATAGCCATCTTCTGGTCTAGGTCCAGCAGTGTGGTCATTAGGCAACATCACTGTCAATAACTGTGGCAAACTATCTTTTCCGTTCAACCATTTTTTTGTAAACTCTTCTTCAAATTGTTTCATTCTAAATTGGTCTGGAATATTGGTATTGTAACCTGCAAAATTATGCGAAGTTCTTTCCCATACTCCTTTCTGCATCGGCACCATTACAATATGACCCGCACCAGTGGCAGTATCATACCAATCTTCTCTTACATGCGCAGTTTCGTTTGCTTGTCCAAAATTATAATAGCTAATTTTTTTTCTGTCTAATGCTTCCCATAAGCCTCCAATTTCTGAATAATCTTCTGGATCCATACTACCCGTTGAGCCCGGAAATCTTCTACCAGATGCGGTCGAAAAATAATCAGCAGATTTTTCTGTACTAGAATTGGCTTCCACCCACTCATTTGGTATCACGCCCATCATCCAGTGGTGTCCATGAATGGATGCATCACTATCGCAATAAAAATTATCACTCAACGAAAATTGTTTTGCAATTTTAATATGATTTGGCGCCACATTTACATGTTTTACATTTTGTGTCTTTCCATATACATTTACATCTAATCCAAATCTTGCTAATGACGGATCCCCTTTTACATTTTTCATTTGACCAAATATTTCATCAAATGTTCTGTTTTCTTTAGTGATAAATACGACGTGTTTAATAGGGCTTATTTTACTTCCCGGTAAAACAGGTAATGGCAAACTATCTGTTTGTTCTTTAACAATATATGTTTGATTCAATGTTTGCTTGGTGTAAGCTGCAAGTGCTGTAGGATCTGGATTTGCGACTTCTTGAAATCCACCTAATTGAATATCACCTACATAGGTACCTTGAATAGGTGCTTTGAAATTCTTTCCTCCATTTTGACCAGCACCTAGACCTCTACAAGAAGTTATGTATATTTTTTGTTCGTCATTCGACAAGGCGACTCTTGTAGTGCCCCATCCGGTTGGAATTAATCCAGTGGTAGTAGCAGTTTTTAAATCAATTTTTGCCACTGCATTGAATCCTAATAAGGCCACAAATAGTGTACTTTCATCTTTTGTAATCGCAATACCAAATGGCAATAAACCTCTGTATTTATCTAATTTAGGATCTACTTTAATAGGAATATGCTTTACAATCTTTCCTTTTTTATAATCAATGACTGCGATATTGTCATTGGTAGCATTGGTTACATAAGCATATTTATTTCCAATTGCAATGGAGTTGGGACTAGCGCCCCCAATGACTTCTGCATCTTCTACTAATTCTCCTAATTGCAAACCTGTTTTTAATTTTGCTTTTACTTTATTTGAATTTAGGTCAATACAATAAACACTCATTGATTCTTTCACATTTGGATCACCTAAACCTGGAATTGTTTTTCCATCAATCACAGTGCCTTCAATAGACGCTTTTGTGTTGTTACCGTATGGATGCCAGCCAATATATTGCGTTTTAATATTTTCTTTTGTAGTACCAGCAACCAAAGGATAATCATACATTCCTACATTGGCAACTAAAACCGTTTTTTGATCTGGAGAGATGGCTAAGCCAAAGGGTTGACGACCTGTTGGAATAGAGGCAGCAATTTTATTTTCAGTAAGACTATAACGAACCAATCTAAAATTACCTCTATCTAAAATTAATAAATTATTGGAAGCTTCATGGTAAACTAGGTCACTTGTAAAACTGCCAGAGAAATTAGTACCATTGAATAAACCATCTAATTTAATAGAATCAATTTTTTTAAATTGTGCGTAATCATATACCACAACTGTGCCTTCGTCTCCGCCACTTAGGTATACAATCTTTTTAGTTGGATGAAAAGCAATACCCAGGAAAGATCCCTTTTTAAGTGGACTTTCGTTTGCTTTTAAATAATCTGGAATACGCTGGGCTACTTGAGTTTTTAAATCAATAAGGGTAAATACATTTTCATGTAAAGTAATTGCCACAGAACCGTCTGGAGCAATTTTTAATCCAAATGGGTCATGGGTAATTCTTATCGATTTACCAACTGGTTGCACATAACGTCCACTCGGTAAAATAGAATAACTGCTCGTATCGATTTTAGCATATTCTTTAAAACCAGGAACTGTTAAAAAAGTTTGCTTTTGTTGACCTATGGAATCGCTCATGCAAAACAAAGTAACAAACACTGAAAATAGATATTTTTTCATAGAAATAATTTGAATAAAGTTGAATAGCAAACCTATGATTATTTGATTTCGTTCTATTTTTTTGAAACATTAATTTATTGTTAACGCATTTAATTTTTATTTAATACAGTTAAGGTCCGTTAACAATTAAGACACAATTAGTTCATGTATTGTTCACATGCGCTTTCAATTTTGTTAAAGATTTCACAATAGGTTTGTACTTCAAAATATTAAATATGATTTCAAAACAACGATGTATTAAGTGGGTTCTTACTCCACTTATGTTATTGGGATTGAGTTTAAGCTCAATTGCGCAAAACATACAATTTAAAGGAAAAGTGGTAGATGCAGAAACTAAAAAAGCTTTAGAATCTGCTACTGTGTCTGTAAAAGGACAAGCCACAAAAACAGATGCAAATGGTGCTTTCAGTTTAAGCAACTTAAACACAAATGCTATTGTTACAGTTTCTTACATTGGTTATGTTTCTAAAACAGTGACTGCTTCTAACGATGCAGTTGTTGTTGAATTAGTAAAAGCCGATGATTTGTTGAACGAAGTGGTTGTAACCGCTTTGGGTATCAAAAAAGAGAAAAGAAAAATTGGTTACGCTACACAAGAAGTAAAGGGTGCTGATTTAGTGAAAGCTAGAGAATTGAACCCTATCAACAACTTAGTAGGTAAAGTAGCTGGTTTAACAGTGGGTCTTAACCAAGAAATGTTAAGAATCCCTAACCTAGTATTAAGAGGTGGTCGTGTGAATTTGATTGTAGTGGATGGTGTGCCAATTAACTCTGATACTTGGAATATTAGCCCAGACGATATCGAATCTTATAACGTGTTAAAAGGACCAGTTGCCTCTGCATTGTATGGTTATAGAGGTCAAAATGGTGCGATCATCATTAACACTAAGAAAGGTACAAAAGATAAAAGAGGTTACTCAGTTGAATTCAACAGCAGTACTTCGGTTCAAAGTGGTTTCATTGCATTACCTAAAACGCAAGATGAGTATGGTCCTGGTGACCATGGTAGATATGCATTCGTAGATGGTTTAGGTGGTGGCTTAAACGATGCGGATTATGATGTATGGGGACCAAAATTTGAAGGTCAATTGATTCCTCAGTATGATAGTCCGGTAGATCCAATCACAGGTAAGCGTTCTGGTACACCTTGGATTGCTCGTGGTAAAGACAACTTAAAGCGTTTTATCCAAGATGGTGTGTTAAATACAACTAACATTGCAATTGCTTCTTCTACAGAAAAAGCAGATCTACGTTTCTCTTTAGGTAATACTTACAATAAGGGTATTATGCCAAATACAAGTTTAAATACAACGAATTTAAATTTAGCTGGAACATTAAGATTCAACTCTAAATTAACTTTAGATGCGAATATCAATTTCAACAAACAATATTCTGATAATTTTCCAGACGTAAACTATGGTCCAAACTCAGTAATCTATAATATTACTATTTGGGGTGGTGCTGATTGGAATATTGATGATATGAGAAATTACTGGCAGCCAGGTAAAGAAGGTGTACAAAGTATCTATGCGGAATACCAAAGATACCACAACCCTTATTTTATGGCTTATGAGTGGCCTAGAGGTCATTACAAAAATGATATCTATGCTTATACAAGTTTAGATTATAAAGTAAACAAGTATATAGATTTATTCGCAAGAACTTCTATTACAACTTATGATTTAATGCGTAATGAGAAAATGCCTTTCTCTGCGCATCCTTACGGTAGAGAAGAAAATAAAGGTGACTACAGAGAAGACAGAAGATCATTATTCGAATCTAACTCTGAATTCCGTGCAAATTTCAAAACACCTGAGTTAGCTAATTTCTTTAATATCTCTGGTTTTGCTGGAGGTAACTTTAGACAATTTAATTACAATTCAAATTTTGTAACGACAAACTACTTGAACGTACCAAATGTATACACATTTGCAAACAGTAGAAATCCAGTAATTGCTTACAATTTCGCATCTGAAATGAGGGTTAAATCATTATTATATTCAGTAGATATTGAGACTGGTAAATTTGCCAATTTAACAATCACTGGCCGTAATGACCAATTATCAGCTTTAGCAAAAGACAATAATTCATTCTTCTATCCTTCTTTCAACTTAAGCACGGTGTTGAATGATTATATCGACATGCCAAAGCAAATTAACTTCTTCAAATTAAGAGGTTCTTATGCAAAAGTAAGAGGTGGTGGTAGTTTTGTATCTGATTATATTGGTTCTACACCAAATAATGCTTTCCCAATTGGTTATGGTGAGCAATATAGTTCAACTTATGGTGGACCAACTTATACTTATGCCGATGTATATTCTACAGGTATTGGTTATAATAACACAACACAAGCTGGTTTTACAAATACATTAGTAGATAGTGATGTTCAGCCTGATGACAGATCTAGTCTTGAATTTGGTTTAGAAACAAGATTCATCAACAACCGTTTTGGTTTAGAAGCGAGTTATTTTAGCTACACAGATGGACCTCAAATTTTCTCTAAATCAATTTCTCAAACATCTGGTTTCGGTTCTTATGTAATCAATGGTACTAAAACTAAAAGAAATGGTTATGATGTAAGTTTGAATGCAGTGATTTTGAAAAAAGTAAATGGTTTAAACTGGGATGCGACTTTTAATATTGGCTCATTCATCAACAAGTATATTGAATTACCAGCAGGTATATCTGCTTTAAGTACTTTCTACACAGTGGGTACAAGAACAGATGCGGTATTTATCAGAAAATTTGCTAGAACACAAGACGGACAAATCATCAACGATGCTGGTGGTCGTCCAGTAGTTTTACCTGTGGCACAATTTGCTGGTCATTCTAATCCTAATTTCGTTTGGGGTTTAAACAATAAGTTCAGCTACAAAGCATTTACTCTAAACATGCAAGTAGATGGTCGCGTTGGTGGTATCATGGAAGATTATGTTAGAAAGAAGACATTCCAAGGTGGTCGCCACATTGAAACAGTTCAAGGTGCAATGGGTGTAGCTAGATACCAAGACTACTTAGGCGTAAAAGCTTATGTAGGTGAAGGTGTTCAAGTTACTTCTGGAACTCCAAAGTTTGATGCGGTAACTGGTTTAATCACGAACTATAGCAGTTTAACATTTGCTCCTAACGCCACTAAGACTTTCATTCAAGATTATATTAGCCGTGTACATGGTATTCCTGAGCCAAACATCATGAGTAAAACATTCTTTAAATTAAGAGAAGTGGTTTTAACATATGAACTTCCTGCATCTTTAGTGAAAAAATCTTTCTTCACTAAAGCAACGATCTCTGCTGTTGGTAGAAACTTATTGTACTGGATGCCAGATTCTAAATTTAATGATGTTGATATTGATCAGTACCCTGGTGAATCTTCTATAAATTTGCAAACACCAACTACAAGATCTTACGGTATCAATATTAATTTCACATTTTAATTAAAAGAAACAAATAAATATGAAAAAGATATTTCAAATACTAAGTTTAGGATTGGTATTGAGTTCAATGACAGCTTGTAAAAAGTCATTCGATACTTTAGCCTCAGATCCTAACAGAGCAACAGCAGTTCCTGCGAACTTGCTTTTAAACAATGTCCTTCTTGAATACAATGAAGGTGCATTTAATACTTTACAAAGATGGAATCAATATTACGTATGTAATTATGATTATTATGGAAACCAAGAGTACAACTGGACTGGTTTCTCATACAATAATTACAATGTATTAAAGAACATCACAAAGATGGAAGACGAAGCAAAGAAGTCTGTTTCATCTCCAAATCCTTATACAGCGCTTGCTAAGTATTTAAAAGCTTACTTCTTGTATGATTTAACAATGAATTTAGGTGACATTCCTGTTTCTGAAGCCTTAAAAGGTTTAGGAAATATTACGCCTAAGTACGATACACAAAAGCAAGTTTTCCAACAAATTTTGACTTATTTAGAAGAAGCAAATACAGAAATGGGTACTTTAAAGACGACTAACTATGTATTAGCGAATGATTTCTACTTCGGTAACAACTTGTCTAAGTGGCAAAAAGTGGTGAATGCTTTCAAATTGAGAGTATTGATCCAATTGAGCATGAAAGAAGCCGATACCGATTTAGCAATCAAAACAAAATTTGCTGACGTAATCAACAATCCTACTAGATATCCTTTATTTAGCAGCGACGACGATAATTTAGCTTTTACTTACAATAGCCAATACAATAAGTATTCTACGAATCCAGATAATTTTGGTTTTGATGCAACGCGTTACAATATGTCTTCTACTTATTTAGGTAGTTTAACAACTTTGAAAGACCCTAGAACTTTCTTTGTTGCTGAGCCAGCTGCTGCTTTAGTAGCTGCAGGTAAAGC
>CAMAQL010000054.1 GCA_945860605.1 Chitinophaga pinensis
TGATTGATCAATTGAAACAAAATAATTGGAGTGAGGTTCTACTTGTTGGCGCTGAATTTAAAGATTGCAATCACAACTATCATTATTTTGATACCGTTCAAGCAGCTAAAACCTGGTTTGATTCAAAACAATTTAGTGGCCATACCCTACTCATAAAGGGTTCTAGAGGTATTCAGATGGAGCTATTGATAGCTCCTTAATTTTCGGTACCTTTGTGGCATGAAAAAAAGCCACCTGTACAGCACTTTGACCAATAAATGTCCTAGATGTAGAGAAGGAGCACTTTTCACCTCTAACAATCCTTACGATTTATCCAATATCACAAAGATGCATGATCACTGTCCAGTATGTGGACAACAAACTGAAATTGAAGTGGGATTTTATTATGGCACAGGTTATGTTAGCTATGCATTGACAGTCGCTTATTTTGTTTCCATGTTTGTTGCATGGAAAGTATTAATTGGGATGACTTGGGAATTAGATGACAACCGAATGTTTTATTGGTTAGGCACTACAATATTTTTATTGATTTTACTACAACCTATTTTAATGCGCCTATCTCGTTCTATTTGGTTAGGCTGGTTTGTATCTTATAATAAGCATTGGAAAAATGAGCCTTTGGAATACAATGAAAGGATGGATGAAAAACATAAAGAGATTTAAATCATTTTCTTACTTACCAAAAATTTGGATTGACGGCTGCGTTGTACTTCGCCGTCATCCAAATCTGCTCTTTTACCAAAGCCAACTAAATTTATAGGATTGTCAACTCACTCTGTTCGTTGACTTCCCATAAATTTCTCTTTTACCAAAGCCTTTCAAAAGCATGCCAAGCATGCTTTTGGCTTTTTTCGTACGCCCATGCTTACAAGAGCGAGCTCTTGACGCCTGATCGTACGAAAAAAGCCTGTCACAAAAGTGACAGGCTTTGCAGAGAGGAAGGGATTCGAACCCCCGATACGTTGCCGCATACACGCTTTCCAAGCGTGCTCCTTAAACCACTCGGACACCTCTCTTCGAGGAGTGCAAATGTAAAATAAATAATTGGTTTTTTAGGTTTTACCCAATCCAAACAGCTTTTGGGCATTGCTTGTAGTGATAGCCGCAATCTCATGCAATGGTATGGACTTAATCTCTGCTAATTTCTTAGCCACTTCAATCATATAAGCAGGCTCATTGGTTTTGCCTCTATAGGGCACTGGGGCTAAGTAAGGCGCATCGGTTTCTAGCACCAAGTACTCCATTGGAATGTCTTTGACCGCTTCTGCAACACCTGCATTTTTATAAGTGAGTACCCCACCCAATCCTAAATGAAATCCCATACCAATAATTTGTTCTGCCGATTCCTTGCTGCCACTAAAACAATGGAATACCCCACGCAATCCTTTTTTTGCAAAAGGCTTCACTGCCTCTATGGTTTCTCCCATCGCGTTTCTTGTATGAATCGCAATTGGTAATTGTAAGTCTAATGCCCACTGCATTTGTGTTTCAAAAATAATATGTTGCTCTTTGGTAAATGTTTTATCCCAATAAAAATCCAACCCTATTTCGCCTATGGCTATAAATTTTCTTTTCCCAATCCAATCTTCCACCAACTTTAATTCTTCTTTATAATTTTCCTTCACATAACAAGGATGCAAACCCATCATGGCAATACAATGCTCCGGAAATTGCTGTTCTACTTTTAACATGGCTTCCAAAGTAGTACTATCAATTGCGGGCATGATTATTTTATTGATACCAACAGTTATTGCATTTTTCATGATCAAATCAAGATCTGAAGTCAATTCCTCGGCATAAACATGCGCATGTGTATCAATAAAATGCATAATCAACTGGTTTTAAGCACAAAAAAAGGACTTTTTTTATGAAGAACATACTAAAAGGCATTATTTATGCGTTTAAGAATCAAATTACTAACCCATCCCTTCTTTGGATGTAAACTTTGTTTTTTATAGGGTACGGATTATACAGGCCGAGGTTTCTACCTTGGCCTTTTTTTATGTAGTTTATTTGCAGCATTTACAATGCCTTAAATTGATACCCTAGTTGACTAAAATGTAACAATACTTTTGGCAAAGCAATCCTCAAACGATCCATCGCTTTTGCACTATCATGAAAAACAATAATGGACCCTGGCCCCGCATGTTGAATCACATTTTGGGCACACTGATCGCCGGTAATAGTCGTATCAAAATCTCCACTCAATACATCCCACATCACAATTTGCTGCGGCAAAGAAGGATGCAAACGCAAGGCTTTAATTTGCGAAAAAGAAATCCTACCATAAGGTGGTCTAAATAAATTAGAATCAATCTGCTTTGTTGCTTCTTGAATATCAGCGATATAATTTTTGGTATTGTTTTTCCAGCCATTCATATGGTTTTGTGTATGATTACCCACGGTATGATTGGCCTCCAATAAAGCAGCATAGATATCGGGATACAATTGTACATTTTTACCAATGCAAAAAAAGCTTGCTTTAGCATCAAAGTGTGCCAATTGTTCTAAAACAAATGGCGTGGCTTTCGGATGAGGACCATCATCAAAACTTAAATAAAGCACCCTGTCTTGATTGGGCTTTCGCCAAATACAAGACCTATAAATAAGCCTTAACCAAAAGGGTGTTTTAATGAAATACATACCCAAAGATAAATGGTTCTTTTGCCCGATTGCAACTTATCTTTGTAAAAATAAAGTGCACATGGAAAATTCGGCTGAACAAATGGTAAGAGTGAGGTTCGCACCCTCTCCCACCGGTGGTTTGCACTTAGGTGGTGTACGTACTGTTTTATTCAATTATTTATTTGCAAAAAAATACAATGGTCAATTCATTTTAAGAATTGAAGATACAGATCAGTCTCGTTTTGTTCCCGGCGCTGAACAATATATTTTAGACACCCTTGCTTGGTGTGGGATGACACCAGACGAAAGTCCTATCCATGGTGGTGCTTATGGTCCTTACAGACAAAGCGAGCGTAAGCCCATGTATAAACAATATGCGACTCAATTGATTGAGCAAGGCAATGCTTATTATGCTTTTGATACTGCCGAAGAATTGGATGCAAAAAGAAAAGAGATTCCAAATTTTCAATACAATCGTGCTACAAGAACGGGCATGAAAAATTCTTTAAGTTTACCTGCGGCAGAAGTGTCGCGTTTACTAAATGAAAACACCCCTCATGTAGTGCGCATTAATATGCCAGATTCAGAGGAATTGGTTTTTGAAGACTTGATTCGTGGAGAAGTAAAATTTGACACAAGCATGGTGGATGATAAAGTATTGTTGAAAGCAGATGAAATGCCCACCTATCATTTAGCTGTAGTGGTGGATGATTATTTAATGAAAATTACCCATGCCTTTAGAGGTGAAGAATGGTTGCCAAGTGCACCTGTGCATATTTTAGTTTGGAAAAATTTATTCGGCTTGGATCAGATGCCAAAATGGGCGCATCTTCCTTTAATCTTAAAGCCAGACGGCAATGGTAAATTAAGTAAACGCGATGGGGACCGTTTAGGTTTTCCAGTGTTTGCAATGGATTGGTCAGACCCAAATACCAAAGAATCAACCATTGGATTTAAAGAAAGAGGTTTCTTGCCAGCAGCATTTGTGAATTTATTGGCGATGTTGGGCTGGAATGACGGAACAGACCAAGAATTATTTTCATTACCAACTTTGATCGAAAAATTTAGTTTAGATAGAGTGCATAAAGGGGGTGCAAAATTTGATTACGAAAAAGCAAAATGGTTTAACCAAGAATGGATTAAACAAGCAGACGATGCCTATTTAGCAAATTTAGTAACACCTTATTTTAAGGCTGCAAAAATTGAAATCCATGAACCTAGTTATTTGATAAAAGTCATTGGACTCGTGAAAGAACGTTGTCAATTATTACCAGACTTCATTCCTCAATCATCCTTTTTCTTTACTGCACCTACCGAAATAGATACTGCATCTATCCTGCCAAAATGGGAAGAGAAAAAGCACTGCTTCTTCGATGAACTAGCAAAATTATATCTTGTAGATTATGAACAAGGACAAAAAATGAAATCGTCAACTGAATTAGAAGCACATTTTAAAGCATTGGCTACGGAACAAGGACTTAAACCAGGTGATTTAATGTTGCCTTTTAGGATCATGCTTGTAGGGGGTAAATTTGGCCCAGGTGTATTTGATATTGTAGCGAATATTGAAACCCAAGACGCAGCAAAACGTATCCAATACTGTTTGGATTTGTTGTCAAAAAATTAATATAAATTGTAGTAGATGCAAACAGAAAGACCCATAAGAGTTTTAGTAGCCAAAGTTGGCTTAGATGGTCATGATCGTGGCGCAAAAGTGATTGCGACTGCGCTAAGAGATGCAGGCATGGAAGTGATCTATACTGGACTAAGACAAAGTCCCGAGATGGTTGTTCAAGCAGCTTTGCAGGAAGATGTGGACGCCATTGGTATTAGCATTTTATCTGGTGCACATATGACTGTGTTTCCTAAAGTATACCAATTGATGGTAGAGAAAGGATTGAAAGACGTACTACTTACAGGGGGCGGCATCATTCCCGAAGAAGACAATAAAGTATTGCAAGATATGGGTGTAGGCCATTTATTTGCGCCAGGTACCAACACAACAGATATCGCAGCATACATTAAAAAATGGGTTGCTGAAAACAGAAAATCATAACCGACTATTTTACTTATTATTTTTATTACACAATAAATTAACGTCTATGTCTTTTCAAACTTTGTTTACAAAAATGGAAGATCATACTTTGATCATTACCATCAATCGACCAGAGAAATTAAATGCATTGAACCAACAAGTCATGCAAGACTTAGACGCTGTATTTGATCGAGTGTATAAATTTCCAGAAATTAAATCGGTAGTCATTACCGGTGCGGGACTAAAGAGTTTTGTCGCAGGAGCTGATATCAAAGAATTTGAAGCATTGTCTAAAGAAGAAGCAACTGCTTTGGCTAAAAGAGGACAGGATGTGTTTTTTAAAATCGAAAATTCGCCTAAGCCAGTGATTGCCTGTGTGAACGGATTTGCTTTAGGTGGTGGATGCGAGTTAGCCATGAGTTGTCATTTTATCATTGCATCGGACAATGCTATTTTTGGTCAGCCCGAAGTGAACTTAGGTATTATGGTAGGCTATGGTGGTTCTCAAAGATTGACCCAAAAATTAGGTAAAGCTAGGGCTATGGAAATGGTTATTACAGGTAACAATATCAAAGCTGAACAGGCATTACAATATGGCTTGGTAAATTATATAGTGCCTCAAGCTGAACTACTAGACAAAGCATTTTCTTTACTTGCTGCTGCGCATACCAAGGCCCCGTTGGCCATCGCCAACTCTATTAAAGCTGTCAATGCTGCTTGGGATGAATCTGTGAATGGATATGAAGTGGAAGCTAACCTGTTCGGGGATTGCTTTATCACAGCAGATTGTAAGGAAGGCATCCAAGCCTTTATTGAAAAAAGAAAACCGCATTTTACAGGGCATTAGCCCATTTTTTACCTGAATTAAATGATCCTAACTGACACAATTTTATAATTGCTGTCATACCTTTGCGGTATTAAATCTGCAAGTATGGAATATAGAATCGAGAAAGACACCATGGGTGAAGTAAGCGTACCAGCTCATGTTTATTGGGGTGCACAAACCCAAAGAAGTATCGAGAATTTTAAAATTGCACAGGACATCAACAAGATGCCTAAAGAAATTATTAAAGCGTTTGCCTATTTAAAAAAAGCAGCTGCCTTAACTAATTTTGATGCAGGTATTTTACCAAAAGAAAAATGTGATTTAATTGGTCAAGTATGTGATGAAATTCTTGCAGGTAAATTAGACGACCAATTTCCTTTAGTGGTTTGGCAAACAGGCAGTGGCACGCAAAGTAATATGAATGTGAATGAAGTGATTGCCTATCGAGGTCATGTACTTCAAGGTGGCAGTTTAAATGATAAAGAGAAATTTTTGCATCCCAACGATGACGTGAATAAATCTCAGTCATCCAATGATACTTTCCCTACTGCGATGCACATTGCTGCATACCAAATTTTAAAGGAAGTGACTATCCCTGGTATCACTACTTTAAAAAATACTTTAGATGCAAAGAGTGCTGCTTATATGGGCATAGTTAAAATAGGTCGCACCCATTTTATGGACGCGACACCTTTAACTTTAGGACAAGAAATTAGTGGTTATACAAGTCAATTAAAGCATGGATTAAAAGCCATTCACAATACATTGGATCATTTAAGCGAATTAGCACTTGGTGGAACTGCGGTTGGAACAGGGATCAATACACCAAAGGGTTATTCAGAAAATGTAGCAAAGCATATTGCAAATCTTACAGGATTGCCTTTTGTGACTGCTGAAAATAAATTTGAAGCATTGGCTGCTCATGACGCCATTGTAGAAGCACATGGTGCATTAAAAACGGTTGCTGTAAGCTTAATGAAGATTGCCAACGATGTGCGTATGTTGTCCTCTGGACCACGCTCAGGAATTGGAGAAATCTTTATCCCAGACAACGAACCTGGATCTTCTATTATGCCAGGTAAAGTAAACCCTACGCAGTCAGAAGCATTGACGATGATCGCGGCTCAAGTCATGGGCAACGATGTAGCTATTAATGTGGGTGGATCGATGGGACATTTTGAATTGAATGTATTTAAGCCAGTGATGATTTATAATTTCTTACACAGTGCAAGATTAATTGGAGATGGATGTGTAAGCTTCAATGATAAATGTGCTATTGGCATCGAACCAATCGAAGCGAATATCAATAAGCACGTCAATAATAGTTTGATGTTAGTCACTGCACTCAATACAAAGATTGGCTATTATAAATCTGCAGAGATTGCTCAAAAAGCACATAAAGAAGGCACCACATTAAAAGAAATGGCCGTGAAATTAGGATATGTTACCCCTGAAGAATTTGACGCCTGGGTAATTCCTAACGACATGGTAGGATTGTAGATTTTAAAAATACTTTAAAAGTAGAATATATCCTATCCCTAGGCTCTCTAAAAACGTTCGCTACGGAATAGGATATATTCTACTTTTCTTTTTATAAAAATCTCTTGGCACTATAGCTCTCTAAAAACGTTCGCTACGGAATAGGATATATTCTACTTTTCTTTTTATAAAAACCCCTTGGCACTATAGCTCTCTAAAAAACGTTCGCTACGGAATAGGATATATTCTACTTTTCTTTTTATAAAAATCTTAGTGTACTCTTTCTCCGTTAGAGTAAGTCTTCAAGACTTTAATTTGCAGGATACTATCTGTAGGTACTTTCATTAGGTCTTTGTCCAATAAGATAAAGTCTGCTTTTTTCCCTACTTCTATAGAGCCTACTTGCTTTTCCATACGGTTGGCTTTTGCAGCCCAAATGGTCATTCCACGAATGGTTTGTTCACGCGTTAAGGCATTCTCCATTTGGAATCCACCTGCTGGAAATCCTTTGGCATCTTGTCTCGCCACCGCAGCTAAAAATGTTTTGAATGGATTGATTTCTTCTACAGGGAAATCTGTACCCAATGGCAACCATCCATTTTGTTTCAATAATTGTTGGAATGCATAGCCACCTTTTAAGCGCTCAGCACCTAATCTCTCCCCAGCCCAATACATATCACTTGTCGCATGTGTTGGTTGTACCGAAGGGATGATACTATACTTGCCAAAATAATCAAAGTCTGCTGGATTTAAAATTTGTGCATGTTCAATACGCCATCTTTTATCGTTCTTACCTTTTAAATATTTTTCATACACTTTCAATACAACTCTGTTTGCGCTATCTCCAATTGCATGGGTGCACATTTGAAAATCGGTATTGATTAATTTTGCTGCCACTGAATCAAAATGTGCTTGACTACTTAATAAAAATCCACCCCAGCCTGGTTGATCCGAATAATGCGCTAGCAATGCTGCACCTCTTGACCCAAGGGCCCCATCCCCATATACTTTCACGCCTTTCACCATTAAACGGTCTGTAACATAACCGCCACTTGTAAAGTAACTAGAGGTATAAGAACTTGGCTTATCACTTAACATCACATACAAGCGCATTTTCAGGTCATTGCTTTTTTGTAAAACATCAATCATGTCAATATCATTTGGACTTAACCCACAATCTGTAATCGTGGTTAATCCAGTTGCGAAACAATTTTTTTGTGCCGCTGTCAACCAATTTTTATAATCCTCCTTGGTAGCTGCTGGTACATTTCTTTCAACCACACCCACTGCATTGTCGATTAATAAACCAGTCAGCTTTCCACCTGCTACCACAAAGTCACCTCCTTCCATAGTCTGTCCTGCTTTCACTCCAGCTATTGTTAATGCTTTTTCATTGGCAATACTTGCGTGGCCATCCACACGTTCTAATAATACTGGACGGTCTGGGAATAGTGCATTTAGTTCAGCATTGGTAGGAAAGGCTTTGCCAGGAAATCTATTTTGATCCCATCCTCTTCCACGAATCCATCCATTACCCGGATGCGTTGCCACAAATGCTTTCACACGATCTAAGACTTCTTCCCATGAATTTGCAAACATCAAGTCTACTGCATATAAAGATTGACCATACCCTAGAAAGTGCGCATGACCATCTATAAATCCTGGATATACCGTGGCGCCTTTTGCATCCACCACAGAATCTGCTTGATAGTTTTTTAAAATATCGTCGTTGGTACCCACCGCCACTATTTTACCATCCTGCACCGCCATGGCTTCTGCTACAGTAAAAGATTCGTTGACAGTATAAATTTGTGCATGGTGCACGACTAAGTCTACTCTTTGATTGATACATGAACTGAATAATACAATAACAGCAATCGCAAATAATTGACGCATGGGATTTAATTTAGAAAATAAAAATAAGGAAAAAAAAATAAGGAAATAAAACTAGTTCAACAATTCACAAGGCTTAAGACCTGTGTGTTTCTTGAAAGCTGCAGAGAAGTGAGAGATGGATGAGTAGCCTAATAGTGCAGATACATCGGTCACACTTAATGATTTTTCATACAACAAATATTTGGCATGTTCCATTCTTTGCTGTTGGTAGAAATCGAAAATGGTGGTGCCAAAAACCTCTTTAAAGCCTTTCTTTAAATAGCATTCGTTCATGGCTACTTTACGACTCAATTCCTTAATGGTAATAGGATCTCCAATATGTTGTAATAAAATTTCTCTTGCTAAATAAATGCTTTCTTTGCCACGATCATCTGATAAGAATTTGCATGCAAAGCCTTCTTCTTTTTCATCCACAATGCATTCTAAACTAAATAAAAGCAGTTCATGAATTTTAGCATTGAT